>DATFMT010000030.1:0-6253 GCA_035266745.1 Geothermobacteraceae bacterium | reverse complement strand
CATCTCGATCGGCAGCCCTGAAGAAGAAACCAACACCATCGCCTTGGGCGCGATCGTCAACTTCTAAAGCAACAGCAACGATCTGATCGAGCGACTCGGTCAGTTGGCAGTCAGGGGCCCTGTGCCCCTGACTGCCCCATTAACAAACAAGACAAAAGACGAGGCGGGCTTCATCCCCACCTGCAACCGCCGAGTGAAATCCGCACTACAAATGATCCCCGGCAACTCGTCGCACTCGTCATCTGCGAACGACAGGAAGACCTTAAACATGAAAGCCAACGATACCAGCACTCACGACAAGTATTACGTCCAGTCCGTCGACAATGCCCTGCTCCTGTTGGAAGCGATGAGCGACTCCAAGCAGGAACTTCATCTCTCGCAATTGAGCGAACGTATCGGGCTCAGCAAATCGACGGTCTATCGCTTGCTGGTTACCTTCCAACGCCGGGGTTACATCGAACAGGACCACAGTTCCCACCGTTACCGCCTCGGCATGTCGGCTTTTGAGGTCGGGCAAAAATGCCTGTCACGGATGGCGCTGCTCGACAAGGCCAGGCCGATCATGGATCAGCTGGCCCGGCAGAGCCGCGAGTCGGTCTACCTGGCAGTCCGCAAGAATGATGAAATCCTGCTGATCGGCTTGGCCGACACACCACAGCAGGTCAAGGTCACATCGATGCTCGGCCGCCGCTTTCCCATCCGCAGCTCCGCTGCCGGCCTGGTCCTGGCCGCCTTCAGCAAAGGGGAGCAGCCGACCGTGGTGTCGCTCCAAGGCCTGAACGAAATCCGCAACCACGGCATCGCCATGGTTGAAAACGACATCGCTGAAGGGATTGTCTCGCTTGCCGCTCCGCTGCTCGATTACGACAACCGGATTCAGGGTGCGCTGCTGATCATCTCCCCGGATTTCCGCGTCAGCACGGACCAACTGCGCGTGCAACAGACGCAACTGCTGCTTGCCGCGGCCGAGTCGATTTCATCACGACTCGGCTATCTGAAGGGTCGCTTTTTTTCCGACAGAGCCCACTCCACGGCCGCCAGTTCACGGCAGATTTAAAGTCTGCGGATCGGCGCAATAGATGAATCAGGACGTCGCAATGGTTGCTAGCGCAAACCTGGAGCCGGTCTGGAAAGATATCGTCTCCGGAAAAATGAATATCGAATTTGAATTTCTGGCAGCCCGCATTCTGCAAAGTGCCCTGGTCAGAAGTTTCCATCAGCAACCCTCGCCGATGCGACTCGACCGCTGCGCCCGCGAGTTACGCGAACTCTTCCTGCAGAATCTGAATCTTCCCAGCGCCCGAAACGATCTAGACAAAGTCCTCGGAACGGAAGCCCAAGAGTGAACGTCTTGCTTCCTCCCGAAGATGTCAGGGGATTAATTGGCCAGGGACAAAAACTGCTCCTGGCCGGAGATGAAGAGCTATTGTCAGACCTGCCGGCAGGATGCTGGATCGGCGGGACGACCCCGTATTTCATGATCGAACAGCACCCGCAACACTCCCGGGAAAAAATTCACGTGACCGTACTGCCCGACTTTGTTCAATCGGTCGATATCCGCCAATACGACGAAACCTCGATCCACAGGGTCTATGCGGACGCTCCCGCGAACGGCATCAGCTTCATCATTATCCCGGCCAAGGCCTCAACCCACTATACTTTTGCCCTGCATGCGCCGAACTTCGAAAGCTTTGCAGTCCGTCCGCTGATCGGCTGGATATCCGGTGTCGACCTCAAAAAACCGGGATTTCAGCTACCCAAGGCCTACAATGGCATGAACAAGGTGGCAAGCGAAAACGCAGCCGTCGTCATGCACATCACTCTCCCTAACGACAAGGTAGCCGATATCGGCATCATCAATCTCTTCTCCCAGGGATCCGGCGACCAGATCGTGTTCCCCGATGATGGCTTTAAGACCCGTTCCGCCTACATCAACGGCCGGTTGCAAAATTACCGGGACTATCTCTTGGACAAGAACATCGACACCTGGTTGCCCCTGGTCGCTGACTACCACGGCATATCGATCAATACCAGCATTCGCGAAGTCAACGAACGGCAGGAAGCCGTTGAATTCTATGCACCTGTTTTCAGTAACCTGAGTTACAAGCACGCCCGTCCGGTGACGAACTACAACAACAGGTTTGAGCAACTTATGCCGACCGGCCTGGAGCAACATCTCCTCTTTGCCTGCAACTGCATCCTCAACCACCGCGACCATGAGCCATACTTGGAGGCCCCGCCCGGCATACCGGGACCGATTACGTTTGGGGAAATCGCCTATCTGCTGCTGAACCAGACCATGGTCTATGTCAGGATCATCGACCTGCCCTCACCCGCCTAAATAGCCGGCGCCCAACAGAATCCATCGTATCGCTCAACCTCCACGCCCAAACTGAAGATGACCTTGGAGGGATCCTTTCGCTTTGCGCAGCAAAAGACCCCCGCCTTTTAGGCGGGGGTCTTGTTTAAAGCTCCTTACCGTTTAAACGACCCGGCAACTAGAATCTCGCGGCATTCAGCAGCATGTGCGCGGCGATCGCGGCAGCATAACCGAGCGCCACCGCCCAGGCCCACTTCAGGTGATTACCGAAAGTGTAGACTCCGCGCGCCGTTCCCATCAACGCAACTCCGGCGGCAGAACCAATGGAAAGCAGGCTACCGCCGACCCCGGCGGTCATGGTCACCAGCAACCACTGTCCGAGGGAGAGATGCGGGTTCATGGTCAGCACAGCGAACATCACCGGAATATTGTCGACAATTGCCGAAAGCAACCCGACCAAGACATTGGCGGTGGTGGCACCGAGTCCATCGTAAAGCGAGTGCGACACCATGGCCAGATAGCCGAACTGGCCGAGCCCGCCGACACAGAGGATCACCCCGTAGAAGAACAGCAGGGTGTCCCACTCGGCCTTGGCGATCTTCTGGAACAGGTCGAAGCCGCCGGCTTCATGTCCGGTTTCATTCAGCGGATCGCCTCCGGTGGTCGGGCGCCCCTCGTGCTTCTTGAGGTAGAAGGAGAAGAGCGAGAGATAGCCGAGGCCGAGCATCATCCCCGCCGCCGGCGGCAGATCAAGGAAGTTGTGGAAACAGACGGCGGTGACGATGGTCAGCAGGAACAGCAGCATGATCCGCCGCGCCCCGAACTTGAGGGACACCGAGGCGTCGGTTACGGTCGGTTTGATCTTGGGAACCGAAAAGCTCATCAACAGCGCCGGCAGCAGCCAGTCGATCAAAGCCGGCACGAACAGGTCGAAGAACTCCCAGAAGGCGACCCGCCCCTTCTGCCAGACCATCAGGGTGGTGATGTCGCCGAAGGGTGAAAAGGCACCGCCGGCGTTGGCGCCGACCACGATGTTGATGCAGGCGACCACCACGAACCGGGGATTATTACCGCCGACCGCCATCGCCACCGCACCCATGAGCAACGCGGTCGTCAGGTTGTCGGCGACCGGTGAGATGATGAAGGATAGCAGGCCGGTCAGCCAGAAGACGGTTCGCAGGGTGTAGCCCTTATTGACCAGCCAGGAGCGCAGGGCGCCGAAAGCATTGCGATCTTCTAGGGCATTGATATAGGTCATCGCCGACAGCAGAAACAAAAACAGCTCGCCGTACTCGGTGATGTTGCCAAGAATCGCCGCGTGGGCGGCCTCCGGCTGACCTATCGCCCGGTAGGCCAGCGCAACCAGAACCCAGATCAGTCCGGCGGCGACGATAACCGGCTTGCTTTTGCGTAAATGCAGTTGTTCTTCGAAAATGACCAGAAGATAGGCAGCGATAAAAATCACCAGCCCGATAATGCCAAAAGTCGTTGCAGTCAAATTCTCGGGGCTCACATATTCTCCGCTCGAAGCGAATGCCGGTACAGTCACCAGTAGAGCTGCAATCGTTAACAACGTTCCTCGCATGGTAATTAAACCTTTCCTGTTTCAGTCGCACCTCTCCTCCCTGACAAAGCTCGTTTTGGGCTCAAGGCTCTTCCCTAAGCCAAAAAAACGCACTTGTCCGGAGGCGGATTTAAGTTAATGTAAAAATCGAAGAATAGGAAGATATCTGCCGATTGCCGGCTGAAAAGACCTCGTAACAAGGTCGGGGTTTGATCGAAAGCCAACTCAATAACTGTTGCTACTATTTTTCAAATCTGCCTCAACTGTTCCACCAGACCATCGCCATTGCCAGCATGATCATCATGCCAGTGGTCGGTAAAACATCAACCAGCAACCGTGACTTGATTCGTTTGACCAAATGATACCGTTGTGTTTCCGACCTCATGAATCACCCATGGATTTATTTGACTTGCGTTAGTTGTATGGGTGGGTTGATGTAACGACATAACTAAAATAGCAAGGGGCGTGCCGAGTACTCGGAGCAGCTAAAGAGCCAGTTTCTGGACTCTGCTTTGGGATTAGCTGCCGTCGCAGAACAGCAAACTGATTCATTTAACTACACCTGACATCCTCACGTGCATTCAATTGCGTTGACAGGTTGTAGAGTTTCTCCCCAATGGCGAGTTTCCCCCCGGCAATATTGCATTCTATTACCAAGCGATGGCAGGATTGGCTATAATTGCTACGAAACTTTTAGGATTTTCTTTCTGGCTCATAATTAAACAGATCGTGGCTAGAAGCGGTCGCGCTGGGATGAGGTCCGACAGATCAGCAGCGACCAGGTGCTTTTGGCGCATGTTTTGCTCTATGTAGTGTTGTCAATGTTCCGCCGCCCGGGAGTTCAGCAATTTACCAGGAACTCTTTGGCAGACGTGTGTTCCAATAAAGGAGTTCAAGTTTGACAGCCGTGCCAGACCAGATACACCCGGCGTTGCGCCAATATCCATCCAAGCTGTTCGTTGAGACGACATCGCGCTGTAATCTCAGCTGCGCCATGTGCGTCAAGCAAACCGACACTGCCCACTGTTCGGAGGGCGACCTCCCCGCCGAGCTGTACGCCCGCCTGGAGCCCGCCTTTCCGCACCTGGAAGCACTGATCCTCAACGGTGTCGGCGAGCCGCTGCTGCATGCCCAGCTGGAAGATTTCGTCGCCCTGGCCAGGCAGTGCATGCCCGTCGACAGCTGGATCGGCTTTCAGAGTAACGGCCTGCTGCTGACCGATGAGCGCGCGCAAGCATTGGCCTTGGCCGGCCTCGATCGTATCTGCCTGTCGGTCGATTCGATCAGCCCGGAAACCTTCAAGCGCATGCGCCAGGGTGGTAACCTGCCTGCCATTGATGCTGCCTTTGCCGCGCTCGCTAAAGCTAAACAGAGCACGGGCCGCGACGACCTGCAAGTCGGTGCCGAGTTTGTCCTGACCCGGAGCAATCTGGAAGAACTGCCGGACACGCTGGAGTGGGCCGCCGAGCGGGGCGCGACCTTCGCTATCGTCACCCATCTCCTCCCTTACGACCAGGAGCACGCTGACCAGGCGGCTTACCTGAACTGCACCGAGGACGCCATCGCGCATTTCCAGCTGTGGAAGTCCCGTGCCGCGCAAGAGGGAGTCGATATCGACCGATATTTCGACATTCTCTTCAAGTTCAGCAAGAACCCGGAAGAAAAACGCATCATCGAGTTTGTCGAACGGATGAAAGCGGCAGCGGCCGAGCGCGAGCTGTTTCTTGACCTGAGCAAGCTGTTCGCCATCGACCACGACTGGCTCGCGCACCTCAACGGCATCCTCGACCGGGCACGTCAGGTGGCGGAACGAACTGGCCTAGACCTGCGCCTGCCGGAGATCGTGCCCAAGGATGACCGCAAGTGCCACTTCGTCGAGGATGGCGGTGCGTTCATCTCCTGGGAGGGCGAAGTCCATCCCTGTTATTTCCTCTGGCATCGCTACAACTGTTTTGCCAGTGGCTGGGACCAGCAGGTCCGACCGAAAACCTTCGGCGACCTGAAGTCAAGCTCCCTAGAGGAGATCTGGAACAAGCAGGAATTTGCCACCTTCCGCAAGAGCGTGATCAACTACGACTATCCCTTCTGTATCAGTTGCCGCCTGGCCCCCTGCGACTATGTGCAGACCGAGGAGTTCGAGCAGGACTGCCACGTCAAGGGGGAACCCTGCGGCAGCTGTCTCTGGTGCATGGGGCTGTTTCAATGCTTACGCTGAAAGAGTTATCTAAATGATCGAACTGGCGCTCATACTGATCAGTGCAATCTTCGTCAACAACTTCGTGTTGGCGCGTTTTCTGGGGATCTGCCCGTTTCTGGGCGTATCGAAGAAGGTCGAGACAGCGCTCGGCATGGGGATGGCGGTGACCTTC
>DATFMT010000029.1:0-9340 GCA_035266745.1 Geothermobacteraceae bacterium | reverse complement strand
AAGGTCTCGACGTCGACGCCGGTCCCCTTGCAGAACGCCTGAACGATCGGCAAAAAGGCATAAGTTGCCAATGCCGGTGCTTCATCAATTTCTGACCAGATAATTTTTGCCATGTCTCTCTCCTTGATGTTTAATTCAGTTTGATTGAGACGCCTGCCTGAACAGGAGCCCACTGAGAATGAAAAACCAGATATGTTAAACCTGGGTGAGCATAGAGCGTTGTATACAGTATACAAAGAGAAATGGGCTGTCAAGGGAAAATCCGGCACTGCGAATTCTGAAGGCTCAACTATTGGTCAGAGTAAAAAGTGTTTAATTACAGATGTTTGGATTGATGGTTTATTTTGTCTGAAGGGGAGGTAGTCCCGATTCAACAGCTTCCTGGCGAGCCGCTTCGAGTTCTTTTGAGGTTGCCGAGCGGGGAATTGTCAGCGTTTGTCCTGGGTAGACCTTACGCGGATCCTTGATCTGATCGCGGTTGGCTTTGTAGAGCAGTGGCCAGAGCATGCCGTCGTCATAAACATTTTCCCTGGCGGCAATGGCCCAGAGGCTCTCTTCAGTTGTCACCTGATAACTGGACAGCTTCTGAATCTGTTGCCTGACAACCGGGGCCGGCTTGACGACCGGCGGCACTATTTTCTCACGATACAATTTTGCTTCACGCTGTTTTTGTTCTACCGCCTGCTGCTCGGCCTGCCTTTTTTTCAGTTCGTGTTTGGTTTTGACCGCCTGTTCCGAGGCTCGCCGGGCTTGGGCTGTTGCATAGGGCAGCAGTTCCCGGGCGGCCTGGTACTCGCCCTGCTGCACCAGTTGTTCGGCATGGCGCAGGGCGGCCTGGGCCGCCAGATACTCGGTTTTTGCGACTTCATCAGCGTCAACCGCATAGGCGTTGGCGAGGGCTTGGCGCGCATTATCCAACTCATGATTAGGCGGCGGCGTACAGCCGCTGCCGAAAAACAAGAGGATGATTATGAAGACGATCAGCTGCTTCATAGGTTGATTTGCCGGCGCATTCAAGACGCCGGCCACATATCAATCCTGTTTCGCCCGGGCCGCCAGGCGAATCGAAAGCTCGCGCAATTGCTTCTCATCAACCGTTCCGGGAGCTTCGGACATCATGCAGGTGGCTTTCTGGGTTTTCGGGAAAGCAATGACGTCGCGAATCGATTCGGCACCGGTCAGGATCATCACCAGTCGGTCAAGCCCGAACGCGATACCGCCATGCGGCGGGGCACCGTAGGAAAGTGCATCGAGCAGGAAACCGAACTTCTGCCGGGCTTCTTCCGCATCGATGCCGAGATGGCGGAACATCTGGCTCTGGATGTTCTGGTCATGGATACGGATGCTGCCGCCACCGATCTCCGAACCGTTGAGGACCAGGTCATAGGCCTTGGCGCGGACTTCCCCAGGTGCGCTGTCAAGCAGGGCGACATCCTCGTCGAGCGGAGCGGTAAACGGGTGGTGGACGGCGACGTGCCGCTTGGCCTCTTCATCCCACTCAAAGAGCGGGAAGTCGGTGACCCAGGTGAATTTGAAATTGTCCTTGGCCGTCAGGCCGAGTTTGTGGCCAAGGTGGCCGCGTAACCGGCCCAGTGCCTCATTGGCGATCTGGGCAGTGTCGGCGACAAACAGCAGCAGGTCGTCGGTTTCGGCGCCGAGGGCTTGTTCGATTGCGCTCAGCTCCGCAGGGGTGAAAAACTTGGCGATCGGCGACTGCCAGCCATCTTTGGTCATCTTGACCCAGGCCAGTCCCTTGGCGCCATAGATGCCGACGAATCCGGTCAGATCGTCGAGATCCTTGCGGGAGAAGCTGGCACCACCCTTGACGTTGATGGCCTTGACCAGCCCGCCCTTGGCGGCAACCTCGGCGAAGACCTTGAAGCCGCTTGCCTTGACCAGGTCGGTCAAATTGACCAGTTCCATGGCGAAGCGGATATCGGGATTGTCAACCCCGTAGCGATCGAGCGCCTCGGCGTAGCTGATGCGCTGCATCGGCAGTGTGACATCGACGCCGATCGCCTCTTTGAAGATGGTCGCGATCAGTCCCTCCATAACATCCATGACATCATCCCGATCGACAAAGCTCATTTCGCAGTCGATCTGGGTGAACTCCGGCTGGCGGTCGGCACGCAAATCCTCGTCGCGGAAACAGCGGGTGATCTGGGCGTAACGATCATAGCCGGCGACCATCAGCAGCTGTTTGAAGATCTGGGGCGACTGGGGCAGGGCATAAAACTGGCCCGGGTTGACCCGGCTTGGCACCAGATAATCGCGTGCTCCTTCCGGGGTACTCTTGGTCAACACCGGGGTTTCAATCTCGAGAAAGCCCTTCTCGTCTAGATAGGTCCGGGTCGCCCGGCTGACCTGGTGGCGCAGAATCAGATTTTTCTGCACGGCCGGTCGGCGCAGGTCGAGATAGCGATGTTTGAGGCGGATACTCTCGGCCACGTCGGTGTACTCGTCGAGCATGAAGGGGGGGGTCTCGGCCTGGTTGAGCAGGCGCAGTTCAGAGACTTCGACCTCGACTTCACCAGTCGGCATCTTTGGATTGACAGTCCCTTCCGGGCGCGGCGAGACCTTGCCGATGGCGGCGACGACCCACTCGTTGCGGACCCGGTCGGCCTTGGCGTGCGCCTCGGGGTCGCGGTCCGGGTCGAGCGCCAGTTGGACGATGCCTTCGCGGTCGCGCAAGTCGATAAAGATCAGGCCGCCGTGATCCCGGCGGCGTTGAACCCAGCCCATCATGCAGACGTCCTTGCCGATATCCGCGGCGCGCAGTTCGCCACAGTAATGGGAGCGTTTCCAGTTGCCTAAAATGTCATTCACGGGGTCTTCCTCCGTTGGATTTGTTGATTCGAAGCCGGCGCTGGCCGGGTTGAGAGGCCAGCGCGAAGGTCGGATTATAATGAGCTGCTTTCACGGACGTCAAGGACAATCGAAATCACACCGTTTCCGGGCGGCACTGCCTGAGCAATTCCGGAATCGCGGTTTCCAGGGCGATATCCTGCTGAGTCCCGTCGGCCATGTTTTTCAGCTGGGCGGTTCCGCGGCTCAGTTCTTCCTCACCGAGAATCAGGACCTGGCGGCTGCCGAGCTTGTTGGCACGCCGCATCTGTGCCTTGAGGCTCTTGCCCTGGTAATCCATTTCGGCGTGGATCAGGTTCTTCTGCAGGGCCGACATGATCATGAAGGCGGTGTCGGCCGCCGCCTCGCCGATGCCACAGAAAAACAGTTCCGGGCCTTCTGGCGGGGTGCTCGAGTCCCCTTTCATCAGCACCAGACGCTCCAGGCCCATGGCAAAGCCGATGCCGGGAAGATCCGGCCCATCGAGGCTCTTGACCAGCCCGTCATAACGGCCACCGGCGGCCACCGCGTTCTGTGATCCGAGCCGATTGGTGACCATTTCAAAGGTGGTCTTAGTGTAATAATCGAGTCCCCTGACCATGCGGGGGTTGATGCTGAAGGGGAGGTTCAGCGCATTCAGGTGGCCCTGGACCGCGGCAAAGTGATCGGCGCAGCCGCCACACAAGTGGTCAAGGACCGAGGGGGCATGGGCGGTGGCGTCCTTGCAGCCGGGCACCTTGCAGTCGAGAACTCGCAACGGATTGCTCCGGTAGCGCCGCCGACAATCTTCGCAAAGCGTGTCGAGGCGGGCTTCGAGAAAGGCAATCAGGGTCTGGCGGTAGCCCGGGCGACATTCCGGGCAACCGAGCGAGTTGACCTGCAATTCGACATCCTCGATGCCGACAGCACTGAAATAGTGCACCAGCATCGCCAGGACCTGGGCATCGATCTTCGGATCGTCCACGCCGATGACTTCGGCACCGATCTGGTGGAATTGGCGATAGCGCCCTTTTTGCGGGCGCTCGTAGCGGAACATCGGGCCGAGGTAATAGAGTTTGGCGACCGGGTCGGCGGCATGCAGTTTGTTCTGGATGAACGAGCGCATGACCGGAGCGGTCCCCTCCGGGCGCAGGGTCAGCGAATTGCCGCTCTTGTCGTCGAAGGTATACATCTCCTTTTCGACGATATCGGTCGTCTCGCCGATCGAGCGGCTGAACAGCTCGGTTTTCTCCACCACCGGTACGCGGATCTCGCTAAACCCGTAAGCTGCGAAAATACTCCTGGCCGCTGTTTCCAGTTCCTGCCAGAGATGGGACTCCGATGGCAGGATATCATTCATTCCCTTGATTCCTGTAATGCTCACTTTGACTTGCCTTTCAAGAGCAGCGACCATTTTCCCGCTGCCGAAACCAGATTGAGTTGTCAGTCTATGCCGAGATGTTCAAAAATCCGACATGGTCGATTTTGAGGCCAGCGAGAGGTTCGCCCTCGATCGGATGATTATTGCCCTGGATCTCCACGGGGCCTTTGAGGTGCGTTTCGGCCAGATCGCCGAGCTTGTTAAAGGTCACTTCAGAGTCGAGGATCTCGACCCGCTTGGCAACTCCTGCAACCGGTCAGCGACATTATATTATCGCCGCTGGCCAGGTCCTCTAAGCGAATTGCCGAATCGATATTGCCGGCGACCATCGGTCCGCCGCTTGGCCGATCCCCAAGGGGTTGGCGGTAGCGTTCGACCCGATGACGATTAAAGTGTTGTATTTCGCGTGCGCACTGCAAATGCAACGGATCGTTACCGAGCGAGTGCAATGCCCCAAGTAGGGCCAAGATCGAGCCCTCTCCATTTATTTATTGACCACCCTCGTTCGAGGTCACCTCCTCGACCATGGTGCTGAAGTAATTGATTCAAGATGCCGAGCACCTTGATCGGTGACAAGCCTTCGGCCAGGGAGGTGAACCGGTGGATGTCGGAGAACAGGATTGAGACTTCTTTCTTTTCACCGCCGGGTCGTCTGTGAACCTTGCGGGAAAACCAGGGTCGGGGCGGTCAACCACATGCAGTTTGTGAACCGCTGCAGGACCAGTCGAAGTATCATTGAGACTTGAGGTCTCCGGCACCACAGGCAATGTTACGAACTTTCTTGCCAAAATACATGGCCTTGTCCGCCAGGTCGATGACCGCATTTTTATCTTTGGCGTGGTGCGGAAATGTTGCATATCCGATACTGGCCGTCAAGCGGCTGTTCTGGTTGTATTTTTTTAGGAATACGTGATTCTCGATCTCCCGGCGAATTCGCTCTGCGACAATCGCTGCTCCCTCGACGCCGGTTTCGACCAGCAGGGCGGTAAACTCATCGCCCCCATAACGGAACGGCACATCGACCTCGCGAATGCAGTTGCGAACAATTTTGGCGACCTCTTTGAGGGCGTTACTGCCGGCAATGTGACCGTGAACATCATTGACGTTTTTAAACAGGTCGAGGTCGAGAAACAGGATTGAGAATTCCAGGCCGTAACGTTCGGCCCGGCGAATCTCCTGCTCCAGGACGATGTCGAGGTAACGCTGGTTAAACAGGCCGGTCAAATCGTCGGTATAGATCAGTTCGCGGGCGCCCTTGTAGCGGTAGGCGTTGTCGAAACCGATGGACGACTGCTCGGCGAGAAATGTCAGGTTTTCAAGCGATACGCCGTCGCTGAAATTGGTTCCAGCCGGGTTGACGATGACCAATGCGCCTTTGAGAGTTTTCTGGCAGCGCAACGGGAACAGACATATCGTCTGCAGGTTCATCTTAAACCCGGTCAGCTCCACTAAGTCAGTTTTGCGCAGGATGCGCATCCCGTTCAGGCCATGGACCAGCGGCAGCAGTTTATCGGCCAGCAACTTGCCGGTCGGTTCGTCAAAACCGTGCAGGGCTGCAACCCGGTCGACTTCATTCTTGTTGAGCAGGAATGCCAATCCCCGGCCTTCGCCTGATTCCTGGAGAATCGCTGCGACCGTTTGTACCAAAATGCGGTCGATGTCGAGGAGGGAAGCGAGATTCTGCCCTTTTTGAAATAGCCTGATTTGACTTTTTAGCAGGGAATTTTCGTTGAGCAATCGTCTTTGTTCAAGACAGGTCCGGGCCAGGTGCTTCAGTTCTTCCGGGTTGAAGGGCTTGATCAGGTAGTCGCGGGCGCCATTTTTAAGGGCCTGGATTGCCGTTTCCAGGGTCGCGTGTCCGGTCGCAAGGATCAGATCGGGTGGATTGTCGACCTGCCTGACCTGTCGCAAGACTTCAAGGCCGTCGAGCCCCGGCATGACCATGTCGGAAACGATCAGATCGATCCCCCCACGGTGCAGGCGTTCCAAGGCGGCATCTCCGGAGTCAACGGCTTCGACGTCGTAATCATCCTCTTCTAGGATTTCAGTGTAGAGACGACGGAAGAACAATTCGTCATCAACGACCAGGACGGTAGGTTTTGCCATCGCTCTTTACTCCCCGGAAATGAGTGTCTGAAGCTAACAAAATCCGCAGGTTATGTCAACGGAAAAGCCAGCCATTATAGGCCTTAGCCTGCCATCCGAGGCCGCTGGAACGAAACTGGACCGAGCCGTCCCGGTCGGTCCGGTAAAGGGGGGTCGATATGGAATCGATCTGTTCGACCAATGCGGGGTGGGGAAGGCCAAACGGGTTGTGGCGGCCGGCGCTGACGAACGTGAGTTGGGGCCGAAATGCCGTCAGCAGTTCGCCGGTGTTGGAATGGCGGCTACCATGATGCGGGAGTTTCAGCAGCGTGACCGGCCCGGGTGGCGGATTGTCGAGCAACTGGCTGACCCCGGCTCGCTCGAGATCACCGGTCAGTAAAACTCCATCACTGCCGAAGCAGGCATACACCACCAGCGATCTGTCATTGAGGTTGCGGGCGGACTGATCCGGTGCGAACAATTGCAGCTGCCAGCCGGTCCCCTGGGCAAGGGGCTGCCACCCTGAATGCCGTGCTTTTTGATGGATGTCCGGGTTGAGAGTCAACTCAACCGGGAGTTGATCCTGGGCGACGGCCGTCAAAAATTCCGGTGCCGGTGTTTGCGTCAGAATCGCTCCAAGCCCGAAACTGTGGTCCGGGTGGTTATGGGTCAAGACAACCTGGTCCAATTTGGTGACGCCGAGTCGGCCGAGAGCCGGTGCCAACAGCTGCCTGCCGACGTCGAACGAGCTGTTGCGAAATCCGCCGCCATCGATCAGGACATGCCGCTTTCCGTTGATCGTGAGCAGGGTCGCCTCGCCCTGGCCGACGCTCAGGGATGTGACCAGCAACCCGGGTGATGTTCGGTTCGGTACGACGCTGAGCAGGATGGCGAGGAAGAGGCAGAGGAACTGCAACGGGCGTCTTTGTCGGCCTGCGTGACGCGGGACAAGCACTATTCCGACCAGGGCCAGCACGGCAATAAGCTGTAACGGGTCGGGATACCAGGTCGGTCCAATCAAAGGCGAGGCGTTGAGCAGCCAATCCACCAGTTGCATGATCGTTGCAAGAACCCAATGGCTGGCATCGAGCAGGTACGCGCCGGGGAATAGTCCGCACCGCAGAAGAAGCAACCCCGTCAGCCCCAGCGGCAAGGCCAACAAGCCGATTGCCGGGATGGCGAGCAGGTTGAGGAACGGTCCGATGATGCTGACCTGGTTAAAGTAGATAAGCGAAAAAGGGAAGGTGCATAACGCCGCCGCCAGGGTCGCGAGGAAAAGTTTGCCTGGCCAACTCAGATAGAACGGCAAGCCATCCAGGCTGCGCCGCCAGGTTGGCAGCAGATAACAGATCCCCCAGACTCCGGCCAGCGAAAGCTGGAAAGAGGGACTGAAAAGCGACAGCGGCCGAATGAGCAGTAAGCCGAAGGCGGCAACCGTCAACAGTGTTTTAGCTGAAGTCTGTCGGCGCAGCAGTAACAGGCCGGCGGCTATTCCGGCCATCAGGAAGGCTCTTTGAGTCGGAATCGCTGCTCCGGAGATGACCATGTAGCACCACAGAGCAGGGAGGGTCAACAGGGGGACAACCCGGCCAGCCGGCACCCGATTGATCAGGCAAGTTGAGCGGCGCCAGAGAAAAGTCCCAGCCAGGTAGAGGAATCCGGCCACCAGTCCGAGATGCAGTCCGGAGACGGAAAACAGGTGGGCCAAGCCTGATTTTCCCAACCTGACCCGTAAATCATCATCCATGCCGCTTTTGTCTCCGAGCAACAGGGCGCGAAGCAGCTTGCCACTGCGTTCAGGATACCGGATCGCAAGCTGACTGGTCAGGTTGGCCCGGGTGCGCAGGAGTTGTTCCTCCCAGCTCAAGGACTCGCTAGGAGGTGGCAGGGTCGCAATGCCCCGTTCATTGTTCAGGCTGGCCGTGGCAAATATACCCTGGCTGGCGAGATAGAGCGGCCGGTTGAATTCGCCCGGGATGCCGAATCTGGCTGGCTGTTTCGGCCGCGCCCGGAACCGGAGCCAGGAGCCAGGCAGGTAGTTTTGTTGTGCCTCCTTGACCTGCAGCCTGAGCCTCCCTTGCACCCCGTTTGCCTGGCCGTTGCGTAGCACCTGGAGTTGATCGATATCGAGGACGAGCTGTCCGGTAGCGAAGCGGTTTGATCGGGCTACCCTGCCCAGCAGGGTTGTTTCGTTGCCATCGGCGAGGTTTTTGAGCTGGAGAGTGCCAGGTGTGTTGCCAAGAGCCAGGCTTGTTATTGCCAGGCCCAGCAGGAAAAAGAACCCTGTCAGCACCAGGTTGGGGGAGCGATGACGCAGGAAGCAGCCGGGGACAATAAACAGAATCGGAAGGGCAAGGAGCCAAGGTGCGGGAGCGAGAAAGGGCGCTCCACAGATTCCCAGGCCGTACGATGTTAACCAGATTGGCAGCAAAGTCGCAGAATCAGCGGGCCGGCGCCAGGCCAGCCTGTAGAGCCATACTATCGGCTGTTAACGTCTCGTCAGTTGCCAGCCCGGCCAGTTGACTCAGAACTGCGCTACTTGCGTCGCGATAGATCATGGCCGGCGAATCGAGCTCCACGCGTGGTGGCAGGTCGGTTTGTCGCGGTGCGGATTCGACGCCGGTCGAGACCGGCAGTCGTGCTGCCACGATGACTGCAGTGAGGAACAGACACATATTTGTCAAGCCGACCTCCTGCCGGAACTAAACTGCTTCTGATTTTTAGCAAAGCGGGTCCAATTTGCAAATAGCTGAACCCGGGTAGCCTGATCAGTTTCGTAGTGAATAACGTGGTCGGTCCGCTGGTCGCAAAGAACCGGGCTGCGCCGCGCAACGCCTGAGCGGATGGACGCCCCCCGGGGGGTCGCACCTGACCTTTTGCCGGGGAATGAGCTCTCGTTGCACCTGCTCGTGGTTTTGTCTCATTCTGGGGTTGGCTGGCAGGAGTTGACTGAATGCCGCAAGGGCGAATCCTAGTAACATGAAAAGTTCAAACATTGTACAGTCCTTTCGATCAAGTTAAATTATAACCGGTTTTATGGAAAACAGGATA
>DATFMT010000028.1:0-4235 GCA_035266745.1 Geothermobacteraceae bacterium | reverse complement strand
CCTCGACCCGCACCACACCCTCGGCAAGCCGCAGGGCGATCTCCAGCGAATCGACCAGGCGGGTGCGGATGTCTTCCTTGACCACCAGCCGGTCGACCACCACCTCGATCGTATGCTTCTTGTTCTTGTCGAGCTCCGGCTCCGAACCGAGTTCGTACATCTCGCCGTCGATGCGAACCCGGACGAAGCCGTCGGCCTGCAGCTGGCGCAGTTCCTTACGGTATTCGCCTTTACGTCCTCGAATGATCGGCGCCAGCAACAGCAGGCGGGTCTTTTCCGGGTAGGCGAGAATCCGATCGGCCATCTGCTCAACCGTCTGCGAGGTGATCTGTTTGCCGCACTTGTGGCAGTAGACCCGGCCGACCCGGGCGAACAGCAGTCGCAGATAGTCGTAAATTTCGGTGACGGTGCCGACCGTGGAACGCGGATTGCGCGAGGTGGTTTTCTGCTCGATGGAAATCGCCGGTGACAGCCCCTCGATGCTCTCGACATCCGGCTTGTCCATCTGTTCGAGGAACTGCCGGGCGTAGGCCGACAGGGATTCGACATAGCGTCGCTGCCCTTCGGCGTAGATCGTATCGAACGCCAGTGTCGACTTGCCGGAACCGGAGACCCCGGTGATCACCACCAGCTGATCGCGGGGGATCTCCAAGTCGAGGTTTTTCAGGTTGTGCTCGCAGGCACCCTTGATGATGATTTTATTAGTCATTCAACCTTACCGTTTCAAATACATCGTCAGCGGTTCCGAGCCATCTGGTCCGCCATCCGGAGCGCCGCAACCAGACTGGCCGGGCTGGACTGGCCGGTCCCGGCCAGATCGTAGGCGGTGCCATGGTCGACGCTGGTGCGGATAATCGGCAAGCCGAGAGTGACATTGACCGCATCATCGAAATGCAGCAACTTCAGCGGAATCAGTCCCTGGTCATGGTACATGCAGATCACCGCGTCAGCAGCCCCCTGCACGGCGAAATGGAAATAGGTGTCGGCGCTGTGCGGACCGGTGACACGTATTCCGGCCGTCTGCGCCCGCTGAATCGCCGGCACGATCAGTTCCTGCTCCTCGCTGCCGAACAGCCCCCCCTCACCGGCGTGCGGGTTCAGGGCCAGAACGCCGAGGTGCGGCTGTTCAATACCGAAATCAGCGCGCAAGGCCCGGTTGACAATCTGCAGGGTGGCGAAGATTTCCGCCTCGCTCAGCGCCGCAGGCACGGCCTGATAACCAAGATGGGTGGTCACCAGGCCGACCCGCAGCTTTTCACCGGCCAGCATCATCACCACCTTGTCGCAACCACAGCGCTCGGCGAGCAGCTCGGTATGCCCCGGGAAGTGCACGCCGGCGGCATTGATCGCCGCCTTATTGATCGGGCAGGTGACCAGGGCCGCCGCCTGATGATCAAGGCATTGCCGGAGCCCCCATTCGACGTATGCAGCCATCGCCTTGCCCGCCGCAAGCGAAGTGGCGCCAAACTGCCAGCCATCGACGACCAGTGCAGAGAGCTCATGAACCGGCAAACTTTTCTCCCCGCAGCGAAATATTTGCAGCGAATCCTGCTCGCCCGAGACGACGTCAGCCTTGACCGTCAGGATCTCGGCTGCCCGCCGCAGCACGCTAATGTCGCCAGCCACCAGAACCGGCCGTTCGAGCCGGTCGAACTCCCCCTTCAGCCAGGCCTTGAGAATGATTTCCGGGCCGACCCCGGCCGGGTCGCCCATGCTGATAACGATCGGTTTTCTCATTGGATTGTCCCCGGATTAAACCGCCAGTATAGCCGATATGACACGACCGAGACAAGCACTGCAGAAAACCGGAAAAAGCAAAGCCTCCGGCGGTTACCGGAGGCTTGAGGCGCTGCTGAGCCGCAGTGGATTGTCGGTCCGGGTCACTCAGATACGAACGTCGACATAGGCATTTTTACGCAGTTCCCGGGTCCAGGTCTTGAAACGCTCTTCACGGTCCTGGTCGGTGAGTTTCTGGCGAATCTCGATCTTGGCGTCATCAAAGTTGCGAATGCTCCCAGCGATTCGTCCGACAATGTGAAACACCATCAATCCGGTCGGTGTGTCGACGACCTCGCTGTAGCTGCCGGTCTGCTTGCCGGCCAGGGCTTCGCGGATCAGCGGCGAGAGCTCCCGCTCCTTGAACAATCCCATCGGCCCGCCGGTTGCTCCCTCGGTATCAGCCAGGACCGCCGCGAGTGTTTCGCCAGCCCGCAACCGGTCCAGCGCCTGTTGTGCCCTTTGCTTGGCCGACTCAATCTGCAGGGTACCGGCTTGCTCAGGCAAGGGAATCCGCAGATGGTCAAGCTGTATCGTCGGCGGTTCCCGATAGTCATCAATGTGATCACGGAAATAGTCGCGTATTTCCTGATCAGTCACATCGATTTTGCTTTGCACTTCACGGCCGATCAGTTTAAAGCGCAGAATCTGATCGCGCATCTTTGCCCGGTAGGCTTCGAAGCTGAGCCCCTGGCCCTGCAATGCGAGCGTCAACTGCTCTTTGGTGATCGAGTTCTGCCGCTGGACATCCGTGATCGCTTCGTTGATCTCGGCATCGCTGGCAGACAGTTTCAACTCTTTGATTTTCTGCTGGACCAGTTCCTCCTCGATCAACCGGTCGAGAAGCTGGTGGCGCATTGCTGTCATCTGCTCCGTCGGGATGATCTTTCCCTGGGCCTGCGATGCCAGATATTCGGTCAGTTTCAAATCCAGCTGATGGGTGGTGATAATTTCGTTATTCACCACGGCGGCAATCTTGCTGACCACCTCGGCCTGGGCCGACGTCCAGCAGAGCAGAACCAACAGTAAACTCAGCCAACGCAACTTCATGGGTTTTCCCTTCAAAAGTTAACCAGCTACCAGGCGGACAGGCAGTCCTTCTCTAGCGGCTTGATTCCGTGAGCAGAGCCATGTTGATGTTGATCGCCGCCCTGGCCCTGAGATCTTGTAGCCATTGCTGGTAAGCCTTTTCCTCGGCACGACGCAATAGCCGGGCCCGGATTTCCCCGGCGGCTTCCTCAAGACTCAGGCTTTTCGCCTTACGCTTCTCTTCTACCAGAAAAATATGCATGCCGTAAGGACTTTTTACCAATTCACTAACCCGGCCGACCGGCAGGCTAAAGACCGCCTCATCGAATTCGGGTGGCATCTCGCCCCGAGCGAAAAAACCCAGGTCGCCCCCCTGTTCACTATCCGGGGATTGAGAATGTTGCCTGGCGACATCGGCAAACGGTATTCCGCTTTGCAACAGGCCGAGCAGCCGCTCCCCCTCGGCTTCGGTATCAATCAGAATCTGCCTGGCGCGGATTTGTTCCGGACGATCGAACTCGTTCTGATGTTGTTTGAATTCAGCAGCAACATCGGCATCGCTGACTTCGGCACGGGGATAGGCAACCTGGCGAACGACTTTTTCCATCAGCAAGCTGTTACGTAATTCAAGCCGCCACTCATCCAGGCTCAAACCTCGCTCGTCAAGCCGCTTGCTGAACTCCTCCTGCTCGTAGTCACGTCGGGCCTCGGTCAACGCGGCTTCGATTTCAGCTGCCGAAACCGTAAACCCGAGCCGGTCGGCCTCGGCGAGAATCAGCTCGCGATCAATGGCCTGAACCAGGTAGGCTCGCTGCAGATCGTTGATTTCGGCGTTGGTCAGGGGTTCCCCGGTTGGCAGGCTATTGCGAAACGCTTTCTGGAACTGTTCGAGAGTTACGACGCGATCATCGACCTTGAACAGAACCGCAGGCTGATTGGCGGTCTTTTCCTGGCAGCCGACCAGTATCAACAGGGTTAGCAGGACTACCGCAACCGACAATTGAATCTTTCGAACCTGTTTCATCGGCGCAGGCTAGCATAGCTGGTTCAGGGGCTGCAATTCTTTTCTGGAGACCTGCAGAAGCTCGTTGCCGCTCTGCCGGCCAAGCCGGATGCTCAACTTGTAATCGGCGGAAAACTGGTATTTTACCGGATCCTGCTGCAACAGGCCGAGCAGCCCTTCCGGAGAAACCGTGGTCTGCGGATGGAAACTGCAGGTCAGCCGTTGGCCGTCGTATTCGGCGGCCTCGATCCGCAACTTTTTCAATATGACCCGGAAGCGCATCATCTGCAACAGCAGCTCGGCCGGGTCGGGAATCGCGCCGTACCGGTCGCGCAGTTCATCGGCAATTTCGTACGGCAGCTGTTCCTCGTCGGCCGCGGCCATCCGCTTGTAGAGAACCAGCCGCTGGCTCGGGTCGGGGACATAT
>DATFMT010000027.1:0-7735 GCA_035266745.1 Geothermobacteraceae bacterium | reverse complement strand
GCAGGCCGAGCTCAAGGCCATTGAGCGGATCTGCGCCCTGCTGCCCGAACCGCTCGGTGCCGAGTTTATCGATCTATGGCGCGATTTCGACGCCGGAGAATCGCCGGAAGCACGCTTCGCCCACGCTCTCGACCGCTCCATCCCCGCCCTGCTCAACCTGGCGCGAGACGGCCAGAGCTGGGTCGAAAACGGCATCAGCTACGAGCAGGTCGTCGCTCGCATCGGTCCGCCGATCAGGTCCGGTTGCCCGTCGCTGTGGGACTGGATGAAGCCGCAGCTCGATGCGGCACAGGCGCAGGGCTGGTTCGGTACCCGTAAAGGCTGAATAATGTTGCAACAGCCCGTCAGACGCCAGGTTAAGAAACGGATGACGCCATGCCGGAACTGCTGCGAGACAACACCCACATTCACTACCAGATCAGCGGCAGCGGTCCGCCGGTTGTCCTGCTCCACAGCTTTCTCTGTTCGGGGGCGATGTGGGAACCGCAACTCGAGCCACTCTCTGAACGCTACCGGGTCATCAATTTCGATCTGCGCGGCCACGGCAGCTCGGGTCCCTGCAACACGCCATTCGACCTCGACGATCTGGTCGCCGATGTTCTGGCCGTGCTCGACCAGCTGGGGATCGATCGCGCGGTCTGGGCGGGGTTGTCGATCGGCGGCATGATCGCCCTGCGCGCGGCCTTGGTCGCCGGGCCGCGCGTTGCCGGACTGCTGCTGCTCGATACAGACGCCGGCAGTGAAACGTCATACAAGAAGTTCAAATACCGGTTTCTGGTCACGCTGGCCGGGCTGCTCGGCACCGCCCCGCTGATGCCCCTGGTGGTGAAAATGTTTTTCTGCAAGGAGACGCGCAAAAACATCCCGGAATTGGTCAGCACCTGGCATGAACGCTTTAACGATGTCCCCCTGCAGACCGTCCGCTCAGGGGTCGCTGCCCTGGTTCGACGTGACGCCATCCTCGACCGGCTCGGGACGGTCACCACACCGGCACTGGTTATCGTCGGCGCGGAGGATCAGTCCCTCCCCCCGGCCTGTTCGCGCAAACTCGCTGACGCTCTCGGTAACGCCGAACTGCTGGTGGTCGAGAAGGCGGAACACCTCTCCAACCTCGAACAGCCGGAGGTTGTGACATCGGCGATGCTGGGTTATCTTGATGTTAATTACCAGGGGTCCGACAACTGCAGAACCCGGTTCAGGATAAAAAGGAGCTCGACATGAAAGAAACTCTCAAGCCTGGCATCCGTTACCAGCACAAGTTCGTCGTTTCCCACAACAAAACCGTTCCGGCACTTTATCCAGAGGCGGAGGAATTCGTCGTCATGCCGGAGGTCTTCGCCACCGGCTTCATGGTCGGGCTCCTCGAGTGGGCCTGCATCAAAGCGATCAACCCGCATCTCGACGCCCCACAGGAGCAATCGGTTGGCACCCGGATCAACGTCAGCCACGAAGCCGCCACCCCGGTCGGCTTCGAAGTGACCGCCAGCGTCGAACTGACCGAGGTCGATGGCAAGCGCCTGGTGTTTGCCGTCGAAGCCCACGACGGCGTCGATCGCATCGCCAAGGGGGTTCACGAACGCTTCGTGATCAACAAGGAGAAGTTTGACGCCCGGCTGGAAGCGAAACGCTCAGCTGCAACCGGTTGCTAGGACGCCGTCATGCCGTCACCCAGTGCCATTCCCCACGGCCGCTACCTGGCTCTGCTGACCGTGCCGTTCCTGGGCGAATGCCTCTATCTCGCCTTCGACGTCTTTGATCGCAAGGACTGGCTGCTGGAAAATATCCTGGTGGTGGTTGCCCTGGTCGGGTTGGTAACGACCTACCGCAGGTTCCCGCTGTCGCGCATCTCTTACACGCTGATCTTCATCTTTCTCGCCGTGCACGAAATCGGCGCCCACTACACCTACGCCGAAGTCCCCTACGACGCCTGGTTCACCGCCCTGACCGGCGGCAGCTTCAACGAACTGATCGGTTGGCAGCGCAACAACTTCGACCGGGTTGTGCACTTCTCTTACGGGCTGCTGCTCGCCTACCCGATGCGCGAATTCTATTTCCGCGTCGCCAACGCCGAGGGATTCTGGGGTTACTTCCTGCCGCTCGATTTCGTCATGGCTTCGTCGATGATCTACGAACTGGTCGAATGGGCGGTCGCCGAACTGTTCGGCGGCGAGCTCGGTATGGCCTACCTCGGCACCCAGGGCGACATCTGGGATGCCCACAAGGACATGGCGCTGGCCAGCCTTGGGGCGCTGATCGCCATGCTTCTGACCCTGGCGCTGAACCGCTGCATCCAGCGGGATTTCGCCCGCGAGTGGGCCAACAGCCTGCGGGTCAAGCACCCGCTGCCGCTGGGTGAGGACGAAATCGCCCGGCTCTGGAAGGAGAGGCGAAACGGCAAGTAAGAAGTTTCCTTAACATTTTCGACTCCATCAACTATGGTAGACAACTGACTCTCTATTTCTCTACCAGAAAGTGAAATTCCCATGAGCGATCTCCCCAACTGCCCGGAATGCGGTTCCGAATACACCTACGAAGATGGCAGCCTCTACGTCTGTCCCGAATGCGCCCACGAATGGTCAACCGATCCGGCAACCGCGGCAGACGACAGTGACGAGAAGGTGTTTCGCGACGCCAACGGTAATCAACTGGCCGACGGCGACACCGTCACCGTCATCAAGGACCTGAAGGTCAAGGGATCCTCCGCGGTGGTCAAAGTCGGCACCAAGGTCCGCAATATCCGCCTGGTCGATGGCGATCACGATATCGACTGCAAGATCGACGGCATCGGACCGATGAAGCTCAAGTCGGAGTTCGTCAAAAAAGTCTGAATGGCTGCCGCGCCAGCGAACGGCGGCAGGACGGATTGGAAACCCATGGATATTTCCATCAGGCAGGCGGAACCGGCCGACGCCGGGCAGATTGCCCGTTTCGCCAAGGCGCTGACCGATGAGATCATTAAGAAGACTGGTACCCGGCACTTCAACGTCGACCAGGAGAAGACAACCGCACTCTGCCGCGAGCTCATGACGCAGGGCAAATACCGCGTCCTGCTGGCGTTTGAAGCCAAATCCGAACGTCCCATCGGCTGCGCCACCCTCTGTGAAAGCCACGCCCTCTATGCCGAAGGAACCTTCGGCATCATCCAGGAGTTTTACATCGTGCCGGAGTTCCGGTCGCAGCAGGTCGGCGCAACACTGCTGGAGCGGGCCGTGATTGAGGCCGGCCGGCTCGGCTGGAAGCGGCTGGAACTCTGCACCCCGCCCTTGCCGGGATTTGAACGGACCTTGAGTTTTTACACCGACAACGGTTTCGAAATCACCGGTGGGCGCAAGATGAAACGGCTCGTAACATAGACGGAAACAAATTTGAGCCGATCCTGAAATTCTAGATCTCACGGAATTGAGGGCCATGGACAAAAAGCAAAAAAGGAGTCTCGGCTATTGGCAGGTCACTGCCATCGGTGTCGGCGGCATGGTCGGCGGCGGTATTTTCGCCGTGCTCGGCCTTTCCGTACACCTGGCCCGGGGCGGTGCCCCCCTCGCCTTCCTGCTGGCCGGCTGCGTGGCGCTGATCACCTCCTACTCCTACACCCGGCTCTCCGTCAGCTTCCCCAGCCAGGGTGGCACGGTCGCCTTTCTCGACCGCGCCTTTGGCTCGGGCCTGCTGACCGGCAGCGCCAACGTTCTGCTCTGGCTCAGTTATATCGTCATGCTGTCGCTCTACGCCTATGCGTTCGGCAGCTATGGGTCCTCGCTGTTCCCCCCGGAATCCCAGCTGCTCTGGAAACATCTGCTCATCAGCGGCTGCATCCTCGGCATCAGCGCCTTGAACCTGCTCAACGCCAAGTTCATCGGAGCGGCGGAGGAGTGGATCGTGCTGGTCAAACTGGCGATCCTGCTGTTATTCATTGCCACCGGGATTCCGGGGATCGAAGTTTCACGCCTGGTTCCGGCAGCCTGGTCTGCTCCCCTGGAGCTGGTCGCCGGCGGGATGATCATTTTTCTCGCCTACGAGGGGTTTGAACTGATCGCCAACACGGCCGGGGACGTACGCCGGCCCGAGCAGACCCTGCCGCGGGCCTATTATTCGAGCGTCGGCTTCGTGATCCTTCTCTATGTCCTGGTCGCCGTGGTCACCGTGGGGAACCTGCCGGTCGCGCGGATCGTCGGCGCCAAGGATTATGCCCTGGCCGAAGCAGCGCGGCCGTTCCTGGGGCAAAGCGGATTCATCCTGATCGCGGTTGCCGCTCTGCTCTCCACGGCTTCGGCCATCAACGCGACCCTCTACGGCGCGGCGCGGCTGAGTTATGTCATCGCCAAGGATGGCGAACTGCCGGAATTCCTGGAACGCAAGGCCTGGGGCGAGCCCATCGAAGGACTGCTGCTCACCGCCGCCGCGACCCTGCTGATCGCCAACCTGGTCGATCTTTCCAGCCTGTCAACCATGGGCAGCGCCGGTTTTCTGCTTATTTTTGCCGCCGTGAACGCCGCGAACGCGGTCCTGGCTGGCAAGACCGGTAGCAGGGGCTGGCTGTCGAGCGTCGGTGTCCTGCTGTGCCTGGGCGCCCTTGCCTGCCTGCTCTGGCAGACGGTCATGACCGCCCCCGGCAAACTCTGGATTCTGCTGATCATGCTTGGGACGGCTTTTTCCATCGAGCTTGGCTACCGCCTGACGACAGGACGATCTCTCAAGCTTCGGCCGCGGTCAAGCAACCTTGATTGAACCTTCAGGACAGAGGGATCGATTTTTTTCAAGGCGGGCATGCAGCGAATCGTGAGCAACCGCAGATCGGTCGGGCGGCTGTCTGAACCGCAGGATCTTGCCATCTCATCATAAGCATCCCGTGCCGTAGCTTGCTTTTGTTGCCAGCTCAGATAACTTCTCACTACAGAGGAGAGTCAGGAGTTGCCATGACGATACCGCTTTGGGCCTTGCTCGGATTTGCCATCTGGACCGTCACCCTGCTGCTGGCCACGGTCGGCGTCTATCGCTGGAGCAGGATCCTGACCGGACGGGTGCCGATCAGGGAGTTTCGGGCTGACCGGATCGACGGCGAAGACTGGTATCGTCGCGCAATGCGTGCTCACGCGAACTGCATCGAAAACCTGCCGGTCTTCGCCGCCATCGTGTTTGTCCTGCATGTCTCGGGCATTCAGAGTCAGACGGTGGACCTGGTCGCCTGCCTGATTCTGGCGGCACGCGTGGCACAATCCCTGATTCATGTCAGCTTCGTCCAGACCAATACCGTGGTCTCGCTGCGTTTCAGCTTCTTTATCGTGCAACTGATCGGATTTCTCTGGCTGGCCACGACAATCATCTTCGCCGCGATAGCCAGGGGCGACTGATGGCCATCCCGTTTTCAGGCATCACCGTTTCGAGCAGCGAATCAATCCGCTGACGCCGCGATACCATCGCTTCGTCGAACAGTTGGGGTGATCCATGACAGCCAAGTGTCGCATCCTTCTCATAGCTTCGGTGGTATTCGCTTTCGCGGTAATAACCGCCGTCTGCCTGCACTCGCTGGAAGAGATCCATTATCTGAAAGGCTTATTCCCCGCCACCTTCACCGTCCAGGAGGCGTTTTACGCCGGTGCGCTCGAACTGGTTAAGGTTGCCATCATCGCCCTACCGCTGGTTCTGCTGATCGGAATCTGCCTGTTCTGCCTCCGGGCAGGCAACAAACCGTGAAAGCTTCCACTTCCATCCTCTTGGTCCGGTCGCGGATCCGGCAGCGAAGGCCTCCCTGCCGTTGATCACCCACGGCCAGCGCGACCTGCCGGAAAAGCGGGTTTGCGGACAGGTCGCCAGGCTGCCACGACCGAGCCTGAAGCGAGCTCGCGTGATATACTGGCAGCGGGATTCAGTGCCGAAGGGGACCACCATTCGGCACATGCGCAAAGCGAGGAGCAGACGATGAAGATCCTGATGGTCCTGACCTCCAATGACCGGCTCGGTGACACCGGTCAAACGACCGGCTTCTGGCTGGAGGAGTTTGCTGCCCCCTATTATCTCTTTCTGGATGCCGGCTGCGAGGTCACCCTCGCTTCTCCGACAGGCGGGCAGCCGCCGATCGACCCGAAGAGCGATGTGCCGGATGCCCAGACCGCTGCAACCGAAAGGCTTCGCAGCGACCCGGAGGCGCAGCAGGCCCTGGCAACCACCCGACCACTCAGCGGAATCATGCCGGCAGCCTACGATGCGATCTTCTATCCCGGCGGGCACGGTCTGCTTTGGGACCTGGTGGACGACCCGACTTCGACCGCCCTGATCGAGGCGTTCTATGCTGCCGGCAAGCCGGTCTCGGCAGTCTGTCACGGCCCGGCGGTGCTGCGTGACCCGCAGAAGCCGGACGGGTCGCCCCTGGTCGCCGGCAAGCATGTCACCGCCTTTAGCAACAGCGAGGAGAAGGCTGTCCAGCTGACCGAGGTGGTCCCCTTCCTGCTCGAAGATATGCTGCGGGGCAACGGGGGGAACTATTCCAGGGCCGGAGACTGGCAAGAATATGCGGTGATAGACGACGCCCTGGTGACCGGACAGAACCCGGCCTCTTCGGCGGCAGTCGCCCGGGCCGTCATCGCCATGCTGAAAGCGTCCCAACCGTGAACCTGCTGGAGACGACCGACATCTTTTGTCCCTACTGTGGTGAGAAAAATCAATTGCTGGTCGACTGTTCGCTCCCGTTCCAGGACTATATCGAGGATTGCCAGGTCTGCTGCCGACCGATGTCGATCCGGGTGACGTTGTCAGAAACCGGCCTGCCGAAGGTAACGGCCCTGAGCGAAAATGATCGCTGAAACAGCCAAAGAAACCATCTTACACGATGCCGTCCGCTCTGCTATATTCGGCGCGTCGTACAAAATTGATTGCTGCCGGCGCCGCATCACACGCCACATCCCCCTTGAAACGAGGACAATCATGTCAAGATTGGTTCTGTTCATGAGTCGCGATCTCATGCTCGCCCGGCCTGCCCCCCTGCCCGTCCCCCGCAACTGACAGCGGGCCGATGTCGTTCTATTCCCATCTGATGGCCCGGGTCTACGACGCCGCTCTCGGCAGAATGGAGGCGGCTTGCCTGGGAGCCTGGCGGGCCGAATTGCTGAGCCAGGCAAGCGGCGCGGTCCTCGAGATCGGTGCCGGCACCGGGGCCAACCTGCTCCATTATCCGCCCGGGATCAGCTGTCTGACCCTGGCCGAACCGGATCCCCACATGCGCCGGCGGCTGCAGGGCAAGTTGAGTGCTCTCGCGGTAGAGACCTACCAGGTCGTAGCAAACGCGGTCGACGACCTCGACTTTCCCGACCATTCATTCGACAGCATCGTCTCAACCCTGGTCCTCTGCTCGGTCGCATCCCAAGTCACCGCGCTTGCCAGGATCAAAAGCTTGCTGAAGCCCGACGGGCAACTACTTTTCCTAGAGCATGTCGCGGCGAAGGACCGGCCGGGCTTGCTGCGCTGGCAGAAACTCCTGCAGCCGGTCTGGCGGCCACTCTGTGGCAACTGTCATCTGGCTCGCGATACCGAACGTGCGATCCGCGCAGCGGGCTTCAGCATCAAGTCAATCCAGTATTTGGTCTCCAGCGGTTCACCGGCTTTCGCATCACCGACCATCATGGGAATCGCCGCCCCGTTGTAAAATCTCAGGCCGATCAGATTCCCACCTGCAGGTCCGGCGATTCGCGCTACACTGTAGCTAGCGACCCCCGACTCTTAGCTTGAGACAGGAATTCAAGATGGA
>DATFMT010000026.1:0-7724 GCA_035266745.1 Geothermobacteraceae bacterium | reverse complement strand
TACCTGGAACAAGCGGCCCGGAGTTGAGCCGGGGCTGCAAGACGCCGCGTCGCCCACGTATGCGACGTCGCAAGTGTCGCTTGCAACACCCGGTTGCAACGTCGCAAGTTGGAGTCTTTAGATGTGTAGATGTTTAACTTATCGAAATTACAAAGTTTTATAATCGGTTTCCAGTTGGCACGTCGCTTGTAATTGATTGAAAGCGTCACCGGCGCCAAGCCGAAACAATCATCAACCAAGGAGGATACGTCATGATCAACTGGAACCTGTTCAGAGAGATGGAAAACCTGCGGCGCGAAATGGATCAACTGTTTGGCAGCACCGGCTCTGGTGTCCTGAGCGAATCGGCCTTTTTGCCCGGACTCGGGACGCGGCGTTACCCGCGCATCAATGTCCGCGAAGATGCCGACAACTATTACCTCGAAGCGCTGCTCCCCGGAGTGGATGGCAAGCACCTCGACATGAACGTGGTCGGCAGCACCCTGACTCTCGCCGGTGAACGGGCAGAGCTTGATGACAATCACGGCAAGACCTGGCATCGGCGTGAGCGGGGGGCGGGCAAGTTCCTGCGCAGTATCGAACTGCCGGGCGAAATCGACGCCGCCAAAGTCAGCGCTGAGTACAAAAATGGCGTGCTGAACGTGGTGATGCCGAAATCCGAAGCCGCCAAACCGAAGCGGATCGACGTCAAGGTCAAGTAACTGTAACGATCGACTATTAACTCTTGAACAGATAAAGGAGCGCGTCATGATCAACAAGGAAATGGAAGTGCAAAAACCCGGCACCCTGACCAAGGAAGAGACCCGCAATTTCGAACATTACCAGACCCCGGCGATCGATATCTTCGAAACCGACGAGGGATTGACCCTGATCGCCGATGTTCCTGGCCTGGCCAAGGATGACCTGGAGATCAATTTCGACCAGGGTGTCCTGACCCTGGAAGGCAAGGCCGGCAGTGCTCCATCCGGTGAGAAACTGTTCCGTGAATTTTCCGTGACCGGCTACTATCGGCAGTTCCGGATTCCGGAGAGCATTGATCCCGACAAAACCTCGGCGGAACTGAAAGACGGGGTCCTGACCCTGCAGCTGCACAAGGCCGAGGCGGCCAAGCCGAGGCGGATCGAGGTCAAGACGATTCACTAAGCAAGCAAGCAAGCGAGGCCGGGACGAAAAAGTTCCGGCCTCTTTTTTTACGACGGGACTTTCCTGATATGCTTAAGCGAAGATTCAGCCAAGGGGAGTGACTATGGATTTCAACCGACTGACCCAGAAAAGCCAGGAAGCCGTGCAACAGGCCCAGAACCTGGCGACCCGTCGCGGCCACATCGAGGTCGATGGCGAGCATCTGCTGCTGGCCCTGGTTCAGCAGGAGGGCGGCCTGGTGCCGCGCCTGCTGGAAAAGCTCGACGTGGTACCGGCCGATTTTGCCCGGGCGCTGGAGAAAGAACTCGATCGCAAGCCGAGCGTCGCCGGGCCCGGGGTCGAGGATGGCAAGATCTACGTCACTCAGCGTTTCAACCGACTGCTCCTCAAGGCAGAAGAGGAAGCCAAGCAGCTTAAGGACGATTATGTCAGTGTCGAGCACCTGCTGCTGGCGTTTCTTGCCGAAGGGGACGCGACGGTGACCGGCAAGCTGCTCAAGCAGTTCAAGCTCGAACATGGTCAGGTGCTCAAGGCGTTGCAGTCGGTCCGCGGCCATCAGCGGGTCACCAGCGCCGACCCGGAAGGGACCTACGAGGCGCTGCAGAAGTACGGGCGCGACCTGGTGCAGGAGGTTCAGAAGGGCAAGCTCGACCCGGTGATCGGCCGGGACAACGAAATCCGCCGGGTGATTCGGATTCTCTCGCGCAAGACCAAGAACAACCCGGTGTTGATCGGCGAGCCGGGGGTCGGCAAGACGGCGATCGCCGAAGGGTTGGCGCAGCGGATCGTGCGCGGCGACGTCCCCGAAGGTCTCAAGGACAAAACCCTCTTTGCCCTCGATATGGGGTCGCTGGTCGCCGGGGCCAAGTACCGCGGCGAGTTCGAGGAGCGGCTCAAGGCGGTGTTGCACGAAATCCGTGAGAGCGAAGGGCGCATCCTGCTGTTCATCGACGAGCTGCACACCATCGTCGGCGCCGGCAAGGCCGAAGGGTCGATGGACGCCGGTAACATGCTCAAGCCGATGTTGGCGCGTGGCGAACTGCATTGCATCGGCGCCACGACCCTCGATGAGTACCGCAAGCATATCGAGAAGGACGCGGCTCTGGAGCGGCGCTTTCAGCCGGTGCTGGTCGAGCAGCCGACCGTCGAAGACACGGTCAGTATCCTGCGCGGGCTGAAGGAACGCTTCGAGGTTCACCACGGGGTGAGGATTCATGACAACGCCCTGGTGGCGGCGGCGACCCTCTCCAATCGCTACATCACCGACCGCTTCCTTCCCGACAAGGCGATCGATCTGGTCGACGAGGCCTGCGCGATGATCCGCACCGAGATCGATTCGCTGCCCCAGGAGCTTGACGAGGTGACCCGGCGGGTCATGCAGCTGGAAATCGAGGAGGCGGCGCTGGCCAAGGAGAAGGACCGCGCCAGCAAGGAGCGGCTCGAGGAATTGCGCCGCGAGCTGGCCGAACAGAAGAGTCAGGCCGATGCGCTGAAACTGCAGTGGGACAACGAAAAAGGCGGCATCAAGAAGCTCCAGCTGCTCCGCGAACAGATCGAGCAGGTCCGCCAGCAGATCGAGGTCGCCGAGCGCGAATACGATCTCAACCGGGCCGCCGAATTGAAGCATGGCAAGCTGCCGCAGCTGGAAGCGGAGCTGAAAAGCCTGGAGCAGGTCGAAGATGCCGAAGATGCCGAACCGCGGCTGGTGCGCGAGGAGGTTACCGACGATGAGATTGCCGGGATCGTCGCGCGCTGGACTGGGATCCCGGTCACCCGGCTGGTCGAAGGGGAGCGGGAAAAGCTGCTCAAGCTCGACCAGGTCCTCCATCAGCGGGTGGTCGGCCAGGATGAAGCAGTGCAGCTGGTCGCCGACGCGGTGATCCGCGCCCGGGCCGGGATCAAGGACCCGAAGCGGCCGATCGGCTCGTTCATTTTTCTCGGTCCGACCGGGGTCGGCAAGACCGAGCTGGCCCGGACCCTGGCCGAGGCGCTGTTCGACTCGGAAGAGAACATGGTCCGCATCGACATGTCCGAGTACATGGAGAAGCATGCCGTCAGTCGGCTGATCGGCGCGCCGCCCGGCTACGTCGGCTACGAAGAGGGGGGGCAGCTGACCGAAGCGATCCGCCGCCACCCCTACTCGGTGTTGCTGTTCGACGAGATCGAAAAGGCCCACCACGATGTCTTCAATGTCCTGCTGCAGATCCTCGATGACGGCCGGGTGACCGACAGCCAGGGCCGCACCGTCGACTTCAAGAATACCGTCATCATCATGACTTCGAATATCGGCTCGCATCACCTGCTCGAAGGGGTTTCGGCTGAGGGTGAAATCAGCGAAGGAGCCCGCTCGGCCGTGATGCGGGAGTTGAAAAACCAGTTCCGTCCCGAGTTTCTCAACCGGGTCGATGATGTGGTGCTGTTCCGCCCCTTGAGCAGGGACGAGATCAAGGCGATTATCGAGCTGCTGACCGAACAGCTTCGCCAGCGCCTGGCCGATCGGCATATCGGCCTGCAATTGACCGAGACCGCCAAGGATTTTATCGTCGAGCATGCCTACGACCCGGTATATGGCGCCAGGCCCTTGAAGCGCTACCTGCAGCATGCGGTCGAAACCCGTATCGGCCGAGCCCTGCTGCAGGGGGATGTCAGCGCCGGATCCACTGTTACGGTCGATGTCAAATCCGGTGAATTGACCGTTGTTTAATAGATCTTTACTTCTTGAATAGCTTGAGTTTTTGCATGAAAATTTCAGCTGGTTTGCCGATCTGTATTGGCAAACCAGTTTTTATTTGCTTAAATGCGACCTGGCAGGGGATGGGAGGATTATCAACGTGGCAGTCAGGAAGAAATTCGGTGAAATTCTGGTCGATGCTGGTCTTCTCTCGACGAAAACCCTGAATACTGCCTTGTTCAGGCAAAAGGAGACCGGGCGGCATCTGGGCCAGGTGCTCGAAGAGTATGGCATCGTCACGGAGCAGGATATTGCCGCAGCGCTGGCCAGGCAGTTCAAGATTCAGATCGTGCGGAACATCTCCAACCACAGCTTTTCGCAACCGCTACTCAACCTGTTCGATAGTGATATCGCCCTTAAGAAACTGATCTTCCCGCTGAAGCTGGTGGATAAAAAGCTCTACCTGGCCATGGTCAATCCCCTGGATATGGAGATGCTCGATGATCTCTCATTTAAAATGGGGTTGACGATTCTGCCCTGTGTCACCACCCGCTCTGAAATCGTCGCCGCAGTCAACACACACTATTTTCATCAGCCCGGCAGCAGCGTCAGCGCTGCTGACTGGTGGACAATCCTGATCGTCGATGACCAGGAGATGGTGCGTTCGTCGGCCGCTGCGGCTCTTGAGCGGGAAGGATATGCGGTAACGCAGGCGGCCAATGGTGCCGAAGGGCTCAAAGTTGCTCTCCAGTCCATTCCGCATCTGATTGTCTCCGACACCATCATGCCGCAGATGAGCGGCGATGAGATGTTCCGCAACCTGCAGAGCAACCCCCGCACTCGCAAGCTTCCGGTTATCGGTCTTTCTTCCAAGAGTACTCCGGAGGAAGAGGCGCGCATCCTCGAACTCGGTTACTTCGATTTTGTCGCCAAGCCGATCAACGCTATCCGTCTCCAGGCCCGCGTCAAACGGGCTCTTGCGACAGTCTATGGGGAGGTTCCTCCCCCCCGTCTGGAAACCTGTTAAATCGGTACAAAACACTTGCTTTCCTGGCCGAACCGGCTATAATCTTACTAAATCAGTCAGGTATTGGCTGCGATTTAGGGGGTGACCACTATGCGTATCGATATATTGTGCAAACCGAACTGTGGTCAGCGTTGTGAACGGACCCTGGAAAATGTCAGACAAGCCTTGGACGAGATGGACGTGAATGCTGAAGTCCATCTGTATAAAGACAGTCGCAAGATGATCGATAATCGGGTCTACGTTTCGCCGGCGCTGATGGTCGATGATAATTTGAGAATCTCCGGCCGGGTGCCGGATATCAAAGAGATTCGCAGCTTTATTGCTGAACGGCCAAGGTATCGAAAGAGAGTTGAACAGGTCGCCTGATTAAAGTTGCGAGGGACCAGAAATAAGCAAGACCGACTGGGAAAGCCCCCGCTCCGGATGGAGCGGGGGCTTTTTTTTCAATTGTGCGCCAGTGACTTGGGGCAAAGAAATTTTTGCAATTCCCTCCGGGAATGGGTTTGACTGTCGCCCGGGGCTGGTCTATACAGATGAAGGTGGCATATCGCCGTGAGATATCTACGAGGTTGAACCAGCTGGAAGCCAACCGGGTCTTTCAATTGCCGCGAGGATGACATGGATGCAGGGGGAATCGGTCTGAAGTGCGTACGGGCATTGGTGGTTGACGACGAAGCTTTCATGCGGGCCATTTTGCGCGAGACCCTGGAGGAAAGCGGCTATACCGTCCTCGAAGCGGCCAACGGCCCGGAGGCGCTGCAACTGGTACAGCAGGCCAAGCCAGATGTTGTGCTGCTCGATATTGTCATGGCGGGGATGGATGGTTTCGAAACCTGTGCCGCTCTGCGCAGGTTGCCGGAGGGGAAACATTTGCCGGTACTGATGATCACCGCTCTGGAGGATGCAGAGACGATCAACCGGGCGTACGCGGTGGGGGCGACCGATTACCTGCCCAAGCCGGTCAACGGCCTTTTGCTCCGTCATCACCTGCGTTTCCTGCTTCGAGCCACCAGCCTCTTCGACGAACTCCGCCGGAAGGAAGAGCGGCTGGCAGAGGCGCAGCGCATCGCAAGGCTTGGGAATTGGGAATGGGATCCGCAGTCGGACGAGTTGCTCTGCTCGCAAGAAGCCCGGCGTATTTTCGGCCTGTCGACACCGGCGGAGGATGCCGACTTGGCGGCTCTGTTCGAGCGAGTTCATCCGGAGGATTGCGGACAGATAACGGAGTTCCTGAATGCCGTACGTTCAGAAAAAGGGCTCTGCGAACTCGATCAACGGATTCAGCTCCCAAATGGCGAAATCCGCCATCTCCATATCCAGGCGGAAGTCGCTGCCGACCGGGCGCAAAACAGCGGGGGGCTGGCGGGTACGGTGCAGGACATCACCGAGCGCAAGCTGGCCGAGGAGAAACTGCTGCTGGCAGGAAAGGTTTTCGACCACAGCAGCGAGATGATCCTTATCACGGATGTCAACTTTGATATCATTGACGTCAATCCGGCTTTTTCCCAGCTGACCGGCTATCCGCGGCCGACAGTGATTGGCACCAATTTCTGTGATTATCAGTCAACTCAGCACGACGAGCACTTCTTTCGCTGCCTCTGGGAGGCACTGGAGCAGTTCGGTCGCTGGCAAGGGGAACTGTGGTGCCGGCATCGGGACGGCGAGACCTTTCCGGCTCTGGTCGCCATCAGTGCGGTGAAGAACGAAACCGACGCGGTCTCTCATTACGTGGTCGTCGCCACCGACATCTCCAGACTGCGGGAAACAGAACGTCGCCTGCGGTATCTGGCCCAGTTCGACCCGCTCACCGATCTGCCTAATCGCCCTCTCTTTCACGACCGGCTGGAGCAGGCGTTGATCCATGCCGCCCGCAATGACGGGGTGGTCTGCCTGCTCTTCTGTGATCTCGATAACTTCATGGAAATCAATGATACCCTCGGCCATCAGGTCGGTGACGCAGTGCTGCAGATCATCGGCCAGCGGCTGGTCAGCCGGGTCCGCAAAAGCGACACGGTCGCCCGGCTCGGAAGTGATGAATTCGCCGTCATTTTGCGTGAACTCAACCGCAACGAAAGCGGCGCCCTGGTGGCCCAACGGATTCTGGAGGTGCTGGGGCAGCCGTTTATGGAAGCGGGAAAAGAATTTTTTCTGTCCGGCAGCGTCGGCCTGGCGCTTTATCCCGAGGATGCCGAGGACGCGGAAGATCTGGCGAAAAAAGCCGAAACCGCCATGCACTTCGCCAAACAAAGGGGGAAGAATCGTTACCAGTTCTTCTCGGCCGAGATGAACAGCCTGGCCGAGGAACGCCTGCTGCTCAAAAGCGGGTTGCGCCGGGCCATCGAACGACAGGAGTTGTTGCTGCACTATCAGGCCAAGTTCGACAGTCGAAGTGGGGAGCTGACCGGGCTTGAAGCCCTGGTGCGTTGGCAACACCCCGAGCGCGGCCTGATCCCTCCGCTGCATTTCATTCCGCTGGCCGAAGAGACGGGATTGATCGTCCCCCTGGGGGAACTGGTGCTTGCCCAGGCCTGCCAACAGAATCTGCGCTGGCGCCAACAGGGTTACGCACCGTTTCGGGTGGCGGTGAACCTCTCGGCCCGCCAGTTTCGTGAAGGTGGCCTGGTTGAGACGGTCGAGCGCATGCTGGCTGAGACTGGCCTGCCTCCCGATGGTTTGGAACTGGAGATCACTGAAACTGCTTTCATGCATGACACGACCCGGGCAGCTGAAGTCCTGGGACGGTTCAGGGCTATGGGTATCCGCATCGCCCTCGACGACTTCGGCACTGGCTACTCCTCATTGAGCTACCTCAAGCGTTTTCCTATCGACGTGTTGAAGATTGACTATTCCTTCGTCAAGAACATCTTTGTCAATTCCGAGGAT
>DATFMT010000025.1:0-4574 GCA_035266745.1 Geothermobacteraceae bacterium | reverse complement strand
GATGCCGGCCTCGAACTGGTGATCTGTATTACCGAGGGAGTACCGGTCCTCGACATGGTCAAGGTCAAGAAGTACATGGAGGGCAAGAATTGCCGGCTGATCGGCCCCAATTGCCCCGGTGTTATCACTCCCGGCGAGTGCAAGATCGGCATCATGCCCGGGTACATTCACAAGCCGGGCCCGGTCGGTGTCGTCTCCCGTTCCGGGACCCTGACCTACGAGGCGGTCTGGCAGCTGACCACACGCGACATCGGCCAGACCACCTGCGTCGGTATCGGCGGCGACCCGGTCAACGGTACCAGTCATCTTGATGTGCTGAAGATGTTCGAAGCCGATCCGGCGACCAAGTCGGTGATCATGATCGGCGAGATCGGCGGCGACGCCGAAGAGCAGGCGGCCGAATTTGTGCGCGACCATATGACCAAGCCAGTCGCGGCCTTCATCGCCGGCGCCACCGCCCCGGCCGGCAAGCGGATGGGCCATGCCGGCGCGATCATTTCCGGCGGCAAGGGGGATGCGGCGAGCAAGAAGGCCTTCCTGCGCGAGTGCGGGATTTCAGTGGCCGACTCTCCGGCCGAGATGGCCGAGGCGCTGCTGAAGGTCTGGCAGCCCTGAGCGGAGAACTCAATAGCAGATAAAAAGCCGGGAGAGATCCCGGCTTTTTATTTTCACCTGATCTGAGCGGGCTAGCTGGAGGTTAAACGAATTATTAGGCTGATTTTTCCGCAAAGCACTTGGCAAGTGGGGATTTGTGGGATACAGATTGTCACAGTAGGAGCAACTTGTTGGGTACCTTGAAGGGGTGGAACTAGCCGCCGGCCTATCGTTGGTGGCTTCGGTCGATGCCTGCCAGGTGCGGAGATGATCTAGCCATGCGCCGTTTGAAAATTACGCATTTGACGGAGTACCGGTTTTTTAGTCCGGTGACTCTGCAGGCGCATCGCTTACTGCTACGCCCACGTGAAGGGCCGGATGTTCATATCGAGACTTCGTCGCTGGAGATTTTCCCCGCCTGTCACATCAAGTGGCAGCGCGACGCGCTCGATAATGCTGCAGCCGTGGTTGATTTTCAGGAGTCGGCGCAGACGCTTTCCATTAACAGCGAAGTAACCCTTCAGCTCAGCGACAAATCGCCGCTCGATTTTTTGGTAGCCGACTATGCAGTGAACTATCCCTTCCATTATGCCCCGCATGACCGGGTCGACCTGCAGCCCTTTTTGCAGCCGGCCTACCTTGATGAGACCGAGTCGATCCGCAACTGGTTAGACCAGTTGGGCCTGGGACAGCCAGCGATGCAGACCTACAGCTTGCTTGATCGACTGAGTAGGACCATCGCCGGTCAGTTCGCCTACACGGTTCGTGATGAACCAGGGGTGCAGTCCCCCGCCCAGACCCTGGAGTTGGGAAGCGGCTCCTGCCGCGATTTTGCGGCATTGTTCATGGAGGCGTGCCGCTATATGGGGCTGGCGAGCCGCTTCGTCAGCGGCTACGCCCATACCCCCGATACCGAATACTGGTCGACGACGACCCACGCCTGGGCGGAAGTATATCTGCCGGGTCCGGGATGGAAGGGCTTCGATCCGACCGGTGGAGAGCTGACAGGGGGGCGGCACATCCCGGTAGCCGTCTCCCGGCACCCCGAGACAGTCCCCCCGGTCGCCGGAAGCTTCGTCGGTCTGAGCGGTGCAACCCCGACCTTGCTTGTCGATGTCCGGGTGGTCGCGCTGTGACGAAGCACAGCGTCTCTGGGCCCACTGCGTCGGCAAGCTGTCCGGAGCCTTTGTCGATTGGAGATAATTCGATTCAGGCGGCCCAGCCGTAATCGTCCCCTTCGACACACTCGGTGATCCCTTCGAGAAATGATTTCTCCTGGGGATCGCGAACCATTTCGGCCTTGCCGTGGTTGATCGACCAACTGCTGCCGCAACAGCAACATTCGAACAGGTTTTCATGGAAGCCTTCTGCGTGCAGATCGGTTTCCCGGAATTCACTGTTTTTACAGATGGGACAGAGCATGGCGGAGTCCTTTCTTGATGTGGTTAAAATTACCCTAAGAAGCATATGGGCCAGATACTACACCAGGATGACGCTAGTTGCAATAAAAAAACTGTTAAAAATCAGCTAGTTATGACGATTGCTGTTCTGCTTGACAAACATTCGTTTGATTTTTTGTGAAATGGGGTAATGGTGTTCAGGTTTGCGGGACGATAACACCCTGAAAAGACAGGAAAGCAGGCGGCTAAACTGGTGTTGGTTTTTTTTACAGCAAGATAGAGTTGATTCTGATATTAAAGCACGAGATATTTTATGAGCTCGTTCGATTGAGGAGCTTTGTGATCAAGATTCCGTTCGGGAGGTATCTGTCGTGAAAAAATGGGTGTGTCTGTTGGTGCTGTTGGCCGGCTTGTCACTGCAGAGTGGTGAGATCTGGGGGCTGGATATTGAGGCCGGCGGCGGGTCGACGTTCAACCGTCACCCCGACTTGCATAACACCGGTCTGGTCAGCCTGAACCTGATCAGCCAGGTCGAGTCGCGCTTCCCCACCGAGTGGAGCCTGGGTTATCTGTTCGAGCAAAGCAAAAATCTCCACTTTAAAAACGATGACGACCCAGTCGCCTGGTTCGCCATCAGCAAACGCCTACGTTGGAAAGCCCTGTTTATCGGTTTCGGTCTGGCGGTCGTTGACCGGACCAATCAGGACATCAGCTCACATGTCAATTTCAAGTCCGAGGCCGGTTTTCAACTCGGGCCAGTGGTGGGGATGGTCCAGCATATTTCCAATGCCGGCTTACACGGGATGAACGACGGTGAAGATATGGTTGTCGTCAGCTATCGGTTCAGTCCAGGAAAATAAGCCGCGTATTGGCTGCAGGGAATATGGCTGTGTCGACTTAATTCGCTCCGCCTGCCTCATGCAGGGCCATCAAGGCGGCCTGGCACATGGCCAGAGCAGCGGTCGAGCCTCTTCCCGAGGCGATCGGCGCTCCGGTATCCGGATGGTAGATCTGGTACTCGTAGTCTCCGTTCCCGGTTCGCCCTGCATACCTGCAGGCGGCTCCGATTCTGGCCAGAACCTGCCAGGCGGCGGTCACACTGAGTCCAGGATCATTGGAATTGTGGGCGTCCCAGAGCCCGGCGGCAATCAACTCGTCTCTCACGGTCTCTCCTCATGGCTGGCCAACGGGCCGCAGAATCAATGCAGATCACAGGCATGATAAATATTATTCAATATGCTGTATACGTTGTATACCATTTGGCCCCGGACGGCAAGCAGATTGTGGCTGGCGCACAGGTGCGCTGGTTGACATCCTGGCCTTCGGCTACGTATGATAGATAGTTGACTTATCGAGAGGTTGCTGCGGAGCGCAGCTGCGGGGAGATAAACAATGGCATTGTTACAGATTCGGCACTATCCTGACCCGGTTCTCAAGGTTCCGGCTGTGCCGGTTGACGTTTTTGACGACCAGTTGAGGCAGCTGGCGGCCGATATGGCTGAAACCATGTATGCGGCGCCGGGAGTCGGGCTCGCCGCGCCCCAGGTCGGGGTATCGAGTCGGCTGCTGGTGATCGACTGCTCGGCGCGTGACGAGGGGCCCGGACTGCTGAGCGTCGTTAACCCGGAGATACTCGAAGCCGAGGGGGAGCTGTTTGATGAAGAGGGCTGCCTGTCGGTGCCAGGGTTTTATGCCAATGTTGCCCGCAGCGCCCGGGTCAAGGTTCGCTTCCAGGATCTGCAGGGTGAAACCCGGGTGCTTGAGGCCGAGGGTTTATGGGCGGTCGCCTTTCAGCATGAGATAGACCATCTCGACGGAATTTTGTTTGTTGATCACCTGTCACCACTCAAGAAAAGCATGTTCCGCAAAAAATATCCGAAAATCCTTCAGCAACTGGAAGAACAACTTTAATGCAGCCGCGTGACATCCGTACCGTGTTCATGGGTACCCCCGAATTTGCCATCGGCACCCTCGAGGGGTTGATTGAGGCCGGCTGCCAGATGGTTGGAGTTTATACCCAGCCCGACCGGCCCAGCGGTCGTGGCAAGAAGCTGACTCCGCCGCCGGTCAAACAGCTGGCCGAACAGGCCGGGATTCCGGTGTTTCAACCGTACAAACTGCGCCAGCCGGAAGCGGTTGAACAGCTGCGTGAGCTGGCGCCCGATCTGATCGTCGTGGTGGCTTACGGACAGATTCTGCCGAAGTGCGTCCTCGATATCCCGCCGTACGGTTGCATCAATGTCCATGCCTCGCTCTTGCCTGCTTACCGCGGCGCGGCGCCGATCAACAAGGTGATTATCGATGGCGGCACGAAAACCGGTGTGACAACCATGTATATGGATGTCGGGCTCGATACCGGCGATATGCTGGTCAAGCGGATGACCCCGATCGGCGACCGGGAAACGGCCGGCGAACTGCATGATCGCCTGGCCAAACTCGGTCGCGAAGCGATGGAAGAAACCCTGCGACAGCTCTGCGCGGGAACCCTGCAACGCGAGGTGCAGGATGACAGCCAGAGCTGTTACGCGCCGATGTTGAAAAAGGAAGACGGGGTGATCGACTGGTCGCAGCCAGCGGTAC
>DATFMT010000024.1:0-15703 GCA_035266745.1 Geothermobacteraceae bacterium | reverse complement strand
TCTCTATAACATGACTACCCCTAATTGGCAAGGCAATTTTCAGCTGCGGATTCAGTTTACAAGCCCCGGTCTCTGTACTAAACTGCTGCGACCATGCTAACCAGCCGCATTGACCGATATATTTTCCGCGAGATTCTTACGCCGACCCTGATCAGCCTGGTGGTTTTCACTTTTGTGCTGCTGGGGGGACGGATACTGTTTCTCTCCGAATTGATCCTCAACAAAGGGGTGCCGCCAGGCGAGGTGTTTCTGCTGTTCTGGAATCTGGTGCCGATTTTCCTGGTCATCACCCTGCCGTTGTCGATGTTTCTCGGAGTTCTGATCGGCTATTCGCGGCTCTCAAGGGAAAATGAAATCACCGCCTTCAAGGCCTCCGGCATCAGCCTTATGAGCCTGTTTCGCCCGGCGTTGTTGCTCAGCCTGGTTGTCATCATACTTACCGGTTACCTGACCCTGGTCGCTGAGCCGCGGGCAAAGGTGGAATTCCGCAACAAGGTCTTCGACATTGTTCAGGAACGGGCCAACGTCGGCATCGCCTCCCAGGTCTTTAACAGCGACATTCCAGGGATCACTCTCTATGTTGATCAGGTGGAACGTTCCGGCGAGTTGCACTCGGTCTTTATTTCCGATGAGCGGGTCGACGGTGACCCGGCGATTATCTTCGCCCGCAAGGGAACCATCTACTCGTCGGCGGAAGAACACAGCCTGACTCTGCGCCTGCAACAGGGCGAGATCCACCGCTACAGCGGCAGCAAGAATTACCAGGTCGTCAACTTTGCAAGCTACGATATCCAGCTGCATGCCGACAAGTTGACCGGCCAGAATAACCGGCTGCTCAAATATGGCGAAATTCCGACACTCGATCTCTGGGAGAAGGCGAAAACCAGTGACAAACCGGACGTACGGCAAAACTCCCTCGCTCAGTTTCACAAGCGGTTTGTCCTGGCCGTCAGCCCCCTGTTGTTTGCCCTTTACGGCCTGCCGCTGACGATCAAACGGGGCCGCTCCGGCCAAGGGACCGGCTTCTTCATCGCCCTTGGCATTTTCATCCTCTTTCACGTCACGCAGTCGTTTGCTGAAACGGCAGTCGTCGACAGCGGCTGGCCGGCGATGACAACCATTTGGTTCGCCCCTCTGGTCATGATGCTCTGCGGTTACCTGCTGCTCTGGTTCGCATCACGCGAGATTCCGCTCCGGTTCAGCAGCCTGACTGGCGCCAAAAGGTCCGTATGAAGGTGCTCGATCGTTACATCTCTCGCCAGTATTTCCAGGTCTTCACCCTGACCATGTCCTGTTTTGTCAGTCTCTACTTACTGATCGAATTTTTTGACCGGGCCAGTGACTTCATGAACAAGGGGGCCACGGCCTCCCAATACCTGTTCTATTTCCTGGGCAAGACCCCAGCCATCCTGATCCAGATCGCCCCCCTGTCAGTTCTGTTGACGACCTTTGTCATTCTCGGTCGGCTGTCACGCAGCAACGAATTAACCGCAATCTTTTCCTGCGGTATCAGTCTACGCCACATCATCAGCATTTTCCTTCTCGCGACCAGTCTGGTTTGCGCGGCCTTGCTGCTGCTGGAGAACTCCCTGGTCCCGCTGGGAGGGAAGACCGCCAATCACATCTGGACAGTTGAGCTGGGTGACAACAAACAGACGACCGTGTCGCAAAACAGGATCTGGATCAGGGAGCAGGGTCGCTTCATCCAGGTCGGGATGGCCGATCCGGAGAGTCGTTCTCTGCAGCAGATCAAATTGTTCATGGTTGACCAGGAACAAAGGCCGATCGAACGGATCGATGCGCTTAGCGCCCGGTATAGCGAGAGCGGAGAATGGCTGGGAGAAGACATAGCTGTGCACAGATTCAAGCCGGGAAGCAACGAGGTCGAGTTCCACAAGCTGGCTAGAATGCCGATCGAACTGCACAAGTCGCCCGAGGATTTCATCCAAATCCGCGACAACCTCAGCCAGGAAAAATCACTGTTCGAACTCTTTGAACTGATCGGCAAACTGAAGCAGGAGGGTTTTAACACCCTGCGCTTCGAATGCGATCTGAACCAGCGTTTCGCCGCCCCCTTTACCTGCCTGGTGATGGCCATCTTCGGCATTCCCTTTGCGCTGCGTCGTGGCCGCGATTCGAGCTTTGCCCTTGGTATCTCCTTGAGCGTTGCCGTCGGGGTGATCTTCCATGTCGCCAATTCCGCCCTGATGGCGTTCGGCTATGCCGAGGTTCTGCCGCCCATTGTTGCCGCCTGGGCCGGCAACATTCTTTTCACCCTGCTTGGCTTGGTGATGCTCTTGTCAATTCGGCATTAGCTGGCAGGCGGCGAGTTGTGATCCCCGGTTTCTGTGGTTAAATGAAACTGGAGAACGAACCATGCCACGTGTCTTCTGCTACCTACTGCTGATCATCCTGCTCACCCTGCCCCGCGCCGCGACCGCCCTCCAGCTGTCGTCGCTGCAACCGACCAGGGCTGTTCCCGGCGAAATCATCACGCTTGGCGGCAGCAACTGGCCGGCAGACTTCCAGCTGCTGTTGGGTGAACGGGTCATCCCCTTTGAACGGGTCTCGGCAACGGAGGTCAGCTTCCAGGTCCCGAACCTTCCAACCGGTGAATATGTGGTCGGAATCCTACCCGCCGATGCGACAACCCGCACCGAGTCACGCTTCACCCTGAGCGTTGCGGCGCCGACCCCGCAGATCGAGAGCATCGACCCTGACCAGCTCCCCGCCTGCCGCAATGCGGCAAGTGAGGTCGTCATCCATGGCCGCAATATCGGGCCCTCTACCCAGGTCCTGCTCAACGACGGCTCCCTCGCCGTCAAGTCCCGCAGTTCCGGCAGTATCGCCTTCCTGCTGCCGCAGGTCGCAGCCGGCCTGCAACGCATTCAGCTGGTAAACCCGGATGGCCAGCGGTCGTTACCAGCCAATCTCGAAGTCACAGGGCAGCCTCAGATCGACCAACTGGAGATTGGCGGGGACCAGGTTCTCAGCTATCAGATCCGCATCCTCGGCGTCAATTTTTCCCCCCGCTCCAGGCTGCTGGTCAACGGCGTGGAGGTCATCAATCATCCGGGCCTTCTCAAGGAGGGCGACGACCGGATCAGTTACCTCAACTGCAGCACCCTCCTCTACCAGCGCTATCCGTTATCGGGACAAGTGCAGGACCTGGAGTTCCAGGTGCAGAATCCCGACGGTCAGGTTAGCAACAGCATCAGCCTGAATACTAATTAAAAAGGCCCTGCACGTGTGCAGGGCCTTTTTAATTGAGTTGTCTATTCCTACCGATCAATACCGATAGTGATCAGGCTTGTAGGGTCCCTCGACCGGCACGTCGATATATTTGGCCTGTTCCGGAGTCAGCACGGTCAGCCTGGCCCCGAGCTTGCCCAGATGCAGTCGAGCGACCTTTTCATCGAGAATCTTCGGCAACACATAGACCTTTTTCTCGTATTCCTGCCCACGGACGAAGAGCTCGATCTGGGCGATCACCTGATTGCTGAAACTGTTCGACATGACAAACGACGGGTGCCCGGTGGCACAGCCGAGGTTCAGCAGACGCCCTTCGGCGAGAACAATGACGCTGTGTCCGTCCTCGAACAGCCATTGGTCGACCTGATTGCCGTGCTCGAGCGGATTCTTGACGTTGATCTTCTGGACCCCCGGGACCCTGGCCAGGCCGGCCATATCGATCTCGTTGTCGAAATGCCCGATGTTGCCGACGATGGCATTGTTCTTCATCGCCTGCATGTGCTCGGCACGGATGATGTTGTAGTTACCGGTGGTGGTCACAAAGATATCGGCATCGGCGATCACATCCTCCAGGGTCTTGACCTCGTAACCCTCCATCAGCGCCTGCAGGGCGCAAATCGGATCAATCTCAGTGACAATCACCCGGGCCCCCTGGCCGCGCAAGGACTGGCAGCACCCCTTGCCGACGTCACCGTAGCCGCAGACCACCGCAACCTTGCCCGAGAGCATGACGTCGGTCGCACGCATGATGCCGTCGACCAGCGAGTGGCGGCAACCGTAGACATTGTCGAATTTACTTTTGGTGACCGAGTCGTTGACATTCATCGCCGGGAACGGCAGCTGGCCATCGCGGGCCAACTGGTAGAGACGATGGACTCCAGTGGTGGTCTCCTCGGTGACCCCTTTAATGGCATCGCGAATGGCGATCCAATCGTTACGTTTCTCGGTGAGTGACGAGCTCAGGCACATGACCAGTTCTGCCCAATCTTCGGGATCACCATCGTTCAGCGCCGGTACGCCGGCCTGCTGCCATTCAGCCCCTTTCAAGACCATCATGGTCGCATCGCCGCCGTCGTCGAGAATCATGTTCGGCAGAGCGCCGTCGGGCCAGGAGAGTGCCTGTTCGGTACACCACCAGTACTCGGCGAGAGTCTCCCCCTTCCAGGCATACACCGGTATCCCCTGCGGATTCTCGGGGGTACCCTGCGGCCCCACGGCGACAGCAGCGGCAGCCTGATCCTGGGTCGAGAAGATGTTACAGGAGGCCCAGCGGACCTCGGCACCGAGGGCGGTCAGGGTCTCGATGAGAACTGCGGTCTGGATCGTCATATGCAGCGAACCGGTGATCCGCGCCCCTTTGAGTGGCTGCGTCGCGTTATACTCCTCACGCAGTGCCATCAGGCCGGGCATTTCGACTTCAGCCAGCTCAATCTCCTTGCGGCCGAGTTTGGCCAATTTCAGGTCCTTAACTTTAAAATCTACTTTCATAACCGGGTTCTCCTTAGTTGGTCTTCGGTTGGCTGGCAACAGCCAGCAATATGCCGTTCAATTGCCCTTGCGGCGGCAATCGCTTGATATCGATATTGGTAAAGCCGGTTTCATTCAACCAGCCGGTCAGCTCTTCCGGAGCAAAGCCCAACCAGACGTCGGCCAGGGCTTCGCGTGTCCAGTCCTGGTTATGCCGAAGCAGCTCGGCAATCACCAGCCGTCCTCCCGGCACGAGAATCCGTGCGGCATCCGCTAGGACCCGCCTTGGTTGCGGAGCATGGTGCAACACCATATTCATTAGAACGGCATCTGCCTGGGAGTCGGCGACCGGTAGCGCAGTCATCTCGCCGAGGCGCAGTTCGATCGCTGATTCCGGCTGGGCACGGAATCGGTTGCGAGCTTCATCGAGCATCGCCTGCGACTGGTCGATACCGATCAGACTCTGCCAGTTATTGGTCAAACCGGCCAGCAGTTCTCCGGTTCCGATACCGACCTCGACCAGCAGTTGCCCGGCCCCGAGCAACTGGAACAATTCATCACGGTAGGCAACCAGCGGCAGGGCATTCTGCTTCAGCAGGTCCCACTGGCGGGCATGGCGATCGAAAAATTCACGGTTGGCCGATTTCTGCCGTTCGAACAACTGGGTCATCCGCACCAGATCGGTCGGACCGGCAACCAGCTGCTGCAACTGAGGAATGAGGAGCTGCCAGAACTGTTCGATCCAGTCAGAAGCCGGCGCAACCCGATAATAACTCCAGGTTCCCTGGCGTTTGACGGCCAACAGGCCGGCATCATGCAGAATTTTGAGGTGACGCGAAATCCGTGACTGTCCCATGGCCAGGATTTCCGTCAGCTCCTGAACGGTAAACTCCCCCCTGGACAGCAGGTTCAGCAGCCTGAGGCGGGTTTCATCCGCCAGAGATTTAAACAGTGACAACAGCATAGATCAAGATCGCCAATTTAATAATATCAATTTTTCTTGATATATCACAAGGGCTGATCCCGCGTCAAGTCGAGTCGGGGACAAAGCAGGCGAAGCGTTGAGTTCAAAAAAAAGGCGGCAGAATGCCACAGGTTCAGAGTCTGCCGCGGGCCACGCGCCACTTGAGCCACTGGAACCAGCCCCAGGTTAAACCGGCGGCAAGCAGCCGGCCAACGGAATGATCGGTCAACAAGTCAAACCAGCGGTCGTGAAACGCCAGAATCGGTAGCGCTCCGGTTCCAACCGGCTTCTGCAGCAGATACGCACGGCGGGCATCGAGTGAAAAGGGGATTTGCCAGGCATGAGACCTGACATAGGCACCGGTTTTAATCCAGAACCTGCGTCGACTTGCAGGCGGCATCTCGGCGAGCAATTCATCAATCAGGGCAAGGTAAGGCTCCAGCAGGAGTTTCGCGGTCCGGTCCTGGCTGCGGTAGACATCGGGCGCCCGGGTGAAGAAGGCGGCCCAGCCGAGCGCGGCAAAATTCATCAGCAGCGCATTCAGGGTTTGCCTGGCCGCGAGCCCCTCGGTTTCGAAACGCCGCGCCGAGGTCTGGATCCGTCCCGGCAGAAGCAGCCAACGCCCAGTCTGCCGTAACGTCTCGGCCAACCGACTCTCTTCGGCAAGCACGGCAGTTTCATCAAACGGCCCGACCTGATTGAACGTCTCGCGCCTCAGCAGCAAGCCCTGATCGCCGTGCGTACAGTCCTTGCGATCGAGCCGTGCCTTCCACTCCCAGAAATAGTAGCCGAAGCTGTAGGGAGACTGTTCGCGCAGGAACTCCAGTTGAAAGTGTCCACCAAACTGCTCCCCAGGGTTGTTCGTCAAGGCATTACGATAAAGACTGACCGCCCGGCAGAGCGCATCGGCCTCGGGAAAGACCGAATCGACATGCAGAAACAGCAACAGCTCGGCAGCCGCGTGTTCCGCCCCAAGATTGAGCTGCCTGGCCCGACCGGCAGCGGATTCGAGCAAAGTCATGGGGAAAACTGCGGCTTGTTGGCTGTCGAGGATGAGCTCGCGGGTCCCGTCGACCGAACCGCCATCGACCAGGATAACTTCGAAGCGAACGCCGGTCTGGCGCGCCAGCATCTCAAGAAATCCTGGCACGACTTGCCGCTCGTTGAGCAGCGGGACGATCAGACTCAGCTCGATAGCAAACATGGCAGACAGCATAACAAAAAAAGGCGGGTCAAACGACCCGCCTTCGGCAATTATTCGATGTCTGTTACAAGCCGGCGCGACTCCGCAGTGAATCGGCCCGATCGGTACGCTCCCAGGTGAATTCCGGAAGCTCACGACCGAAATGGCCGTAGGCCGCCGTCTGGCGATAGATCGGCCGCAGCAGATCAAGGGTCTTGATGATCCCGCTCGGGCGCATATCGAATTCTTCCTGGGCGATTTTGGCAATCCGGTCTGATGGGATCTTGCCGGTGCCGAAGGTATTAATCATCACCGAAACCGGTTCGGCCACACCGATCGCATAGGCGAGCTGGACTTCGCACTTGCTCGCCAGCCCTGCGGCAACGATATTCTTCGCTACGTAGCGGGCCATGTAGGACGCGCTGCGGTCGACCTTGGAGGGATCCTTCCCGGAGAAAGCGCCCCCGCCGTGGCTCCCCTGACCGCCGTAGGTGTCGACGATAATCTTGCGCCCGGTCAGTCCGCAGTCGCCCATCGGCCCCCCGACGACGAAACGTCCGGTCGGGTTGATGAAATACTTGGTTTTGTCATCGAGTAGCTCGGCCGGCAAAACCTTCTTGACGATCTCTTCGAGGATACCTTCCTTGAGGTTCTCGTAGGTGACGTCGGGAGCATGCTGGGAGGACACGACAACCGTGTCGATGCGGATCGGCTTATCGTTAATGTACTGGATCGAGACTTGGGACTTGCTGTCCGGGCGCAAAAATGGCAGCAGGCCGCTTTTTCTGACCTCCGCCATGCGCTGGGTCAGTTTATGGGCAAAAGTGATCGGCATCGGCATCAGTTCCGGGGTCTCATCACAGGCATAACCGAACATCAGCCCCTGGTCGCCGGCGCCCTGTTCGGTGAACATCCCCTCCCCTTCGGTCACCCCCTGGGAAATGTCCGGGGACTGGCGGTCGATACTGGTCAGTACGGCACAGGTCTCCCAGTCAAAACCCATCGCCGAATCGTCGTAGCCGATCTCCTTGATCGTCTGCCTGACGATTTGCGGCATATCGACATAGGCGGTCGTGGTAATTTCGCCGGCGATCATGGCCATGCCGGTAGTCACTAGCGTTTCACAAGCCACCCGGGCCCTGGGGTCCTGGGCCAGGATCGCATCGAGGATCGCATCGGAAATCTGGTCGGAAACCTTGTCGGGGTGTCCTTCGCTTACCGACTCGGATGTAAACAGAAAATCAGTCATAGCCATGGGAGGCGTCCTCCTTGGTTAAGGGTATTTACAAGCGGGGCATTCTAGGAAGCAGCGACCAGAATGTCAAGTAAACTCTAGAGCCGTCTGCCTCCGGTCTAGATCTTCGGGTTGCCAAACAGCTCCGGCAGCCGCTCAGCCATGATATCCTCCAGTCGGTGCGCAACTTCCATTGCGGTCGGCAGAGCGAGCAACTCATCAAGCAGCCGTCTGGCGTCATCAAGAGTGAACTGGCGGACAATCCGCTTGACCCGGGAGATGCAATTGGCATTCATGGAGAGTTCGGTGAAGCCAAGAGCGATCAGAATCGGGACGTAAAAAGCGTCACCTGCCATCTCACCGCATATCGAGACCGGAATCTTGGCTTTGCGCGCAGCTGAGGCAATTGTCCGCAGGGCGCGCAGGATCGCCGGATGGAGCGGTTCGTAAAGATAGGCGACATGCTCGTTGGCCCGGTCAACCGCGAGACAATATTGGATCAGATCGTTGGTGCCGATAGAAAAAAAGTCGACTTCCTGCGCCAGGAGGTCGGCGATCAATGCCGCCGCCGGGGTCTCGATCATAATGCCAACCGGTATCTTCCGGTCAAATGCCAACCCTTCGGAAGCCAACTCCTGCATGATCTGGTTGATCAACTGCCGGCTATCACGCAACTCGGCCACTCCCGAGATCATCGGCAACATCAGCCGGGTCGGACCATGGGCCGAAGCGCGCAGAATCGCCCGCAATTGGGTTTTGAACAGCACCCGCTCCGCCAGGGAGAAACGTATCCCCCGTAAACCAAGCGCCGGGTTGGACTCGTCACCGAGATTAATCTCCTGAACGAACTTGTCACCACCGACATCAAGAGTGCGGATGGTCATTTCGCGCGGGGCGATCTGTTGCAGAATCTGCCGGTAAAGCTGGTACTGGGTGTCTTCATCCGGAGGAACCGGAGAGCCCAGATAGAGAAATTCGGAGCGGAACAGGCCAATCCCGTCCGCCCCCTGCTCCAATGCTAAGGGGATCTCATCGACCAGCTCAATATTGGCCCGGAGGGTCAGGGCGTGACCGTCAGGGGTTTCGGCCGGAAGAGACCGGAAAGCCTGCAATCCCAATTCCGCATATTCGTATTCCTGCTTTTTCTGCAGGAACTCCTTGAAAGTCGCCGGGGACGGATTCAGGATCACCGTCCCACTCGAGCCATCGATTATGGCCGGTGTCCCTCCCGGGACCAGAGAGGTCACCGACTCGAGCCCGATGACCGCGGGAATTCCGAGCGATCTGGCCAGAATCGCCGTGTGCGACGTACGCCCGCCAAGATCGGTGACAAAGCCGAGAATACAGCTCCGGTCAATCTGCAGAGTGTCCGCCGGAGAGAGGTCATGGGCAACGATAATTCCCTTGCGGTCGAAGTGGTTAATCGGTTGCAGCGATTCCCCCATCAGGTTACGCAAGACCCGTTCGCCGACATTTTCAATATCCGAGCTGCGTTCTCGTAAATACTCGTCATCGATGCGGTCGAAGATCCCGCGCAGCTTCTTCAGGGTCTGCTTGAGGGCCCCTTCGGCGTTGACCAGCTGCCCCCTGATCAGCGCAATCGTACCATCAACCAGCATCTGGTCTTCGAGGATCAACAGATGGGTATCGATAATGTAAAGGTGGTCGCTGATGCTCTGGTCGGTGACACTCGCCTTGATGGCTTCCAGCTGCTCTTTCGATAACTGGATCGCCTCACGGAACAAGGCAATCTGACGCTCGACCTGATCGGCTGAGATCGGTCGTTCGATAGCGGCCATACGGGCCCGGTTGACCAGGTGGACTTCGCCGATCGCGATTCCGGGTGAGGCCCCGAGACCAACCAAGAAGGTATCGGTTGCAAGATCAGTCTTCACCGAAGCCGTCATTAATCAATTCTCCAAGAGCGCTCATCGCCTCTGTGGCATCGTCGCCGCGGATGATCACTTCAATTCGTGAGCTCTTGGGTGCGGCCAGCATCAGAATCCCCATGATGCTTTTTCCGTTCACCTCGAGCCCATCCTTGCGAACCAGCACATCCGACTTGAAACGATTGGCCAGCTGTACCAACTGGGCCGCCGCCCGCGCATGCAGACCAAGCCGATTCTTAATGATAAATTCTTCTTCCAGCATCCTGCTCCTCAAATTCTTCATCAACGAATATCAAAAGATGATCTCGATAGTCATGGTCGCAACGGCAACCACGACCCAGACCAGCAGCAACGTCGAAACACCTTTTCTCGCCAACCAGCCCAGCAGATAGATGGCGGGCAAACAGGCGAAAGCCCAAAGTGGTGAGAGGTTTTTCTGCCCGAGTTCAGCATACATCAGATAAGCACTCAGCCCGCCGAGCAGAATGACAGTGCCTTCCTTGAGACGAACAGCCAGGTCAGGCAGGTGTTTTTTCTGAACCAGCTCAATCGAATCGAAACCTTTCCGGCACCCCTGGGACAGACCATTCCAACGATACCAGAAGTGCGGCAAATTGAAGACCAGCAAAAAGACCACCGGTGCCCAGGCAGACGTACCAAGGGCAAAGAACAGGGCAATTCCGGCAGCCAGCGGCCGCAAACCGCCCCAGAACATCGCGTCACCCATGGCGGTATAGGGGGCCATGACCATCTGCCGATAGTCCTGAAAGTTATCATTGGCGGCCGAACCGGCGGCCAATTCACCTTCCTGATGAATGGCAGTCCCCAACACGGATGTCGCCATGAACGGGTGGGTATTGAAATACCCCAAATGGCGTTTGCATGCGGCCAGCCGGTCGCTCCCCTGGAAATAATGATTCAGTGCCGGCATCATGACATACAATGCTCCAAGACCCTGCAGGCGTTCAAAGTTCCAGCTTCCCTGCAAGACGAAACTACGCAGAAAGGTTTGAAAAAATATGAAGCCGGGTAATTTCCGCCGTTTCATCATTTTCATGCCAGCCAGAGCATCAAGATTGCCGTGGTAAACGAGGCACCAAACAGAGTCAGCGTCCTGCTGATATTCATACTGCTGAGAATCACGGCAATCCCGCTCAAGGGGAAGACCAGCCGTAGCCAACCGCTGTGATCCTGCAACATGCTGAGAAACACCGGCGCCAGGAAATACAGCGCTACAGCACCGGCTGTCACGATCACCAGGTAGGTGATCAGTGACGCAAAGGCAAAATGTCCTACCCCCTGCCAGTGCAGCCGTTCAACCTGCGCGTAATCTCCCGTCGCCAATATCTGTTCAGCCCTTTTCTGCAAGCGGCCGTTCTGACTGCGGGCCAGGTGGTCAAGCCATTGCCCGGCCTTACCGAGGGGCATGGCGATCAATAGTGCAAGGATCAGCAACCCTGGTCCGGCATAGCCCCAGAGCGGGCCAAATACGATCACCAAAGTGGTCGCCCCGACCGCGATCTGGGTGTCATCGGGGGGTATCGCGGCACCGACCGGTATGCGGGTCAACCACAGCAGTTCCGTCATCAGGCCGATCGCAAGTCCGCTCTGCAGGTCCCCCAGGATCAGTCCAGTCAATGGCGCAGCGACGATCGGTCGCGATATCATCACCTGGAGCAGGGCCGTCCGGTCGAGCCCGGTCAACATGGCAACCATTCCGGCCAGCAAAATTTCCAACCAGGGCATCAGCGCTCCTCCGGAATCAACTTGCGCCAGGGCCTTTCTTTATCGGCCGGGATACATTGGCAGGCGATCGTCACCCCATCCGCTTCGAGTCGGGAAAGGTCCTCGATATCGCCGGGATCGAGCGCCAGTGTGCAGGTGAACCTGACCTTGCCAACTCCGGCATGCATGTTCCCCAGGTTCAGGGTTTGAAAGGGGATCCCCATGTTGCGGGCCTTCAGCGCATCTTGCGCGGTTTCGAACAACAACAGGATGCGTAAATCGGCGTACTGCCCGGTCTGCAGTGACGCGCTGACCTCGGCCAAGGATCCGATCAGGACCTTGATGGTTTTCGGAACCGAGGCTTCCATCAACCGGCTCTGCAGAGGCATCGCGGCAACCTGATCGTTGGCAACAATGATACAGTCGGCCCGGGTGAACGGCACCCAGGCTTCCAGGACCTGCCCGTGTATCAGTCTGTTATCTATCCTGGTCAGGACAATCGCCATATCAACACCACTTACGATTTATTTACGATTCAGGACGCCAGAAACTCGCTGGCGAGAGTGATACTTTGCTGACCGTAGGCCTTCAGCATCCTTGCAAGCTCGGCAACAGTAAGATTTTCCGGAGAATTAAAAAACTTGAGGACCATTGGCAGGTTGATCCCGGTGATGACTTCAACTCGTTCAGGATCGAGAAAAGAGACGCTGATATTGGACGGGGTGCCACCGAACATGTCGGTCATGATGATCACTCCATCATCATCCTGATTGACTCCCTCGATTGCAGCGGCTATATCAGCCCAAATTTCTTCGACACCGCCCCCCTGACGAACTGCAACGGTCCGCACTCGGTCACTTGGACCGATAATCAGGGCGGCGGCAGCGGCCAACTCTTCGGCAAGCTGAGCATGGGTTGCGATGACCAGTCCAATCATCCAGCTACCTCTTGGCAATATCTCGATGCAGTGTGTCGATCTGCAGACCGGCAGCGGGCAATAACTCGCTTAGGATCTCAACAATTGAAACACTGCGGTGCCGGCCACCGGTACAGCCGATTGAAATGGTCAGATAACTCTTGCCTTCCTGCCGGTACTGGGGCAGAAGAAAATCGAGCAACCCGCGCAGCTGTTGCAAAAATTCTTTACAGACCGGATTCTTCATGACGAAATCCCGAACCGGTTTGTCAAGACCGGTCTGTTGCTGAAGATCCGGAACAAAATGCGGGTTCGGCAGAAACCGGACATCGAGTACAATATCAGAACCGGAGGGAACTCCATAGCGAAAACCAAACGATTGGAGCAGGACGATCAACGGCAGCGGAGCTTCATGTCGGCCATACAACTGAACGACCTGCTGTCGTAACTGGTGTGGAGTCATCCAGGAGGTGTCAACGATCCGCGTGGCAGCGTCCCTAAGCTGCGTAAGCAGTTCCCGCTCAAGGGCAATCCCGTCGGCGATGGTTTCGGTCAGGGTCAGGGGATGCCGCCGCCGGGTTTCTGAAAAACGCCGGATCAGGACCTCTTCCTCGGCATCGAAAAATACGATGTCGAGTTGGTGTCCCGTTTCCCTGGCCTGGTCCAAGACCCTGGCAAAGTCGGCCAGCAGTTCGCGGTTTCTGACATCAATAACCACGGCGAGAAGGCCGGAATATCGTTTCTCCCGTAGCGAATCATCGAGAAACGCCTGCAGCAGGTTCAAGGGAAGATTGTCGACAACGAAAAAGCCCTCGTCTTCAAGGGCCCGTGCGGCACAACTCTTTCCGGACCCTGACAGTCCGGTGATGATCACAACCCGTTCATTGTTCATTCAAGGTTATCCCCAATGATCGTATGAGCATGCAACCAGGCGGTTTCAGCCATCCGCTTCTCCAGGCGGTCCTGGAATTCCAGGGCGCTGTGATAGCCCATCTCCTTGAGCAGCTGATTACGCGCCGCGACTTCGACGATACTGGTAATATTGCGCCCGGGACGAACCGGAATCGTCAGTTTCGGCACTGCGAGGCCTAGTATTTCGTAGCTCTCCTCCTCAAGGCCGAGTCGGTCATACTCCTTGTCCGCATCCCACTCGACGAGTTCAAGGGCCAGGTCGATCTTCTTGCGCTCCCGAATTGCCGCGACACCAAACAGATGCTTGATATTGATAATTCCCAGACCCCTGACCTCCATGTGATAATGGAGCAGATCCATCCCTTCGCCAAACACCACCGCCGGCAGTTTCATCCGCACCTTGACGACATCGTCCGCCACCAGCCGATGCCCACGCAGAACCAGATCCAGGGCACATTCGCTCTTGCCGATCCCGCTCCCACCAAGCAACAACACGCCAACCCCAAGGACATCGACGAGTACGCCGTGGACGGTCGTGGATGGTAGCAGCCGCTCCTCAAGAAACTGGGTAATCAGTGAGATGAAAGTCGAACTCTGGTGGTGTGTGCGCAACAACGGGATCCCGCCGGCTTTGGTTGCCTCGAGCAACATGGCAGGCGGATCCTGATCCTTGGTAATGACAAAACAGGAGATATCGAGTGAACAGAGTTTTTTCAGATTGTACCGGGCAATATCAGGGGGAAGTTGCTGCAGATAGCTGAGTTCGGTGGAACCCAGCACCTGGATACGATCGGGGTGGAGATTTGTCGTATAACCGGCCAGTGCCAAACCAGGTTTCTGGATGCGCGGAACCTGGACAAAACGGCCCAGACCGGATTCACCGCCGAGCAGTTCAAGATCCAGCCCGGCTTCTTTCTCACCGAAGATCTCCTGAATGGTCAAACCAGCCATGATAAATCAGCTTCCCTTCGGTTCTATATCCGGACATCCCCAGATTCAATTGCTAGGTTTGATTGCCTTGAGCCGTTTTACAGATTCTCTTCTTCCTGCGCAATGATGTGATGGATCGTTTCGCTGCTGTCAGCTTGCTGCAGTTGGCGACGCACATCCGGATTTTTCAACAGCTTGGAAATCCGCGCCAGGGTCTTCAAATGGACCCCGACCGACTCTTCCGGGGCCACGAGGAGAAAAAACAGGTGCGCCGGCCGTCCATCCATGGAATCGAAATCGATTCCAGCACGGCTACGGCCGAAGGAGATCAACAGGTTGTCAATGTTTTTCAGTTTACCATGCGGAATGGCGACCCCATCACCAATACCGGTGCTTCCGAGGCGTTCCCGCTCCTGGAGGACAGCGATGACCTCGTCCCGGTCCAAACTGCTTTCAACGCGTAGAATCGCATCGGTCAGTTCGGCCAGTGCTTCGTTTTTACTGGAAGCCTTCAAATCGGCACTGATGGCTGCGGTACTCAAAAGCTCAGATATGTTCATTGTCTTCGATTCAAATCTCGGGGTTGGTGAAAACAATCATGGGGACACGCTGGTACGTACCCCCATGGGAAACACTAAAGTTTTAGTTTTGCGGAACGATCAAACCGTAGTTACCATCTTTGCGCCGATAGACGACATTGATCTCCGCTGATCCGTCATCGGTAAACACCAAAAAATCCTTGTGCAGCAGGTCCATTTGCATGACCGCCTCCTCCACCGACATCGGTTTGACGGTAAAGTTCTGGGTTTCGATAATCACCGGCTCGGGATGGCTATCATCGATACTTTCGGCCTGCACGATGGTTTTCTGGACCTGGCGTTCTTTGCCGCTGAGCGGTTTGTGCTGCTTAATTTTTTCCTTGTAGCGTTTCAGTTGACGCTCAATCTTGTCGACCACGGCATCAATGGCTGCATACATGTCGTTGGTCTCTTCTTTGCCTTTGATGGTGATCCCTTTGGCGACCAGGGTCACTTCTGCAGAATGGCGGATCTTTTTCTGTACAGACAGCGTCGCCTGGGCATCAATCGGCTCATCAATATATTTTTTGACCCGGGACAGCTTCTCTTCAAGATAGTCACGTACCGGGTCACTGGTTTCCATATGTCTGAACGTCACAGCTATTTGCATAAATAAATACCTCCTATTGAAACGGCAAGCCAACAGCCCGCCT
>DATFMT010000023.1:0-2588 GCA_035266745.1 Geothermobacteraceae bacterium | reverse complement strand
GATGCTCCATCAGCCACGCCTAGTTGGCCCGCCAAAATCTTGCACAACCCAGCGACATTCTATGAGTTACAGGGTACTAGTCGCCCCCCTCACCGTAGCAGGCCAGTACGTCCTCCGTATAATGATCACCTTCGTAGATGTAGAGCGGCGGCTCGATCTTCAATCCTGGCTTGCCGGCGCGACGGCCTTCGACCATGACCAGTTTTGCCGGGTCACCTGCCCGCGAGTGGACCAACCGCAGCCGTTTCGATTCGATGTTTTTATGGCGCAACGTCGTCAGCAGGTCGGCCAGTCGCTCGGCCAGGTAAATGACGTAACAGCGCCCGCCGTTTTTCAGCAGGTAGGCTGCCGCTGCAACAAAATCCTCCAATGTCCCTGCAAGTTCATGTCGCGCGGTCGCCCGCCCCGGATCGGGTGCAGTCTTACCGGTATACTGAATTCGATAAGGAGGGTTGGCCACAACGACATCGGCAGACTGAGGGAGAAAAAGCTCCCTGTGCCGGCAGACGTCCCCCTCGACAATCCTTATTTGCTCCTCAAGACGATTCAGCACGCAATTGCGTCGAGCCAGTGCCGCAGCCTGCGGTTGAATTTCGACCCCGACACACTCCTGCGGGTCATACCTGACCGCCAGCAGCAGCGGAATCACTCCAGCCCCGGTGCCGAGATCAATGACCTTGTCCCCGGCGCCAACCCGACAGAAACCACAGAGCAGAAACGGATCGATTGAAAATCGATACCCGTCAGTAGCTTGCTGAAATTGCAGGCCGAAAGCTTTCATGTTCCTCTTTATTTCTGAGTTCTGTTGCAATGAACCACGGCTTCCGAAAGACAGCAACCCCAGAGGCTTTAACCTTGGGGTTGAGAAAGGAGGTCACATCAATCCGATGCAGCAAAATCCCGACGGACATTCTCACAAGCGGAGCTTAATTCAACCCATACCGGGTCAGGATATTCAGGGGACAGCTCGAATCATCCCGAAGCTGAAGCCGCTCGAGAACCCGACCCGTTCTGGTCGTCCTTGCCAGCTTCGAATCACCCTCCCCCGTAGGAGTGCAGACCGGAGAGGACCAGGTTGACTCCGAGGTAGCAGAAGATCGTTGCGGCAAAGCCGATGATCGACAGCCAGGCCGCTTTTTTACCAACCCAGCCACGGGTGAAGCGGGCATGCAAAAAGGCGGCATAGACGAACCAGACGATCAGGCTCCAGGTCTCTTTCGGATCCCAGCTCCAGTAGGTCCCCCAGGCATAGTTGGCCCAGGCCGCCCCGGTGATGATCCCCAGGGTCAACAACGGAAACCCGACCATGATCGCCTTGTAATTGATATCGTCGAGAACTTTGATGCTCGGGAAGGCCGCCAGTAAACCACCGGCCGGCGAGCCATCGGCGTTGTTCTCTTCCTTGCCGTGCTTGATCAGGTACATGATCGATACCCCGCAGGCGACGGCAAAGGCCGCATAACCGAGAAAACAGGTAATGACATGGTAAGTCAGCCAGTTGCTCTGCAGCGCCGGCACCAAAGGTTCGATGGCGTCATTGAGCTGCAGCTGGGCCCAGATCATCCCCAAAAAGGCAAACGGGATGACGAAGGCGCCGATCGCGCGCTGTTTGTACTTGAGATCGAGGAGCACGTAGATCAGCACAATGGTCCAGGCAAAAAAGACCACCGATTCGTAGAGGTTGGACAGGGGGGCGTGCCCTTCACCGCCGGGGATCTGGTAGCTCTCCCACCAGCGCACGCCGATGGCGCTGGTATGGATCAGCAGACCGACCCAGGCGCAGAGATTGGCGATCAGCGCGACGGTCTTGCCGCGGGTCGCCAGGTAGACGATAAACAGCACCATGCTGGCAAAGTAGGCGATGGTGGTGAAATTGAACAGGTGCGTGCTGGTCATGTGTAGACTCCTCAAGGTTCGATTGAGATAAGGCGTTAAACCCTCAACATCTCAGAGCTATGTTTACTTGTCGAGTTCGGCTTTGAGCTTGGCCTTGAACTCGTCGAAGAAGATTTCGAAGCCGGGCTGATTGCGGTGGGCGCTGCCACCGACTTTGATTCCGGCCTGGCCATCGACCTCCTGCAGGGTCAACCAGACCCGCCGATGCGAAAGGAAGAAGGCGGCCATGCAACCGAACACCAGCAAAAAACAACCGGTCCAGACTACCCAGACCCCGGGATCCTTGGCGACCTGCAGGCCGGTGTAGTAGCGCTGCTGAAGATCGAGCAGGGCGAAGCTGTACTCGCCGCCACGCCGGGCATCGAACTCGGGGAACGCCTTGAGCACAACGAACGAGGGGTGGCTCTCGCCGGCCTGGTGCTGGTGCACCAGGCCGGGCAGCACTTCGATCCGGGCCGCGGCGCCGAGGTTCTGGAAAGATTCGGCAAAGTCGGCAACCCGGAAGGCCTTGCCGCCGGGCAGTTCCATCAGCTGCCCCTGGCGTCCGGTCAGGGTGACTGTTTCGCCGCTGGCACGCTGGGTGACCCTGAAGGTGAACTGGGGCTCGCCCATCGGGCCGTAGCTCGACTGGTAAAAGGTAATGCCTTTGTAGGTCAGCGGGTCGTTGACCTCGATGGTCTTTTTCATGACCT
>DATFMT010000022.1:0-2036 GCA_035266745.1 Geothermobacteraceae bacterium | reverse complement strand
AGATGCAGGCTGTGACCCTCCCATTCACAGTGATGCAGCTTGGAAGTAATGGTGATGTGGCGCTTGACCTCCTCCGGCTCGAAATCCATGGTTGAGCTGCCATCGTCAACCTTGCCGAGACGGTCCGTCATGCCGGTATTGAACAGCATCGCTTCGGTCAGTGAAGTCTTGCCGGCATCACCTTGGGCCACAATTCCAAGGTTTCTGATCTTCGCTGTGTCGTACTTTCCCATGATAACTCCTTTCACCCCGTTGCCGGGACCACGAATTAAATAGAAAGACTGAGCAAACTGGCCGGATTGAACTATTGAAAAACCTTAAAGATGGCCGGTATTCTAGCACCCGTTATCAAGGGTGTCAAAAGCCGGTTTTATTCCTTAAATAGATAATTTGCAGCCCTTCGAGAGTCAGCTTCGGATCGACTTCGTCAATCGTCTGCGAGGATCTGGCGATCAGGCTTGAGATCCCCCCGGTGGCAATCACCAATGGCTTTTCTTTCGCCTCCTCGCTCATCCGACCGACGATGCCGTCCACCAGACCGACATAACCGAAAAAAATCCCCGACTGGATACTGTTGACAGTGTTTTTCGCGATGACCTGCGGCGGCTTGGTAACTTCGACTCGTGGTAGCTTGCTGGCCCGGTCGAACAACGCCTCGGTCGAGATAATCAAGCCGGGGGCGATCGCCCCGCCGAGGTACTCGCCGCGTCCGGAGATATAATCAAAGGTCGTCGCGGTACCGAAATCGACGACGATCAGGCTGCGCCGATGTTTTTCGTAGGCGGCAACGGCATTGACGATCCGGTCGGCCCCAACCTCTTTCGGGTTGTCATAGAGGATCGGCATACCGGTCTTGATACCGGGGCCGACGATATAAGGTTTGAGTTTGAAATAACGATCGCAAAGACCGTTCAGGGTCCCCAGCATCGGTGGCACGACGCAGGAAATGATGACGTCGTCGATATCGGTGAAATGCAGGTTCGAAAGCCCGAACAGCTCGTGAACCAACATGGCGTACTCGTCAACTGTGCGCGATTTGCTGGTGGTCAGCCGCCAGTCGTGCAGCAGTTGGTTCTCCTGATATATCCCCAGCACGGTGTTGGTATTGCCAACGTCAATGACCAATAACATCTATTGCAACCTCGATTCGGCTTTCAACGGGACGATTCAACCGGCAGGACATCGCCGGCAAGAACTTTTTCAATATGTCCATCGGGAAGTTGCAGGAGCAGCGCGCCCTCCTCATCGATCCCGGCCACCACTCCGGCAAGACTGGCCTGCCCGGTCTCAACCCGAACCGGCTTTCCCATCAGGGCAAAAAGTTCCTGCCAGGCACGGCGGATCGGTTCCATTCCTGACTGACGAAGCTCTTCGTACAAACGGTCGAAATGCTCGAGCAGGACAACCGCGACATCGAGCCGCGAAGTGAGAATGCCTTTTTCCAGCCAAACCGAGGTCGCCGGGTAACGCAAATCGGTCGGAAGCTGATCGGCCGTCATATTGATATTGAGACCAAGCCCGAGCACCACATGGTGGACCGCGTCTGACTCGGCACTCATTTCGTTGAGCAGACCGGCTATTTTCCTGCCGTTGACCAGCAGGTCGTTGGGCCATTTGACATCGATCTTGAGCCCGGTGACGTCTCGCAGGGCACGGGCGGCGGCGACCGCGGAGAGAAAGGTCAGGCGGGGCACCTCCCAGGGGGGGATGGTCGGTCGTAGCAGAATGGAAAGGTAGAGATTGACCCCGGCAGGAGATTCCCAACGCCGCCCGAGCCGGCCTTTGCCGGCGTTCTGCTGGTCGGCGATGACCACCAGCCCCTCTGCAGCTCCCGTTTCACCTAACTCCATCGCGGTCAGGTTGGTCGAGGCAAGCTGCTCGTGGCAGATAACTTCCCGGCCGATGACCCGGGACGACAGGCGTGAGCGAATTTCATCGGCGATCAGCAGCTCCGGACCGCTGAGCAGCCGATAACCTTTTGAGGTAACCGCATCGATCCGGTAACCGAGCGTGCGAAGGGTCCGGATATGTTTCCA
>DATFMT010000021.1:0-29730 GCA_035266745.1 Geothermobacteraceae bacterium | reverse complement strand
TCACGGTGAAGAACGTGTTCGGCGCGCCGCTCTTCGACATCGGCATCATCGACAGCTTCCCGGCCGGCTTCAAGTACGTGGCCGGCTCCGCCCGTCTCGACGGTGTGGCGCGTGAGCCGGTCGTCAGCGGCCGGCAGCTGCTCTGGGACGGCCTCGATCTGCAGTTCGACGCCGAGCACACCCTGCGGCTGCTGCTGGTGGTCGGCGCCGGGGTTTCCGAAGGGGAATTCGTCAACCGGGCGCAGGTGGTCAGCACCATCACCGGCGGCGCCGCCTCCGGGGAGGCGACGGCGACCGTCCGGGTCGTCCCCGATCCGACCTTCGACTGCACCGACGTGATCGGCAAGGTGTTCGACGACCGCGATCTGAACAACCGGCAGGACGATGGCGAGCCGGGTCTGTCCGGAGTCCGGGTGGTGACGGCGCGCGGTCTGATCGCCACCAGCGACGAGTACGGCCGCTTCCACATTGCCTGTGCCCAGGTTCCCGACCAGGTCCGCGGCAGCAATTTCATTCTCAAGCTCGATGACCGCAGCCTGCCGAGCGGCTACCGGCTGATCTCCGAGAATCCGCGGGTGCAGCGGGCGACCCGCGGCAAGCTACTGAAGTTCGACTTCGCCGCGACGCTCCACCGGGTGGTAGCGATCGATATTGCCGACGGGGTGTTCGAACCGGACTCCACGCAATTGCGCCTGCAGTGGCAGCCGCAGCTCGACCGGTTGCTGGAGGAACTGCAGGCGGCCCCTTCGGTGCTGCGTCTCTCCTATCTGGCCGATGTCGAAGGCAAAGAGCTGGTCAACCGGCGTCTCAGGGCGCTGAAGAAGGAAATCGCCGCCCGCTGGGGCGGAGCGGCGGGCGGCTACCGGTTGGATATCGAGACGGAAGTCTTCTGGCGCCGCGGCGGGCCGGCCCAGTAGGGCGGAGCGGTCAGCTTAGTCCCATGGGACCCAGGGGATTCTTAGGACCTATGCAGAGCAGTTGTTTTTTTTAACTTTTTCGCAAATGGATTTCATGCTGAAACGGATCGCCATCATAGCTCTGGTCTGGACCCTCGCCGTAGCCGGCGTCGCGGGCGCGGCCGTGTCCCTGCCGTCCTTCGTGGTGCCGAAGGACTCCACGGTCAGGGAGGCGGCCGTCTACAGCGAGGCGGCCGAGATGCATCTGCCGTCCGACCAACCCTTCACCAGCTGGCTGGTCGATCCTGCTATCTTCGAGGCGGACCAGGGCGATAAGGTGGAACTGCGTCAGGTTGTCGAACCGGATGTCAAGACCATCAAGGTCGCCGACCTGGTTCCGCCGATCCGTTTCCGCGAGGGGGAGGCGGAAATACCCCAGGAGTACCTCGCCCAATTGCGCGGGGTGCTGGAAAGCATGCGCGATCGCGCCAACGTACGCCTGCACTTCGTCGGTCACGCCGATTCCCAATCGCTCAGCCCCACTTTGCAGCAGCTGTACGGCGACAACCTCGGACTCTCCCGCGAGCGGGCGGGGACCTGCGCCGAATACTGCCAGCGGGCACTCGGTCTTCCCCCCGAAGCGATCTCCTATGAAGGGGTCGGCGACGCCCGGCCGCTCGCTAGCAACGCCACCGAGGCGGGACGCGCCCGCAACCGGCGGGTGGAGGTGGAGGTCTGGTACGATGAGGTCGGCGAGAAGCTGGTCGAAAAGGAAGTGGTCGTCCCCCGGGAGATCAACCGGGTCAAGGTCTGCCGGGCCGAGACCGTCTGCAAGCTGCGTTACCAGGAGGGGCATTCCCACCGCGCCCGGATCAAAAACCTGATCGCGCCCCTACATTACGGCGAGGGGATGCTGAGCGTGCCCGAGGGGTTCCTGCAGCAAGTCGGGCAGTCGCTGCACGAGTTGAGCGGCAAGGGGAACGTCGTCGTCAAGTTCATCGCCTACGCCGACAACACCCCCCTGCAGGGGCGGCCGCAGCGCATCTACGGTGACCAGCTCGGGCTGACTAAGGCGGTGGCCCGCCGCGTCGCTCTGGCGGTCCAGGAGAAGTTCGGCCTTGCCAACGCCGCCGTGGAAATAGAGGGGCGCGGGGCAACGCGTCCGGCCGCCTCCAACGAGACGCCGCAGGGGCGGGCGCTGAATCGCCGGGTCGAAGTGGAGTTCTGGCATGACGATCCGTTGCAGGACCTCCCCGACGAGCCGCAGCTCTGTCCGGACGCAGCCGGCGCCGAGACCGTCACCCGGGTCTACGACCCGCCGGGGGGCGCCATCGCGCCGATCCGCTTCGAAAACGGCGAGCCGATCATCCTTCCCGCCACCCTCGAGCGGCTGCGCCAGGCGATGAATGAGATCGCCGACCGGAGCAACGTGCGCCTGCGTTTTATCGGCTATCTCAGCAACGAGCGGCTCGATCGGCGCACCGCGGCGATCTACGGCGACGACATCGGCTGGTCGACGGTGCGCGCCCGTCGCGCTCTGGCGGCGGTGAGCGATCAGCTCGGCCTGACGGAGGAACAGACGGAATTCGAAGGGCGTGGCTATGTTCAGACCGCCGACGTCGTCAACGCCGGGTTCACCGCTTCGGCAAGTTCGCGCGTCGAGGTGCAGGTCGTCTACGATGAACTGCTGGCTCTCGATGACTACGACGGTGTCGAGATCACCCGCCTGACCCGCGAGGTCCATCCCGCCGACCCCTTCGGCCTGAACCTGATGCGCATCACCGTCGACGGCCGGCCGCTCGACGATCCGGGCAAGAGCATCCCGGACGTACAGCGCTGCACCGATGTCGCCTTGGACCAGGCGGAGGTCCGCTTCAGGTACGACAACCTGAAACTGAAACCGCGGCTCAACGTGACCGCCTGGCCCCGGGCGATAAGCTACCGGGACCTTCCGGAGACGGAGTTTTCCGAGAACCTGATCCGCTTCCGGCTCTACAACAACTACCCCAGCTTCATCGAGCGCGGCGAGGTACGGATTTTCGCGGCGGAGCAGTCGCTACGCGATACCCCCCTGGCGGTGATTGCGCTGGACGCCGCCGGACTGGCCGAGTGGCAGCCGAGCTTCGAAAACTATGCGGCGCCAGGGATAAACCTGAAATACCTGGTGCGGGTGTACGACTCTCAGGGACATTTCGATGAGACGTCTCCCCAGCCGCTCTGGGTGCTCGACCATATCGATCAGGCCGTGGCCCGGGCCGATGCCGGTGCCGAACTGCTGGCCGGTTACGGCGAGAGCCGCATCGCCAGCCGGCAGATTCCGCTGCAGGGCGGGACGGTGGAGGCCTACGGCAGCGCGATTCCCGCGGGGCACAAGGTCTGGCTGGCCGGCTATGCCGTGCCGGTGGATGCACGGGGGCGGTTCGTCGCCGAAACCATCCTGCCGGAGGGATTGCACACCGTCGAGGTCGCGGTGCTCGACGCCGCCGGCAACGGCGAGCTGTTCCTGCGCGATCTGGCGCTGAAACGCAGCGACTGGTTCACCGTCGGCATCGCCGACCTTACCGCCTCGGTCAACCAGACCGACGGGCCGGCCCGACTGCTCGCCCCCGACCAGCCGCAGTACAGCGACGATTTCGACCTGCAGGGGCGCCTCGCTTTCTACACCAAAGGAAAGTTCGGCGCCGGCTGGAACCTGACGGCAAGCGCCGACACCCGTGAAGGTCCGTTCGACGAGATCTTCAGCAACTTTCTCGACAAGTCTCCCGAGGCGCTGTTCCGGCGTATCGACCCCGACGATCACTATCCGACCTACGGCGATGATGGCACCGTCGAGGACGACGCGCCGACCCGCGGCAAGCTCTACCTCAAGCTGCAAAAGCACGACAATTACGGCCTGTGGGGCAATTTCCGGATCGGCTATACCGACAACGACCTGGGGCATGTCGACCGTGGGCTCTACGGTGCCAATTTGCATTACCAGACACTCGACGCCACCAGCTTTGGCGAGCAGCGCTTGATGATCGACGGCTTTGCCGCCGAACCGGGTACCGTGGCCGGGCGTGACGAATTCCGCGGTACCGGCGGTTCCCTCTATTACCTGCAGCGGCAGGATCTGCTCGAGGGCTCAGAGCGGCTGCGTATCGAAGTGCGCGACAAGGATTCCGGCCTGGTCCTGGGGGTGAAGAACCTGACCCCGGCCCTCGACTACGACATCGACTACCTGCAGGGGCGCATCCTGCTGACCCGGCCACTGTCGCCGACCGCCAACGACGATCTGCTGGTGCAGAGCGATGGGCTCAGCGGCCACCCGATGTTCCTTGTGGCCCGCTATGAATTCACCCCCGGTTTCGATGACCCGGAGACGCTGACGACCGGCGGCCGCGCGCACTACTGGTTCGGTGACGCGGTCAAGCTCGGTGTGACCGCCAGCCAGGACGACGAGGTCGGGAGCGAAAACCGCCTCGGCGCCGCCGACCTGACCCTGCGCAAGTCGGCGCAGACCTGGATCAAGCTTCAGGCCGGCCGCAGCGAGGGGCCGGGCCTTCCCGAATCGACATCCGGCGACGGCGGCTTCAATTTCGGCAGTTCCGCCTCTCTGGACGGTGGCGACGCTGCTGCCGGCGCCTGGCGCGCCGATGCCAGCCTCGGCCTGGAGGAGTTTTTCGCCAGCGGGCGGGGCAAGTTCACTCTCTACGGGCAGGAGCTTGAGGCTGGCTATGCGGCTCCGGGGCTGATCACCGCCAAGCAGACCACCCAGTTCGGCGCCACGGCGGATCTCCCGTTCGGCGAGCGGGTTAGCCTGCGGCTCAAGGCCGACCGGCGGGTCGAGGAACAGGGGCTGGAAACCGCGGCCGGCGAGTTGAACGTCGATCTCCGGACGAACGAACACTGGACGGTGAGTTCGGGGGTGCGTAGCGACAGCCGCAAGGACAACTCGACTCAGGTGCCGCTGACCCAGGTGGAAGGGGACCGGACCGATGCGGTGGTCCGGCTGCTGTACGATTCCAGAGAACGCTGGACGGCCTACGGCTACCTGCAGGGCTCAATTGCGAAGAGCGGCAATCGCGAGCAGAACGGCCGAATCGGCAGCGGCGGAAGTTTCCGCCTGAGCGATCGTTTCAAGGTTGACGGCGAGGTCTCGGGAGGGGGGGGCGGGGCGGCCGGGCGGCTCGGCACGGAGTACCTCTATTCCGACCGCACCACCCTCTATCTCAACTATGCCTTGGAAAACGAGCGCAGCGACAACGGCCTGCGGGCGCGCAAGGGGAACCTTGCCTCCGGCTTCCGGACCCGCTACTCGGACAGCGCCAGCATCTACCTGGAAGAGCGCTACGCCCATGGCGATGTGCCGACCGGGCTGATGCATTCGACCGGCGTCGATCTGGCGCCCACCGATCGTCTCAATTTTAGTGCCAATCTCGATTTCGGCACCCTCACCGATAACCGGACCGGGGCCGATCTCGAGCGGACGGCGGCGGGGGTGAGCGCCGGCTACGGCTTCGCCAAACTGAAGCTCGCCAGTGCCCTGGAGTACCGGGTGGACGACAGCGAGCAGCCCGACCTCGGCACCACCCGGCGCACCACCTGGCTGCTGAAGAACAGCCTCAAATACCAGCTGAGTCCGGACTGGCGACTGATCGGCAAGTTCAATTACGCCTACAGCGAAAGCTCACAGGGACAGTTCTATGACGGTAACTATACCGAAGCGGTGCTGGGTTACGCCTATCGCCCGGTCCGGAACGACCGGCTGAACGCCCTGCTCAAGTATACCTACTTCTACAACGTTCCGGCCGCCGACCAGCTGAGCACCACTGATGCGGCTGCCGACGTCATTCAGCGCAGCCACATTGCGGCGCTTGACGTTACGTACGACCTGACGCCGCGCTGGACGCTGGGCGGCAAGTACGCCTACCGCCACGGCGAGCTGAGCCAGGACCGGGTCAACCGCGAGTTTTTCACCAGCCGCGCTCAGTTGGTGGTGCTGCGCGCCGACTGGCATTTTGTCCATCGCTGGGACGCCTTGGTCGAGGGTCGCCTGCTCGATCTGCCCGATGCCGGGGAGTGTCTCAACGGAGCATTGGTAGGGCTTTACCGGCACCTGGGGGAACACATCAAGGTCGGTGCCGGCTACAACTTCAGCAACTTTTCGGATGATCTGACCGACCTGGATTACGACCACCAGGGGCTGTTCATCAACCTCATCGGGAAGATCTGACAGGCGGTCGCTTGATCGGTCAAATCAGCAGCGGCCAGGAAAGAACGACAGATTCAATCAACAACAGGTGGCTATCATGCTCAAGGTTTTCAAAGTATTCGTAATTGTGCTGTCGACGCTGTTCATGCTGACCCTCTTCGCCCATGCCGAGGAGGTCTCCCGGGAACAGATCAAGGGGCTGGATGAGCAGGTCCAGGAGATCAAGGGGGATGTGCTCTCCATCGCAACGGATCTGAACCAGCTGGAGGAGAAGCTGCTCTATCCCTCCCAGACCCAGATTGCCATGTTCGTTTCCCTCGCCGACGGAGAGGATTTCCGCCTCGATGCGGTGACGATCGAACTGGCCGGGGAGCCGGTCGCTCATCACCTCTACACCTTCAAGGAACTCGAGGCGCTGCGCAGGGGCGGGGTGCAGCGTATCTATACCGGCAACATCAGGACCGGGGGACACGATCTCCAGGTGACCTTCACCGGCAAGTCCGCCGCCGGCGGGGATCTCACGCGAACGGAGCAGTTCACCGTGAACAAGGGGGTGGGTCCCGCGTTCGTCGAACTGGTCCTGGCACAACAGTCCATCACTTTCAAGGACAGGTAGTTCATGGCCCGGTTCATTGCCCTGATAGCCAGCCTGTGGCTGGCATCCTCCGCCCTGGCGGCCGGCCCCGCAGCGCCGCGGGAGCTGCAGGACCTCTATTTCGGGGAGGCGCTGTACGACGCCTACCAGGGGGAGTGGTTCGACGCCATCGCCAGGCTAGACACCGAACTGGCTCAGCACCACGGGCTCGATCAACCCGAACTCGATACTCTCTACCCCTATCTCGGCCAGGCCGAGTTCGACGTCGGCGATTTCGAGCTTGCCTACCGGATGCACCGGCGGGCGGGGCGTGCCATTACCGCGGTCATCGAGGGGAATGTCGCGGAGCCGGTGCGCAACGCGGCGATCTACCGCCTGGCGCGGATCTATTTCCAGAAAGACCAGCCGGTCAACGCCCAGCATGCCCTGGAGCGTATTCAGGGCGAGGTCCCCGCCGCGCTTCGCGACGATCTGGCGTTTCTGCGGGCCCAGGTGCTGATGGCCAACGGCCGTTTCAGCGAGGCCGAACCGCTGCTGCAAACGCTCCTGGATGCCAGCGAGCTCGCCGGGTTCGCTTCCTACAACCTTGGCATCGCCCTGATCAGGGACGGCCATGAAGAGGAGGGGCATCGCTACCTTGACCGTACCGGACTGCTCGACGACGCTGACCCGGCCAGCCTGGCGATCCGGGACAAGGCGAACCTGGTGCTCGGCGACAAGCTCCTCGAGACGGAGAATTTCAGCGGCGCCAAGGAGGTCCTCGACCGGGTGCGACTGAGCGGTCCTTTCTCCAATCGGGCGCTGCTCGGCTCCGGCTGGGCCGATGCTCACCAGGAACGGTTTGACCGGGCGCTGGTACCCTGGACCCTGCTTGCCGGGCGCGAGGTCACCGACTCCGCGGTGCAGGAAGCCCTGCTCGCCGTCCCCTACGCCTACGGCAAACTCGGCGTCTACAGCAAAGCGGCTCTGCTGTACGGCAACGCCCTGGAGACGTTCGGTGTCGAGCTTGACAAACTCGATGCCTCGATCCGAAGCATCCGCGAAGGGCGTTTCCTTCAAGCGCTGACCCGAGAGGAGTTGACGCAGGACGCCAACTGGGTGGTCAGGCTGCGCGATCTGCCGGAGACTCCCGAGACCTATTACCTGCTCGACTTGATGGCTTCCCACGATTTCCAGTCGGCGTTGCGCAACTACCTCGACCTCGAACAGCTGCGGCGGAAGCTGACGACCTGGCAACGGGACCTGGACGCTTTCGCCGAGATTATCGAGATCCGCCAGGACTACTACCAGCCGCTGCTCCCCGAAATCGATCACGCCTTCCGCCGGCTCGACTCGCAGATGCGGCTACGCCTGGAGCAGCGCGACCGCATCGCTCAGCGCCTGCAGGCGCTGCTGGTGGCGCCGCGGCCCGATTACCTGGCGACCGCCGAGGAGCGGATCATCCGGGAACGCCTGGCGCAGCTGGAGCGGAAGCGGGGCGCAGCGGTCGGGCCATCCGACAACTTCGAGGCGCGGATCGGGAGGCTGCGGGGGGTCCTGGAGTGGAACATCGTCACCGATTACGATCGGCGGCTGACCGAGGCCCACCGGGATCTCGGCGAACTGGACCGCTGCGTCGAGCAACTCCGGCAGCAGTACGCCGCTTTCGTACGGACCCGCCAGGCCGCCACCCAGAGCTACCAGGGGTACGACGAGACGATCCGCTCCCTGCAGCTGCGGATCGGGCCGGCCCTGGAGCGGGTGGCGCCGCTGCTGGCCCGGCAGGGGCACCAGCTCGAGGTGATGGCTGAAAACGAACTGACCCGGCGCCGCGAGCGACTGGCAGAATTCCAGGTCAAGGCCCGCTTCGCCATGGCCGACAGCTACGATCGAGCGGCGCGCAACCAGACGCGTAAGCAGGTGGAACCATGAAGCGACTGCGACTCTGTCTCATGATTGTACCGGTCCTGCTCGCCGCCTGTGCGTCCCTCGACAACGGCGGCACCATCGCCCAGCTGCGGACCCGGCAGATCGACATCCAGGCCGAAGTGCTCTCCGGCGGACTCGAGAAGGCGATGGAGGGATATCGGCGCTTTCTGGAGGAGACACCCGACTCACCCCTGGTGCCCGAGGCAATCCGCCGCCTGGCGGATTTGAAGGTCGAGAAGGAATACGGCCTCGTCTCCGCTGGCGATACTGTAGAAGGGCCGTCCGGTCTGACAGCCCCGGACCCGGCTTCGCCTCCGCAGAGCGGGGTGCCGGAGCCCCGTCCCGAGACGGTCGCGGTATCCGGCGAGAGCGATGCCGCTTTTGAAAAGCGTGCCGCCGACACCCCGACAGAGGGGCCGGTAGCGACTGGAGGACGTCAGGCATCGGCGGTTGACGACCTGGAACGGGGCGGGCCGCTTGAGGCAATCGCTCTCTACCAGAAACTGCTAGACAAGTATCCGCTTTACCAGCACAACGACCAGGTGCTCTACCAGATGTCCCGCGCCTACGAGGAGCTCGGCCGGATCGAGGAAGCGATGGCTGTCATGGACCGGCTGGTGCGCGAATACCCCCACTCCCGCTACCTCGACGAGGTGCAGTTCCGGCGCGCCGAATATTTCTTCACTCGCCACAAGTATCTGGATGCCGAGGATGCTTACAAGAGTATCGTTGCCATTGGCGTCGGCTCCTCCTACTACCAGCTGGCACTCTACAAACTGGGGTGGACCTACTACAAGCAGGAGCTATACGAAGAGGCGCTGAATAAATTCATCGCCCTGCTCGACTACAAAGTATCGCTGGGCTACGACTTTGAGCAGACTGCAGACGAACAGGAGCGCAAACGGCTGGACGACACATTCCGGGTGATCAGCCTGAGTTTTTCCTACCTCGGCGGTGCCGATGCGGTGGTCAGCTACTTCGCCGACCAGGGAGTGCGCAGTTACGAGGACAGCATCTACAGCAACCTCGGCGAATATTTTTTCGGCAAGCGCCGTTACAGTGACGCGGTCGCCACCTATAACGCTTTCGTCAGCCGCAATCCGTTCCACAAGAAAGCACCGCAATTCTCAATGCGGGCTATCGAAATCAATATCGCCGGGGGCTTTCCCACCCTGGTCATCGAAGCGAAAAAGGCTTTTGCCACCAATTACGGCCTGAAGGCCGAATACTGGCATCACTACCAGCCGAGCGAGCGGCCGGAGGTTCTGGCTTATTTGAAAACCAACCTGACCGACCTGGCCAACCATTATCATGCGCTTTACCAGGATAAGAAGTACAAGGACCAGAACCAGGAGAACTTCACCGAAGCGCTGCACTGGTACCGGGAATTCCTCGCCTCCTTCCCGCAGGAAATAGAATCGCCGGTTCTCAACTACCAGCTGGCCGATCTACTGCTGGAGAACCGCTATTTCGTCAAAGCTGCCGTGGAGTATGAAAACGCCTCCTACAACTATCCGCTCCACGAAAAGTCGTCGACCGCCGGCTACGCCGCAGTTTACGCCTATCGCCAGTATCTCGAGACCGCAAAACCGGCCCAGGACGACCCGATCCGGCGGGAGGTGGTGCGAAGCTCCCTGCGCTTTGCCGATACCTACCCGAAGCATGAGAAAGCGGCCATCGTGCTCGGCGCCGCCGCGGATGATCTCTACGACCTGAAAGACTACGAACAGGCGCTGACCGCAGGTCGCAAGCTGGTCGAGGCTTTCCCCGGCGCCAAGGCGGATGTCAGACGCTCAGCCTGGCTGGTGGTCGGGCATTCGAGCTACGAGCTGCAGCAGTACAGCGATGCCGAAACCGCCTACGTGAAGGTGCTGGAACTGCTGCCGGAGGAGGACCAGACCCGGACGGCCCTGATCGACAACCTTGCGGCGGCGATCTACAAGCAGGGGGAGCAGGCCAATGCCCGGCAGGATTACCGGGCTGCTGCGGAGCATTTCCTGCGGGTGGGGGTGTTGGCGCCCTCCTCGAAGATCAGGTCGAACGCCGAGTATGACGCCGCGACGGCCCTGATTCAACTCAAGGACTGGACGCAGGCCGCCCAGGTCCTGGTCGGTTTCCGTAAGAACTTCCCCGGACATGAACTGCAGCCCGAGGTGACCAAGAAGCTCGCCTACATCTACCGGGAAGACAAACAGCTCGCCTCGGCCGCCGCAGAGTATGAGCGGATCGAAACGGAATCGAAGGATGACGAGATCCGGCGGGAGGCACTGCTGACCGCGGCCGACCTCTACGAGCAGGCCGAGTTGAGTACCAGGGTGCTTGAGGTCTATCAGCGTTACGTCGGCTATTTCCCGAAGCCGGTCGAACTCAACATCGAAACCCGCAACAAGATCGCCAACCTGCTGAAAGCGGCCAACGACCAGGACAGCTATCTGGAAGAACTGCGCACCATCGTCTCCATCGACGCGAATGCCGGGGATGAACGCACCGACAGAACCAAGTATCTGGCCGCCAACGCGGCACTGGTCTTGGCCGAACCGACCTTCGACAGGTTCGTCGGCATCAAGCTGGTCAATCCGATCCAGCAGACCCTGGCCAGGAAGCAGGTGGCAATGAAGGCCTCGATCAAAGCTTTCAATCAGCTCCTCGACTATGAAGTCGGCGACGTCACCGCCGCTGCGACCTTCTACCTGGCGGAAATCTACGCCCACTTCAGCAAGGCCCTGATGGCCTCGGAACGTCCTGAGCTGACCTTTGATGACTACACTATCCAACCAGGAGACAACCTTGCCAAAATCGCCAGGCGATTGAAATGCGATATCAGGAGGATTGAAAACGCTAACAATTTAAAGGAATCAAATTTCATCGTTGCAGGAAAAAAACTAAAAATACCTCGGGGTTTATACCCCGAGGAGCTTGAACAGTATGAGCTGGCCCTCGAGGAGCAGTCCTATCCCTTCGAGGAAAAGGCCATCAGCGTCCACGAAAGCAACCTGAAGCTGATCTCCAAGGGTGTCTACAATGAGTGGGTCGACAAGAGCCTGCAGAAACTGGCCAAATTCGTTCCGGCCCGTTACGACAAACCGGAAGAGGAGAACGCCGTGCTCACCTCTTTTGAGACATACAGTTTCGCCATTGCCGCAACTTCAGTCGACGGGTCTGCAGCAGCACCCGGAACGGCCACTCTGGTGGCCGGCGAACAGGCGGCTAGCGGAGCTGGCGAAGACGGTGCCACTGCCCCTGCAACAGCCGCGACAGCAGATCCGGCGGCTGGGGAGCAGAAGGCAGCTAACGCGACTGAAGCTGCTGCCGATGAGCCGGCGGTTTCCGCAGCCGAAAATCAGGCGGCTGGTGATAAGACAACGGTAGATCCGCAACCGGCACAGAACGATCCGAAGCCGACGAATGGGGAGCAGGCCGCCACGGAGTCCGGAAGCGGTGTTAAGGCGGATAAAGCGAGCGAATGAGGATGGCGCGTATGACCGATAAGAATTTGATAGCCGGAGTCGGACGGCAGTCACAAACTATGAAGAAGCCTGGTTCAAGGAGCGGGTTCGTGCTGCTGGCGCTGCTGCTGGCCGTGCTCAGCGGTTGTGCGGAAGTCGGCAACAAAGGTCTGCCGGCGGCGAAAGCCGAACAGCCCGCGAGCGCCCCGGAGACGGCGAAACAGGAAGCTCCCAAGCCCGGCTTGACGACTCTGAGCGACGGCCGGATCGTGTTCGTCATTCAGGAGGTTCCGCACAATCCCGAAGCCTGGCAGGCCGATTTCACCGCCGCCGTCGACAACCTGAATGCCCATGAGGATGCCAGGGCCGTCGAACTGCTGGAGAAGGTGGTCGGCCAGGAACCGGGTGTGACCGCGCCCTACATCGACCTTGCGATCGCCTACCGGCGACTCGGCAAATCAAAGCAGGCCGAAGAGAAGCTGAAAAAGGCCCTGGAACTTGTTCCGGCCCATCCGGTGGCCAGTAATGAGTACGGGTTGCTGCTGCGCAAGAGCGGAAGGTTTGCGGAAGCGCGGTCGGTCTATGAACAGGCCCTGGACAAATTTCCCGATTATTTCCCGCTGCGCCGCAATCTCGGCATCCTCTGCGATATCTATCTGAACGACCTGGAGTGTGCCCTTAACCAGTTTGAGCTTTACGGTAAGGCGCAACCGGAAGATGAAAAGATGAAAATATGGCTCGCTGAGCTCCACCAGCGGCTTGGGCATTGACCGAGCTGAATCCTGACAGGTCGGGGAAGAAACGACGATGGCAAATGATGAAGAGAAAGGAGTACGGCTATGGCTAGAAAGGTGTTGATCGGTCTCATCCTGCTTATGCTTCCGGCGTTCATGTCTCTGGCAGCGGATGGTCAAGCGGATCAACCGGAAAAAGGGGCGAAAGCGTCGGACGCCAAAGAACTTTCCGGGATGTCGATTGTCGGGAACGACGATGCACCGAAATCATTGTACATCGTCCCCTGGAAAAGTTCCGAACTCGGAGTCGAGACCAGTTTGAACATGCTTCTGAATGACAGTGAAAAGCCGCTGGATAAGGAGGTCTTCTTGCGACGGTTGGCCTACTACCAGGTCAGGACCGAGAACAACGCTCCCAGCCCGCACGGGCTGACACAGCAATATTGAAAATAACTTTAACTTCAACAGGATAACTAGGGAGAAAACAAATGGGAATCTATTCAATCGTGGCATTTTTTCAGAAGGGCGGACTGTTCATGTACCCCATCCTGCTGGTCTTTGCCTGTGGGATGGCGATCGCCGTGGAGCGCTGGGTGCAGCTGAACCGCACCCGGAGCAAGAACAGCAAAGCGTGGGAACAGCTGCACCCGGTGTTGAGCGAAGGTGATTTTAACCAGGCGCGGGCGATGGTCGCCGAAGATGAATCGACCATCGCCCAGATGCTCGGCATGGGTCTGGCACGTCAGGGGGCGGTACGTCGCCGCGAGGACATCGAGATCGCCATGGAGGAGAGCCTGATGGAAATCATTCCGCAGCTGGAACGGCGCACCCCCTACGTCGCGCTGCTCTCCAACATCGCCACGTTGCTCGGCCTGCTCGGCACCATCATGGGCCTGATCGAGGCCTTTACCGCGGTCGCCAACGCCAATCCCGCCGAGAAGGCCGATCTGCTCTCGGCGAGTATTTCGGTTGCCATGAACACCACGGCCTTCGGGCTGATGGCGGCGATTCCGCTGCTGCTGATCCACGCCAAGCTGACCTCGACCACGGGACAGATCGTCGACAGCCTGGAGATGGCCTCGGTCAAGGCGCTGAACAGCATCTCCAATTCCGCCAAGCGCCAGTACACAGAGGGCTGATCATGGGCAGACGACTTCGTAGCCGACGACGGATGAAGGAGGCGCCCGAGCTGGATATCACCACCTTCCTGAACCTGATGGTGGTGCTGGTCCCGTTTCTGCTGATCAGCGCCGTCTTCTCGCGCGTCACGATCCTCGAACTGAGCGTGCCGACGGCAGCCGGCGGTTCGGCGCTGCACCAGCCGAACTTCACCATCGAGGTGGTGGTCCGCAAGGCGGGGCTGGAACTGGCCAACGGCGCCGGCGTGGTGGCGGCACTGCCGAAAAAGGACGAGCAGTACGACTTGGAGAAGCTGACCAAGATGCTCATGCGTCTGAAGAACGACTATCCGCAGAAGGAGGACGCGACGGTCCTGATGGAACCTGACATCGATTACAACACGCTGATTCAGGTCATGGATACCCTGCGCATGGCCGAGGTCCGTGAGGAGGGGAGTGACGAGGTCGAGAAGTTAACATTGTTCCCCAACATATCGATTGGAGATGCACCATGAGGAACACCAGACGCCTCAGACGTATGAACCGCAACCGGAAGAAGGTCACAGGTCTGAACCTGACCTCGCTGATGGATGTCTTCACCATCCTGGTCTTCTTCCTGCTTGCCAACTCCTCCTCGAGCGAGGTGCTGACGACCCCCAAGCAGATCAAGCTGCCCGATTCGGTGGTCGAGGCGAAGCCGCGGGAAACCGTGGTGATCCTGGTCGGTCCGGAGACGGTCCTGGTCCAGGGAGAAGCCGTGGTTGCCACACCCGACCTGCTCGCCCAGCGTAGCGACCTGGTGCCGGCGATCAGCGAGCAGCTCAAGCTGCTGGAAAGCAACATCATCGGTGTCAGCACCAAGGCGGTCGTCGAGGGGAAGGAGATCACCATCCTCGCCGACAGGTCGATTCCCTTCAAGGTGCTGAAAAAGATCATGTCAACCTGTACGCATTCTGGATACGGGAGGATATCCCTCGCGGTGATCCAGAAGGCCACACAAACATAAAGCGAATGCCGTGAATACCTCTATCTTTGCACAGGAAATGGAACTGCTGAACGCGCAGATCGCCCAGGCCGAGGGTCGACTCCGGACTCTCGAAGCCGAGATGCGGACTGCGGATGCGGATCTGGCGGCGTTTTCCGATGACCAGCTGCGCTTCGACGCTTTGCAGGAGGTCTGCTCCGCCCTCGACCGGTTGAGTGAGCTTGATGCGGAGGCGCTTTTCTGGGACGGGCTGGCGGATGCCGGGGGCGCCACGCATCTAAACCGAATGCGGGGGCGCCTTGCGACCTTCGAGGCGGAGATCCGCGGGACCCGGGATCAGCAGGAAGCCCTCAAGGAAAGGATCAACGGGGTCCTCGACGAGCTGAACGGGCTGGACGCCGAAGTGCACGACGCCATCGCCCGGGAAGAGAGGCGCAAGGACGAATTCGTCGTCGAGAGGGAGATCTCACCGGTCCCCTTCCGGGTGATGGTCATGCCCTGGACCACCCGGGGCGAGGAAGAGCGGTTCTTCCGCCGCTCGGTGTTCGTCGCGATGCTGGTGAGCCTGCTCTTCGGTTCCCTTATCCCGCTGGTAACCTTGCCGATCCCGGACCGCACTGCAGTCGTCGTCGAGATCCCGGAGCGCCTGGCAATGCTGGTCAAGAAGCAGCCGCCGCTGCCGGAGCCGGTTCCTGAGCCGGTGCGGGAGGAGAAGAAGCCCGAGGCGGAGAAGGCCGAAAAGACCGCCAAGGCCGACAAGCCACAGAAGCCGCGCGAGAAGCAGGCCAAGCCGAAGGCGGCCCCGGGCGCGCCCGCAGCCCAGGTGGCGCGGAAGAAGGCCGAGAAGACCGGCGTGCTCGCCTTCAAGAGCAGTTTTGAAGATTTGATCGACGAAGTTCCGGTGGCGAAGCTCGGTACCGAGGCCCGCCTGAAAAAGCAGGTCCCTCAGGCGGCCGGTCAGGCTCGCGTCAGGCGATCGCTGGTAGCGATGCAAGCGCAGGGCGGTACCAGCGGCGGCATTGCCAACTACGCGGTCAGCACAGACCTCGGCAGTGGCCGAGGCAACGGTGGGGCCGGCACCGCCGAGCGGATCGGCGGGGTCGGATTCAGCCATGTCGAGAGCGCCGTCGCCGGGTTGGAAGAGGCGTCCAGGCCGCTGAGCGACGGGCCGGGACCGGGCCGGACCGACGAGGAGATCCAGATCGTTTTCGATCGCTACAAGGCGACCCTCTACCGGATCTACAACACCGCATTGCGCACCGATCCGACCCTGCGCGGCAAGATGCTGCTGCGTATCACCATCGAACCGAACGGCGCGGTCTCGGCCTGCCAGGTGGAGGCGACCGACCTCGATTCTTCGGATCTGGTGGGCAAAATCGTCGACCGTGTCAAGCGGTTCAACTTCGGCCCCAAGGAGGATGTGCCGCAGTTGACCATCCTCTATCCGATCGATTTTCTACCCGCGTCCTAGGTGCGCCCGGCGCCTCCTGCGGCAGGGGCCCTCTCGCCAAGGGCTCCTGCCGGCCGGGTTGAGAGCCTGCGGGAGGTTGATGCGACAGCGAGGAACGCCGCATGTGAGTTAGATAATGGAGGAGACCATGCAACAACAGAAAATTTGGGTTATCAATGACGTTACCGGGCAGCTGCCGGTGGGCCGGAAGCCGAAGGTTATGGTGTCCGACCCTGGATCCGAGGTGTCCGATGGCTCGGAACCGGCCGCCGAGGATCTGGCAGGGGAGGCAGGAGTTCGGCAGAACCCGGTCTGGTCATTCAGCCTCGCCTTGCTGGTGCCGGGCAGTGGTCATCTCTATCTCGGCTATCGTCGTCAGGGTTTTTGGATCATGGGTGCAGCACTGGCGGTGACCGCTGCGGTCCTGACCCTGATGATGGCCCGTGAGACGGTTTATCGCGCCCTGACTGCGTATCCTGAGCAGGCCTCCCTGTTGCTGGTTTCCTTTCTTGGTCTTTCGCTGGTGGGGCTGGGCCTGTGGTTGGCCAGTGCGGTTGACGCCTACCGCAGGCCCATGCTGAGACGCCGCGAGGCCTGGCCGGGGCTGGAGAATCCTCTGTTTCCCCTGGTCTGCTCGCTGGTCCTGCCTGGCTGGGGACAGGTTCTCAATGGCCAGTTCAAAAAAGGGTTCTTTTTCCTCTCTCTTGTTTCCCTGGGTTGCTTCGTCCTGGAAAGCCTCGGCGGCGGTCTTTACTTCTGGCCCCTGATCAAACAGGGGCCGCTGCGAGGGATAATCGACTGGCTGCTGATTGCCAGTGTTCTTGCCCTGCCGTTAATGCTCTCCGGCTGGTTGGCTGCCGCCTTTGATGCCTATCTCTCCGGGCAGCGTCTCATCCGGCAGCGGTTCAGTCGGGCAGTGCCGAGCAAGAGGGCCAGCGGACCCGGATTCGCCCGGATGCTGGTTCCGCGCACTTCCGCGGTACTCTGTCTGCTGCTGGCCATCTCCCTGGGTATGCAGTTAGTGCCGAAGGACTACTATGCGAGCAGGCTGGAGCAGGTCCAGGCCGGGTTGCAGGAGAGCAACCTGCAGCAAAGTTCGGCCATGTTGGCCAAGCTCATCGATCTGATGAACGCTGACGCGACCCGCTAGGTCATCGAGGACTCAGCTAGTCAGCCTGTTTCAGTTGGGCAGGTTTCGGGAGGCCACGGACCGTTCTGCCACGTTCGAAGGCCGGCCGCATTGTTCTTCGATTCATTTATACGGTTTGTCTTCCTGGAACCTGAATGAGAAAACGCCCGGCCAAAAGGCCGGGCGTTTTCCGTTAGCGATTGGTTCCGAAGCTTGTCCGATTATTCAATCTTGCTCGCCTTGGTAATGGTGACCGGCTCGACCGGCACATCCTGGTGCATCCCCTTGGACCCGGTCTTGACCTTGCGGATCGCATCGACCACATCCATCCCCTCGACAACCTGGCCGAAGACCGCGTAACCGTAGCCGCGCGCCGACTTGTCCTGGTGATCGAGAAAATCATTGTTGTTGACGTTGATGAAGAACTGCGCGGTGGCGCTGTGAACGTCGGAGGTGCGGGCCATGGCGATCGAACCGATGACGTTTTTCAGTCCGTTGTCTGCTTCGTTCTGAATCTGGCCGCGGGTTTTCTTCTGCTGCAGGTCAGCGGTCATGCCGCCTCCCTGGACCATAAAATTGTCGATCACCCGGTGGAACACGGTGCCGTCGTAGAAACCTTCGGTTACATACTGGAGGAAGTTCTCCACGCTGACCGGGGCCTTGTCCCGGTTCAGTTCGAGGGTGATGTTACCGGCGCTGGTTTCGAGAAGTACTTGCGGATTTGGCATGTTCTGACTCCTTGTCGATGTCAAATGAAAAGTGCCCGGGGTCACCAGGCACTTGGTATCAGGCTGATACAGTCGTCCCAACTATAAATAAAATGTGCATTCGACTGCAACCCCCTTTTTCGACCAATGACAAGCAACGCCGGATTGCAAACCTGCATCCCCGGCATCGCCCCGGGCGCTTCCCCCTCGCACAACCCTGGATGAGGCAAAAGACCCCCAATTTCCGCCCGAGCCGGTGCTGATATGCAATCCGCCGGTTTATATCTCCCTTCCCAGTTCCACCCGGACCGCCCAGACAGACTCAATAATAGGTTGGCAGCCCGGGCAAAATCCGTATAATAGAGACTTCACATCGTCCACGGAGGAAACTTATGTCAATAAGCAGGTACTTGATGGTTGCCCTGTTGGTGGTTGCCTTGCCGTCCGTTCTGTATGCCGTTGGCATGGAAGGCATGGGAGGAATGGGTGGCATGGGGATGGGGAAGATGGTGAACAAAGTCGAAATCCAGACCCAAACCGTCGGCACGGTCACTTTCAGCCATAGCCTCCATGGTACTCACTGTAATATGTGCCATCCGAAACGGTTCAAAAAGCAGCGCAACAGCAATCACGTCAGCATGAAAGCGATGGAGAGAGGCAAATCCTGTGGGGGCTGTCACAACGGGAAGACAGCCTTCAGCGTAACGGCCAACTGCACCACCTGCCATGCTGGCGACATCCTCTTCAAGGAAGAAGATGCCGGGAACGTCATCTTCCCGCATTCTGTTCACATCGAGATGTTCGGCTGCGACGCCTGCCACCCCGATCTGTACAAGGCCAAGCGCGGAGCGAACAAGGCGACCATGGAAGATATGGAAAACGGCAGCTCCTGCGGAGCCTGTCACGATGGGTCCACGGCCTTCAGTGTCGCCGAAGATTGCGAGTCGTGCCATCAGATGTGATGTTGCGCAATGAACTGGACTGATTTAGAGGGCGACAGGCGACTAACCTGTCGCCCTTTGTTTTTGTGGTCAAAATGATTACAGCAGCGTTCTTGATTTTTTGCCTCATCAGTTTATCCTGTAAGTACTCGCGACTTAAAAAATTGATATGTCCATGCCATCTTGATAAATGGCAAATGACCGTGAATTTACCAGATAGCCACTTTATGCGATGTTGGGAAAATCACCATTAATTATAAATAGATACGACTTGATTATTGCATTAAAATACAGTTAATATCTTCTTCGCCTGCTTGTTATAGCGGGACTCATTTTTTCTAAAAATATATAGATCTCTCCGATCAGGGCAAACCTGTAGTAATGCAGGGACGCAATGCCGAGGGTCCGTGAAGACGGATGGCCTGGCTGCCGAAGAGTGTTTGATTTCGGTCTGTTAGGAGGGAGTTTAGGCTAAACCCACCTTGACTGTCGAAGGTGGGTTTTTCGGTTTGACGGCAAAGTCTTCTAGGTTGGCACAACCTGATACAAATGATTTCATAACAGAGGTCAGCCAGTAAATGGTACAGGCAACATGTAGCCTGTCCACATATTTATTTGAGGTTCATGATTAGCTGGGGGGGCGATGAAGCGAACTGTCCTGTTTTTAATGCTTGTGGTGGTTTTCGGGCTAAGGGCTCAGGCGGAGGCGAGCCCGTCGAATGTCAACCTCTATGCATCTCCAGATGGAACGGGTGACGGGTTCTCCGCGGACTTCCCGACCGATATCCAGTCGGTAAAATCTCTCGCCCGCCTCTATAACGTCGTCGACAACGTGACCATCTATCTGCGCGGCGGCACCTACGACATGATCACAGCCGGGCCACTGCTGTTCACCTCCGCAGACTCCGGCCAGAATGGGTACCAGGTGGTCTGGCGGGCCTACCCCGGCGATGCCCCGCCTATCCTCTCGGGAGGGGTGCGGGTTACCGGGTGGGCCCTCCACGATGCCGCGAAGAACATCTGGAGAGCTCCCGTTCCAGCTGGATACAAGGCCCGCCAATTCTGGGTGAATGGCCAGAGGGCCGAGCGGACTAGGTGGGTCAGTGAATCTTTCTTCAGGACCACCAGGACTCAAAGCAGTCCCTACTGGAAGGAGGCATTGGATGATCCAGACTTCCCTGACTTGTCCTTTCCAGCTGACGTAGAGCTTGTCCAAAGGGCTGACTCGGTGCCTTTTATGGCCGATTGGAGGCATCTGATTTGGGGAGTTACGTCCGTTTCGAGAGTGGGGGATGTTACCACTTTCTCGATTCCCCAGGCCATCAAGACCATCGATGACGATTGGATGTACAACGACAATATGTTTCTGGGCAGCGTTTTCAGTTCGGTGGAAAATGCTTATGATTTTTTAGCTAGTACGGCCAAAGGACAATGGTTCCTACCGAGTAGTGAAAACTTCATCTACTATGTTCCCCGTGACGGGGAGGAGATGACCACTGCGGAGTGCTGGCTTCCGCATAGCGAAGTCCTGTTAATGAGCTCTTCAGGTCTTGCGAATGTCACCTTCCTGGGTATTTCCTTCCGCTACACGGGATGGCTCAAACCGACCACCCAGAAAAGTTTCATCGAGGTACAGGCAAATAACTACCTCGATTCAGGCTCTGGCTACCGGCATTGGAACCAGTCCACCAATCCGGTGGGCCCCTTCCCCCAGGCGGCAGTGGAAATCTACGCCGCCGACAACATTAAATTCATCCAGTGTGAATTTACCCATCTAGGCGGAACAGGACTTTACCTGGGTCTCGGTTGCCAAGACAGTTCCGTTTCTGGAAACCTTTTTGCCGACATCTCATCCAATGCCCTCAACATTGGGAGCATCGTGTGGCCGGATGCCGACGATGGAAGCTCGGGGAATCCGCCAGCGGTTAAAACGGAAAATATTCTGGTCCAGTCCAACCACATCTATGATGTTGCGAGCCAGTACAATGGCGGGGTAGGTATTTTCCTCGGGTACACTGAGAATGTTAAGGTGCTCGACAACCATATCCACGATGTACCCTACACAGGCATCAGTGTCGGTTGGGGCTGGACGTGGATGACTGAAGACTGGTATCTCAACCCGTCTTGGGGGCTGGGTATCCGGGACTATTCCGGCGGCAATGAAGTCGCCTTCAACAGCATTAATGATACGATGCAAGTGCTGTTCGACGGCGGGGCCGTCTACTCTCTGGCAGAACAGCCTGGCTCAACCATCCATGACAACTACATTACGAATTGTGGAAGTAGCAATCCGCAATACGGTCTCAATCCAATTTACTACGATGAAGGTTCGCGGTATGGAGAAGCTTACAATAACATCATTCTCAAAAACATCGCCAATGGGCCAATGTTTGCCATTGATGCTAATGTGGACCTGTCAAGAGGGGACCTGTCTGCCCATAATAATTACTTTACCACGCCATACTTTTTGTATTGGTATGGGGAGTATCCTGTCCCTGGAGGCGGAACGTTGGGAAATACAACTGGTAACACCCGGCTTATAACCGATGACCCGTCTGAGTGGCCAACCGCGGCCCAAACCATCGCTGCTGCGGCAGGGCTTGATCTGGTTCTGCACAGCGACATCGTCGAGGGCTCTGCAATTATTTTCGGCTGGAAGTATGTTGATACGGTACTCTCCATCGACCCGGATAACTACTATTCGGTCAGCGACTACGAGGAGTTCGACACGGGAATGTGGCGGGCCAATGTCTCCGGGATTACAGACAATCTCGCAGCACTGGTAGTCAGCATGGATACGGCTCCGGTCATCACCGGCCCGCTGGTGACAGAACTTGACCCTGACCGGGCAGTGATCGAGTGGACCACCAATGTAGCCTCATCGACGACCGTCAACTACGGAACCTCCTCCGGGGTGCTGGACCAATCCCGGTCCGTTGCCGGCAGCGATATCGATCACCAGGTCACGCTCACGGGACTGTTTCCGGCAACAACCTATTACTATCGGGTGCTGTCTACCGATGGTTCCGGTCACACCGCCACCAGCGACGAGGCGACCTTTACGACGACCTCTAGCCCGCCGCCGATTGCTGCGCCGGCCTCGATGTGCGTGCCGACGAGCTCCGCGACCGGCAGCTTCGAGGTAGCCTGGACGCCTTCCGCAACTGCGGACCCAGCAGAAACCTACGTTGTCGAAGAGTACAGCGATGCGAACTTTACGACACTCACCCACAGCTATACGAACGCGGTCTCACCGCTGGCAATTAGCGGCAAAACTACCGGTACCTGGTATTACCGCGTCAAGGCCGTCAACGCGCCGAACCCGGACAGTGACTGGACGCTCGGCGCCAACGGATGCCAGATTCTTTACGGTATTGCCACCACAACCTTGACCAACGGCCAGGTCGGTGCGGATTACCATGACGGTGCCGGGTTACAGCTCACCGCGATCGGCGGAACGGCACCATACACCTGGTCGGCTTTCGGTCTTCCCGACGGCCTGACCCTCTCGGCAGACGGGCTCATCAGCGGTATCCCGACCGCCTCGAACGTAAGGTCAGGCAGCGCTTATGCGACCTTCCCAGTCAGTCTTTACAACGTCGATAGCGCCGGCAGCTATACCGCCCGGGCGATGTTCCTCACGGTCTACCCTTAAGCGGCCATGGGTTGAGTTGTTGTGATTTGGTGTGCCCGTGGAGAGGATATTCTGAAAAACAAAGAGGTTAGCAGATTTTTTCTAAGTACTTGTTTTTACGAGGATGCCCTAATTCGAATAAAGAAATAACCTAGGTGTGATAAGAGTATGGTGAAGAACGAATGTCATACGGTTTAACTTGCTAATACTGATTGGGCTGTCGATGAACAAAGAAAAAGTGCCGTACGTGGAAGTTCGCCCCGACCGGCTGGTCGAGGCGAACTTTAGAGAGCAAAACGCCAGTGGGGTTCAGTTCGTTAAACGAACAAAACCTTCGTTGCCATTATAACCGACGACCAGATTATTGTTATTGATAGAATATGCCTGGCTTTCAGCGGAGAATAGGTCTGTTCCGAGCAAGGAACTGGAATCCCAGACTGCGGCATTTGGTATCGGTCCATTCCAACCGGCTATCCGACCGGCATCATTAATGCCGGCAGCACCGCCATCCGTTGATAAATCAGTGCGGTTGAATTCACCTGTGCCATCGTCGGCCCATAACGCCGGAACGAAACTGCCAGTCAAGACTTCCGATTCACCAACAACCTGGTTCTGGCTATTGATTCCCTGGGCGACACTGTTGACCTCACCTCCGGTACGAAGATCAGTCATCGTCGAATAGCCGCCACCAACATCCGGTTGCCAGACCACAGCATGAAACTGGAATCCGTTATCTTCAACTTCGCCGACCACCCAGCCTGCATCGTTAACGGCGTAGGCAGCTGAAAAAGCACCCGGCAGGTCCGGCAGTGCAAAGACCTCCGGCAGGACAACCGGGGCCCCAACGGTTCCGGCGACCACAGGCCAGACGACTGCTCTGGTCGTGAAGGAGGCATCTTCAGCCTCGCCGACGATCAAGTTGCCATCCGGATTGATCCCATAAGCGGCACTGAAGCCGCCAGCCACCAATTCAGGCAATGCTGCGGGCGTCGTTGAGCCCGTTGGCCAGATAACGGCAACCTGAGCCAGTCCGTTATCCGCCACCCCAACTACGTTGCCGGCTGTGTCTACAGAAAATCCGGAGCTGAAACTCCCCCCTGGTAGTGCGTCAAGCGCCGTAGGAGCAGATGCCGTTTCCCCGAGGGAATTGACGGTCCAGACGGCTGCTGTAAATGGGGAACCAGCGGCGGTTTCAGCAAACCCGACGACCTGGTTGGCATCATTAATGGCAACGGCTTGCGAGAAGGTTGCAGTTACACCGGCCGGCTCCAAGGGTGTTGTGCCGCCTACAGCCGGTGCTGCGGGAACAACAGGAGCTGCTGGACCGCTACCGCCGCTACCGCACCCAGCCAGGGTCAGCAGGCTGGCACAAAGCAGAAGGTTGGCGAGGGAAATCCAAAGATTGATCTTTTTCATGATTCAGTCCTCCTTTCCTAGCGAATTCGTAGCGATTGATTGAGCAGCGTTGCACCGGATGAAGAGACGACCGAAATACTGGTCACTCCCGGGTTGCTAGTTGCCCTGGTTCTGAGCTGCCAATTGCCGCCATTTACTAACGCGGTGCCTATGACCGGGCCTGCAGCTGTCTGACCGGCATGAACGGTTATGGTCAGGCCGTCGATATTGTCGGTCCCACGAATTTCCCACTGCAGCCTCCGGCGGTCAAACTGGGCCCTTGTGACGGCGATGGTTTCTACCGGTGTGACAGTGACAGTGGCGGTCGCGGTGTTCGAAGTTAGCCCACCGGCGTTGTCCGTTACCGTGTAGGCGAAGCTGTCGGTCCCGGCAAAACCCGGAGTGGTTGAGGTATAGGTGACCGTGCCATCTTGGTTCAATTGCACGGAACCGTCCACCGGAACTGTGGTTGTTGACAAGGTGACGGTTGAATCAGCCGGAACAATGGGCACTCCGGCGAGGGTGTCGTTCGCCAGAATATCTACGATAACCGAGCCTCCCGATTCGACAGTGGCAGCATCATCCTGAGCGACCGGGGCGCCGACGTCAGGAACAATAGCGAAGGTCGCCGGATCATAAATTCGCCCGGAGATGTTGAACAGACTTGTGGTGACGTCAATTCCACCAGGCCCCTGGACCCGAAAGAGATTATTTCCGGTCGGACTACCGACGACAGCGTGAGGAACGGTCGGGTCACCGATGTAGTAGACCGGGGTTGGATCGTTGGCGCTGAAAGGCTTGATCAGGGCAGCGTCAGTCAAACCAGAGTCGTTGTTGTAGGTGTCCCATTTGAGGAAGTTGGGCCCGATATCTCCAAGCAGGGCACCGACAAAGGCTGGATCTGGATTGTTACGGTCGATGAGCATGATGTCACGGGTAATGTTGATAGCCCTGGGGCCAGCCTCAACGTTTTCAAACACCTCGGTGCCATAGGGATGAGTCACGGTATATAGCCCAGCCAGAGGAGTATCAATTCGGATTCTGATTCGGGCAAACCCCATTTGGTCTCCTTCCAAGGGCGGGCCGCCGGCAAAGGCTCCTTCTAAGGCCAGCACCAAGATAGCGTCAAGCCCCTGCGGATCCGGAACATCTTCCGTCCGGTCGTTGATAAACGCTTCACCGGTCCACCAGAAGGCCTCTTCCCCAACGTTGAGGGCCACCGATTCAGGGTCTGACGGGTCAACCGGGGCCGAGAGACACATCGGATCGACCGCTTGACAAATCGTTAACTGTACACCGCCCGTATCGGTGCCGTTGGGCGGATTAGGGTCTAGAATTCTCTCTTGGTACCAGACCGGGAAACCGATCGGGTAGCCGTCGACTTGAGTCGCGAGACGAATACCATCCGGCTGCAGCAGTGGATCGCCAGCCGCCAGAGGACCGGAGCGATTGACCGGTCCGACCGCGAAAAGGGTCGGTTCCGGGGGAGGCGGGAAGGTAAATGCCACCGGGTTGACCGTGTTGTTGACCTTGCCCATAACGGTAAACAGGTCAGTCTCGCTGATCAGATCGCTTCCTTCCGGACCTTCGACGCGGAAATAGTTTTGGAAGCCGCTTAGATGGGTCGCATCGACGATAGGACTGCCCGTAACGACGTGCGGAACGCCTGGGTCTCCGACATACTGGGTCAGCACCGTGACACCGTCGACATCAAGAACCTGTAAGGTTGGGTCAAGTTCGTAGTCAGGCCAAGTCAGAAAAGGGCCAACCTGGGCATCTAGAGCACCTTCAAAACCGAGAGCCGGATCAAGAACGTTTATGGCGCCGATATCGATGGTACTGTTGATACCGTCAGCCACGGTGACGTTTTCAAAGACCTCGGTGCCGAAGGGATGGGTGACCGTGTAGGTGCCCGGTACCGGCACATCGACCCGGATACGGATCCGACCGAAGGTCATCTGATCGCCATTCTTTGCATCGCCGCCAGCAAATGCCGCTTCCAGGGCCATGACCAGGACAGCCTTGCCCCCTGCCACCAGCGGTCGAGTCGAAGCTTCGGACAGCCAATAGAAGCTCTCCCCTCCGACCTGAAGCGCGACTGAGTCAGCGTTGGCAGGATCTATTGGATCAAAGAAACACAAACCATTGACTCCATCACCATCGAGACAGAGCATTAACTCAACCCCATTGTCATCCCGATAATGTTCCGGGAATCCATGCGGTTCGATCGGTGCTCCCAGCTGGTTGAAACCGGCGAATGCTGGCGAAAGCATCAGAACGATCAATGTCCATGCCAGCGCCAATCTGGTTAACAGCCTTGTATTCATAATCTCCTCCACACTGATGTGAGTTGTATTCACCTGAATTGGGGATCAATCCAGGGAGTTCAATCTCTGTTACTGTGGCGCCACAATAATTGCTTGGTTCCCGGAAACTCCGACGGCCACTAAGGATTCATTGACTTGGTAAATTTGACTGAAAGCCGGTAGGACATTCTTTTGGTCATTGAGGGCCAGGCCATTCCAGATGCTGGCACTGTCTATGCCACTGGCGGAATCGGTATACCCTACAATCCACCCGATATTATTGATGCCAGCTGCGCTGGTGGAGACGCCGAGATCCTCCGGACCGCTGACAACCCCTGCCGCGTCGACGGTCCAGACCACACCGTGAACAGTGCCGTCAGCAGCTTCAGATTCACCGACGACTTTGCCGGCGGCATTGATGTCAGTTGCCAAACCGGCAACGTGGTTGGTCGGTGCGGGGAGGAGGATCGGTGGATTAAAGCCACCGGTGCCGTCCGGTAACCAGGCAACTGCTTGCATGGCTCCGGTGTCAACCAGCGATTCGCCGACCACGACCCCGTTATCTCCGATGGCGTAGGCGGCACTGTAGGCGTTGGATAGGGTCCCGAGGTTGTCAAGAATCAGCGGATTGGTGAGGCCATCGAGCCAGTAGATGGCGACAGTGTTTCCAGCGGCGTCGTTGACTGCCTCGCCGACAATTTCACCGAGGTCATTGATGTCATACGCGGTACTTGCGGCGCCTGCGTCAAGGCCGACTGTCGAGAGTGCGGTCGGGGTGGCCGTCGCCGCTGGCCAGAAGACCGCTATTGACGTGACACCGCTTTCCGATTCGCCGACGCTGATTCCGGCGCTGTTGATGCCGTAGGCGGCACTGTATGAGTTACCGGCCAGTGGGGCGAGGAGCGTGGCCACTGGTGGAGTTGCTCCGCTATCCCAGATAACCCCCTGAACCGCCGAGCCGTTGTCAGCCAGGCCGACAGCGAAGCCGCTGTCATTAATGTCAACCCCGGCATTAAATGCTCCGGTCAACAGCGCACCCAGTGTGGTGGCGGTAAAGTTGCTGCCGGCCACGGTCGGATTGCTCTCGCCACCGCCACCACCGCCACCACAGGCAGCCAGGACGACGGCGAAGACGGTCAACAAAACCAGTTTCGCCATTCTTAAACCATTCATGAGTCAACTCCTTTACTGGTTACAGATGTTCATGCCTAACGGCGAACAGTAAATCAGTGCTGATAGTGATAATTGTCGAGCTCTGCTCCGGACAGGTCGTCGGCGAGGAACGGTTTCAGCGGCCCAAGTCCTTCAGCTTGGCGTCCGTTACGGCCGACGGACGGATGCTCGATCAAGCGGTCGGCCAAGGACCGACTCCGTTTGGGGTGGCCGTCGAGGCGGTTCTCGTGGCCATCAGCGACAAACAGCTGGGGGTGGTCGAAAGGTTCCTGTTCCCAGCGGACCCGCTCGTCGGTCAGGGCGAGGAGAAAATTGACCAGATCCCTGCGTGACGCTTCGGTGGAGGGGCCTTTCAAACCGCTGATGTCGCCGATAAAGGGATCGAGATCATCAATGTTTGCCTCCCGAAAATTCCCGCCGCGGATGTAGAAATCGACCACCTGCATCAGGGTCGCCATGCTGCCGTTATGCATATAAGGTCCGGTCAGCTCAATATTGCGCAGGCCTGGTGTTTTGAAATTGCCGGCGACGGCGGTTCTGGCGATCGAATTCAGGTCCGGCGGGCAGATCAATGGCGGATCGACGCGCAGATCGGGGATGCAGCCGGGAGCAGGGACAAACGCGGGATCAAAGGTCAGCAGGCCGTCGACCGTGTCGGCGGGCTCGAAGCCGTTGATGATCGCTCGCTGGCGGCTGAAGGAGAGCGGGTTGCCGAAGGGGTCGTCGGCGCCGCGGCCGAGATCGGCCGCAGTGGGAACAACGCCGATATTGTAGAAACCGATATCATAGGTCGCCAGACCGCCGTTACCCATGTTCATTGTTTCCAGCAACCCCGGTTCCAATGGATCGTTGGCGTTGCTGATGCTGTGGGCTGTCATTTCAGCGCCGACATGACAACCAAAACAGTTGGTGGCCCCCGAATTGAAGATGTTCATTCCCCGTTGAGCCGATTCGGACAGCGCAGTCGTGTCGCCTTCGAGGAACCGGTCGACGGGGGAGTCGTCAGCGACCAGGGTTGCCTCGTAAAGCTGCACGGCAAGGCCGAAGAATAGCGAGAAGTTGATTTCCATCTGACTGTAGCCGTCAATGTCGGTGGTTCCGTTCCAGAGGTTGGCCTGGAACGCTTGCCGGACCAGGTCCGCATAGGTGGTGTTCAGACCTTTGCCGCCCAGGTGGCGTAAGGGAGCGAGGACGCTGTCATTCGGATGGACCTCCTGCAGCGCCAGGGGACGTTTCGACAACAGTTTGCGGCCGAGGTCGGGGAAGGTCCGCCCCAGCCACGACATCTCGACATCGGAGAGGGGAGGACCTACCGCCTGAGAGGCCAGGCTGGAATTGTTCAACTGATTGTCCGCCAGGCTCAGATCAAGCTGGGCAAATGAGCCACTGTTGTTGATCCAGACCCGGGCATTGACATCCTGCGGGCCGAAGGGATTGATACCGTTGAAAAAATGATTGGCGCGGCCATCCCAGAAATTGGAGTAATTGAAGACGGCGTTGATCACCGTCGGAGCGTTACGGCCGGTGATCTGACGGACGTTATGTCCATGGCTCTGCATATCACTCTGTTCGCGGATGATGCGACCTGCATCGACGGCCTGGCCATTCTGCGTGCCGAAAAAGCGGGTTCTGACCACGCCCTGGGCGCCGACCCGGTCATCGAGACTCTGGAGTACCGCCGGATCGTTGGAGTTGACCCCGCCCGTCCCCCGGTTTTCCGGATCGCTCAGTTTGTGAAATGGGAACATCCCTAGGTTAAGATCCCCGTTGGTCTTGCCGGTAGCGTCTGGGCTCTGGTTCGGACCGCCGGCCAGGGTGTTGCGCGTGCGGTTGTCGGTTCCGGCATGAAAGTGGCAGCTGGCGCAGGCAGTCTTGCCGTCGCTGCCGACCTGCATATCCCAGAAGAGGGCCTTGCCGAGTTGGATCGCTACATTTTTGTCGGCGACGTACTGGCTTAGGTTGGCCGGCTCGGGGACGGGGATTATTTTCAGCGTGTTCAGCTCTGCAGCGGCAGCTGTAAAGGCCGAACCCAGCAGCAGTCCGAGCAGGCTGAGCCGAACCAGGCATGGGCCGAAGTGTTTGGCGGGTGATTCGGGTAACCTGAAATTCATGGAGCAGA
>DATFMT010000020.1:0-7617 GCA_035266745.1 Geothermobacteraceae bacterium | reverse complement strand
TACTGGATCGCCTCCTTGGCGGTCCGGCCGGTATTGTCGGTGACGCCGGGACGAAAACCGACCTCGATCAGCATATCGAATTGGTCCGCCAGCGGCGCGTTGATGGCGTAGGTCTGGATGACCGGATCGGAAAACGGTCCGCTGGCCGCCTGCTGCAGTTCGCTTTCAGACAGCTTAGCATCGACCGTATAGACATCGATGGTCCGAACCTGGGTCAGGTTGATGCCTAGGTGTTGACTGAGTTCCTGCTTGACCCGCTCACCACGCGCATCGCGTATGCCATCTTTCAGGCCAACGACTATTCTCCAGGGCATGGAGGTCTCCTTTATGGCTGGCTCACTACGGAGTCATGAATGACCCCATAAATACCATTGTCTTACAATAAGTTAGATTAAACTATCTAAGTAAAGGCCTTAAATCGGTTCACGCGAATAACTTCGGATAAAGTTCAGATCACATCTGATTCAACATGATGAATCAGACTCCCACGAAAAGAGCCTTTGACCTGATCCGAAGTTATCCGAATTTTCGTGTGCAACGCCTCCTGCTTTCAAGTTTCGATTGGGTTTATGCCCCGAACACCCGCTTGAAGATCGTATCGACATGCTTCAGGTGGTAGCTCAGATCGAACGATTCGCGGATCTTCTCCTCGCCAAGCGCACCAACCACATCCTGATCGGCCAGCAGTTCGGTCTGGAAATCCTTCCCCTCCTCCCAGACCTTCATGGCGTTGCGCTGCACCATACGGTAGGACTCTTCCCGCGAAACCCCGGACTGGGTCAGGTCGAGCAGGATCTTCTGCGAGAAGACCAGCCCTTTCATCTGGTTGAGATTTTTCAGCATGTTCTGCGGGTAGACGACCAGGTTCTTGACCAGGCCGTTTAAGCGCCGCAGGGAAAAGTCGAGGGCAACCGTAGCATCCGGTCCGATATACCGCTCGACCGAAGAATGGGAGATATCCCGCTCGTGCCAGAGGGCGACATTCTCCAGGGCCGGAATGGCGAAGCTGCGAATATAGCGGGCCTGGCCGGTCAGATTCTCGGAGAGGATCGGGTTGCGCTTGTGCGGCATGGCGGAAGAGCCCTTCTGCCCCTTGCTGAAGAACTCCTCGGCTTCGAGGACCTCGGTGCGCTGCAGGTGACGGACTTCGATGGCAATCCGCTCCATCGAGGAGGCGATGATCGCCAGCACGCAGAAGAACTCGGCATGCCGGTCCCGCGGGATGACCTGGGTCGAGACCGGCTCGGGCAGCAGGCCGAGCTTCTCGCAGACATACTCCTCGACGCTCGGATCGATGTTGGCAAAGGTGCCGACCGCACCGGAGATAGCACCGGTGGCGATGCTCATCCGCGCGGACTTGAGCCGGCGGCGGTTGCGGTCCATCTCGGCGTACCAGCCGGCCAGTTTGAGACCGAAGGTCACCGGCTCGGCATGAATGCCGTGGGAACGCCCCATACAGACGGTATCCTTGTGTTCCAGGGCGCGAAGCTTAATCGAGGCCAGCAACTCATCGAGGTCGGCCAGCAGCTCATCGGCGGCTTGCACCAGCTGCACCGACAGACAGGTGTCGAGCACGTCGGAGGAGGTCATCCCCTGGTGAATGAAGCGGGCCTCGGGGCCGACATATTCGGCCACCGAGGTCAGAAAGGCAATCACGTCATGTTTGACCTCCGCCTCGATGGCATCGATCCGTGCAATGTCGAAATCGCCCTTCTCGCGGATCACCTTGACCGCTTCCTGCGGGATCACGCCGAGGCTGGCCTGTTGTTCACAGGCGAGGGTTTCTATTTCGAGCCAGATACGGAACCGGTTTTCCGGTTCCCAGATCTTGGCCATCTCCGGTCGAGTATAACGTGGAATCATCTAAAAACTCCTTCAAGAATTGACACAACGGGCTTATTCAAACAGCAGACATTGACTGACGACGTTTTGCCGACCGAGCACCAGCTGCGGCCGACAGATCGACTGGTTGTCAAGAACCGCAGCGGCACAATCCAGGGCATGTGCCGGGGTATTGTTGGTTTCACTCATGTGGGCCAAAAAAACCGCTTCCAGCCCGTCCCACAACAGACCCTGTAACAGGGCGGCGCAAGCGCGGTTGGACAGGTGTCCATGATTACTCTTGATCCGCTGTTTCAGGTGCCAGGGATAGGGACCGTCGCGCAACAGATCTTCATCGTGATTCGACTCCAGGATCAGCACCCGGCAGCCACGCAGCCGGTCTGCAACCAGTCGGGTCGCCAGGCCGAGATCAGTGACCACGCCGATTCTCCCCTGTGGCGTGGAAATAACATAACCCACGGTCAGCTCTGCATCGTGGGTCAGGGGAATAGTTTCAATGTCGAGATCCCGGTAGTGAAAACTCTGGCCGGCCTCGAATTCCCGGTGATCGTCTAGCCTGCCGAGTTTCGGCAGCGCCTGGCGGGTCTTATGGTGCATGAAAACCGGAGTCTGGTAACGTCGCGCCAAAGGACCGACGCCGCGGCAATGGTCCTGGTGTTCATGACTGACCAGGAGGCCATGCAGCCGTTCACCGCTGGAGTCGATCGACTCCAGGCGACGGTTGAGTTCTTTGGCGGACAAGCCGGCGTCCAGCAGTAGCCCTGTTTCCGGGGTCTCAATATAGATGGCATTTCCCTGGCTGCCACTGGCCAACAAGCAGACCCGCAAAACCGACTCCTGAGGGGGATGTTGAGCGCTGAATTTATACCTGAATCACTCTTCAGGCGCAAGCAAATTCGGCCGTTTCGGCGGCCAGGTTCAGTGCAGAATGTCAGCAGAATATTTGACCGGAAGCAGAACATGGAACTGGCTGCCGGGTAAGGATTTGGGATCATTGCCGGAACTCTCGACCCAAACTTCGCCGCCATGCATATCGACGATCCCCTTGACAATGGTCAACCCAAGACCGGTCCCCTTCCCCTTGAAGGCGGTTTTCGCCGTGAAATGCTCTTCGATATTGCCAACCTCGTAAAATTTATCGAAGACGTAGGGTTGATCCTTGGGGTCGATACCGATTCCTGAATCACTGATAACGATCTCAACATAAGGATGTTTATGCCGATCGATCGGGACGCAATTGCGCACCGGGTCGTCCGGACTGGCGCAACCTGGCGTACGCAATGAACTGGCCAGACGGGTCGTTATGCAAATCTCACCGCCATCAGGGGTGAATTTAATTGCGTTGCCGACCAGGTTGGTCACGACCTGGACAATCCGGTCCGGGTCACAGTTGAGCTGTGGTAACTGTTCCTGATAGTGCTGCTTCAAGGTCTGTTGCCGCTGGATGAAAAACAGCTCAAGCTCACTGGCTGCGCGCTGGACCAGCTGATTGATATCAAGGCTCTGCATGCGCATCTGCAGGCGATGGTATTCAAGCATTGTGACATCGACCATATCGCGAACAATCATGGAAAGCCGTTCCGAGGCATTGGCGATGTGTTCGACCATCGAATGAACCGAAGGGTCGAGTCGATCCTGCCACTCCCCCAGCAGGAGCTCCGTGTAGCCGATAATGACCGTGAGTGGCGTTTTTAACTCATGGGAGGCGACGCCCAGGAAGGAGTCTTTCATCTGGTTCAGGCGCTGCAGATCACGGGTGCTATTCTCGAGGTTTGCCTGGGTCTCGCGCTCCTTGGTGACATCGCGAATGATGGACTGAACCCGGCGGCGGCCATCCCTCCCGACCACCGGTGATGCCTTGAGCCAGCCGATAATCGGGGTCTGTTCAACTTGGCGGGTAAAGCGAAATTCCGTCTCAATCGCCTCACCCTTGAGGACCTGCCGATGCATATCGTAAAGATGGTCGAGGTTTTCGCACTGCAGTCGTTCGAGAAAAGAGAACAGGTTGTGACCACTGGAGGCACTGCGGGTCACGCCGAAAAAACTTTCGGCGGCCTTATTAAGCAAGACAATCCGGTCCTCCTCATCACTGACCAGAATCGCATCGCTGGCCTCTTCGAGCAATGAACGGTACATTTCACGGCTGCGGCCGAGTTCACCGCCGATTTGCTCAAGGTTTTCGTAGGATTCCTGTAACTGGCGGTTGGTCTCTTCGAGATCCTGGAATCCCTGCCGGATCTGCAGGTCACGTTCTTGCAGCGAACCGGCCATGTCCTCGAGAGCTTCGGCAAGTTCGGAAAAATCGCTGGTCGACATGGATGGAATCGAGATATCGAATTTGCCAGCCGAGATCTCCCTGGCGATCGAGCGTAACTGGGTTATGGGGCCAATCAGATCGCGCTTGGTAAACAGGAAGATGACAGTGAACACGACCAGCAAGGCACCACCGAGAACCACCAGGGAGCGCTCGAGAATATTGCGGACCCGCTCAGTGAGGACCGCCTCAGGAAACCCGATCCGGATCCGTCCGGCCAGGTTGCCGGCAGAGCCATAGACGCTGACCGAAACATCGTAATAACTTTTCTTAGATGGGAACTCGAGCAAGGCGGTATTCTTATTCAGCGTTCTCACCAGCTTGACACCCGGAGACAGGCGGAAGCTGAAATCGCTGGCGTAAAGTGGTTGACCAACGGTGTCTTCAACCAGGCAATAGGCAAGCTCCGGATCAGTGTCAACAATGGCTTCACAGCGCTGGGTGATACCACTGACGTCCTCCAGGTCGAGACCGAGGGATAGGACATCTTCCATCGACAGTTTGAGTCCCTCGGCGAGGCTCTGGGAGCGCAGCAGGATACCATCGCGGTAGTCGCGGCGAAAACTTTCAATATTCAGAAAGGTGTTGACGGAAATTGTCAGGGTAATGGTGAGAAAGGCGAATATCAGGATCCGTTTTTCTAAGGTGCTTTTCATTTTCTAACCGGATGATATTCTACCTGTTGAAGAAAAGGTCGGGTTAAGAGGCGAGCAAGGGTGCCGGATGGTCACTTTATCTGCAAATAAGTGGATTTACTTTATAAATACAGTTTCTCTTGATAGCATAATCAAAACAAAAGCGCAACAGAATCCACCCGTCATGGGCCAGGAAAGAACTTGACGCTAAGTGTCTGGATTCGCTATCATCCCGCAACTGGAAGCATTTTTCCTCTGACCACGAATTCTGAGTTTGGGAGGTTTGATCTCATGGCTACAAATGTCGCTATTAACGGGTTTGGTCGTATCGGTCGCAACGTCTTTCGTGCGGCGGTCAACTCTCCTGAAATTGAAATCGTTGCAGTGAACGATCTGACCGATCCGCAGACCCTGGCTCACCTGCTCAAGTATGATTCGGTTCACGGCACGCTGGATGCCGACGTGAGCGTCGCTGATGGCGCCATCATCGTCAACGGCAAAACGATCAAGGTCTGCAGTGACACCAGCCCGGCCAACCTGCCCTGGAAGGAGTTGGGGGTTGATATCGTTATTGAATCGACCGGCCACTTCACCAAGGGGTCGGCTGCTGCCCAGCATATCCAGGCTGGCGCCAAGAAAGTCATTATCAGCGCACCGGGCAAAGATGTGGACCTGACCGTCTGCATCGGCGTCAACGAAGAGCAGTATGATCCGGCCCGGCACAACATCCTATCCAATGCCTCCTGCACCACCAACTGCCTGGCTCCGGTTGCCAAAGTGCTCCTAAACGAGTTCGGCATTCAGCGCGGCATGATGACCACAGTCCATGCCTACACCAATGATCAGAAAATTCTCGACCTGCCCCACAACGACCTGCGACGCGCCCGTGCTGCAGCCATGTCGATGATCCCGACCTCGACCGGGGCTGCCAAGGCGGTCGCGCTGGTTCTTCCTGAGCTCGCAGGCAAACTCGAAGGCATGGCGGTTCGGGTGCCGACTCCCAACGTCTCGCTGGTTGACCTGGTCGTAGAAACTGTGAAACCGACCAGCATTGAAGAGGTTAACGCTGTCCTCAATGCTGCGGCGGACGGAAAACTCAAAGGCATCCTCGATTACTGCGACATGCCACTGGTTTCCCGTGATTTCAACGGTTCCCCTGCGTCCTCGACGATCGATGCCCTGACCACCAACGTGCTTGGCGGCACCATGGTCAAGGTCTTGAGCTGGTACGATAACGAGTGGGGTTATTCCAACCGCATTCTTGATCTGACCAAGCTGGTCGCCAGCAAATAGCCATACTTACAGCAACATGGGGCAGGTCATCACCTGCCCCGTCTATTTTTCATTAACCACCTGATTTCATCTCTCGAGGTAACCGTCATGTTCAATAAAGTCACCCTCAACGATCTCGATTGCCGGGGGAAAAAGGTTTTCTGTCGGGTCGATTTCAATGTTCCACTCGATGAGCAACAGCAGATTACTGACGATACCCGTATCGTCGCCACCCTCCCGACCATCCGTGCCATTCTCGATCAGGGCGGTCGCCTGATCCTGGCTTCACACCTGGGCCGTCCCAAGGGGAGCGTCAAGACTCAATACAGTCTGGCCCCGGTTGCCCCCTATCTAGCCAAATTGATCGGACGACCGGTCACCATGGCTCCAGATTCGGTTGGACCAGAAGTTGAAAAACTGGTCGCCGGCATGCAGGATGGAGACGTACTGCTGCTGGAAAACCTGCGTTTCTATCCGGGCGAGGAAAAAAACGACCCGGACTTCTGTCGACAACTGGCCGATCTGGCCGACCTCTACGTCAACGATGCTTTTGGCACGGCGCATCGTGCCCACGCCTCCACTGAAGGGGTCGCGAAACTGCTGAAACCGGCGGCAGCCGGCTTCCTGATGGAGAAGGAGCTTAAATACCTCGGCGAGGCACTGGCAAAACCTGAACGTCCCTTTGTCGCCATCCTGGGTGGTGCAAAGGTCAGCGACAAGATCATGGTCATCCAGGAGTTGCTCAAAAAGGTCGACACCTTGATTATCGGTGGTGGCATGGCCTACACCTTCCTTCAGGCGCAGGGTTATCCGATCGGCAAGTCACTGGTCGAAGCCGATAAACGCGACCTGGCCCTGGATCTACTCCGCCAGGCCAAGGAGAACGGCATCAATCTGCTGCTACCAATCGACCACCTGGTCGCACGCGAATTCAACGCGGATGCCGAATCCCAGGTCTGTCAGCGTGACGACGTCCCGAGCGACTGCATGGCCCTGGATATCGGCCCACAAACCCTGGCCAACTATGCCGCTGCGGTCAAACAAGCCAAAACAGTGGTCTGGAACGGACCGATGGGGGTTTTTGAATTTGCCGCTTTCTCCCGGGGAACCTTCGGCGTCGCCGAAGCGCTGGCTGAATCAGCCGCCCTGTCAATCATCGGCGGCGGCGACTCGGTTGCTGCGGTCAACCAATCCGGACTGCAGGAGAAAATGACCCACATCTCGACCGGCGGTGGTGCATCTCTGGAGTTTTTGGAAGGTCGGGTTCTGCCCGGCGTAGCCGCTCTGACCGACAAATAACCGACCAAAGAGACACACCGAACGATTTCTTCAGGAGGGTTCCATGCGTCGTCCCGTGATTGCCGGAAATTGGAAACTGCATAAAAACCTTACCGAAACCAGGCAGCTGATCGCGGCACTGAAAGCCGGTGCCAGCGAATGCGAGGATATCGACATCATCGTCGCCCCGGTTTATACCGCTCTGACGACCGCCGTGGCCGAGGCGGCCGGGTCGAACCTTGCGGTTGCGGGCCAGAACTGCTACCTGGAGAATTC
>DATFMT010000019.1:0-19219 GCA_035266745.1 Geothermobacteraceae bacterium | reverse complement strand
GTGAGCTGGAAAAGCTCGGTGGCATGTGGCGGGAGACTCCGGTGCTGGCTGCTTTCTTCCTCTATTTCTCGCTCGCCTCGCTCGGATTGCCGGGGTTGGCAAACTTCGCCGGCGAGATCCTGGTCTTTCTCGGCACCTTCCAGGTCGCCCCGGTCTGGGCCAGCCTGGCACTGGGCGGGGTGGTGTTCGCCGCCGCCTATATGCTGCGGATGATCCAGGGGGTGATCTGGGGTGAGCGCCCGGATGGGCGTGACTGGCCTGATCTGACCTGGCGCGAGGTGCTGGCGTTGATTCCGCTGGCGGTCGCCACCCTCTGGCTCGGTATCTACCCGGGACCGCTGCTGGCCCATCTGCAGGTGCCGGTGCAACTGCTCCTCGAACAGGGACAGATCCTGTTGAGCATGGGGGGAGTGCCATGAGCGGACTGGAACTCTACGCCCTGCTGCCGCAACTGATTCTCGCCATCGGTTCGACCGTGCTGCTGATGGCCGGCGCCTGGTGGCCGGTGCGTGGCCGGCTGATGCTGATCGGCGCCGGGATTGCCCTGCTGGCGACCCTGGCCGCCGGAGTGGTCCCCCCGCCTGTGCCGGAAGTCGCCGGCATGTTCAGTACCGGACCCTTCGCACGCTTTTTTGCCGTCCTCTGGTCGATGCTGGCCGCTTTGATCCTGCTGCTTTCGGTCCGCTACGGCAAGGAACGTCGCTTCCCCGGTGGCGAATACACCTCACTGGTGTTGTTCGCCGCCGCCGGCATGAGCCTGCTCTCCGCCGCCAGCTCGCTGGTCGGGCTGTTCCTTGGTCTGGAATCCTTCACCATCGTCCTTTATATCCTGATCGCCATCGACAAGAACCATGCGCTCGGTACCGAGGCGGGCCTGAAGTACCTGGTGATGGGGATCGTCGCCACCGGCCTGTTGACCTTCGGGATCGCCCTGATCTATGTCGCCACCGGCAGTTTTCATCTGCCAGAAGCGATGGTCGGCCTGGCCACGGAGCATGGTCTGCGCCCGCTGGGGCTGCTCGGCTGGGGTTTACTGCTCGCCGCGGTTGGCTTCAAGATTTCACTGGCGCCCTTCCACCTCTGGACCCCCGATGTCTATCAGGGCGCCCCCTCCTCGGTGACGGCACTGCTTGCGACCGGATCGAAGGGGGCCGTGTTCGCCGCTTTTTTGATCGCCCTGGCGGCGGTTCCCGAGGACGGGCTGACCAATCTCACCCCGGTGCTCTGGGTGCTGGCGGTGCTGTCGCTGGTGCTGGGGACTTTCGGCGCCATCGCCCAGACCAATCTCAAACGGATGCTCGCCTATTCCTCGGTGGTCCACATGGGCTACCTGGTCACGGCGCTGCTGGCCGGCGGTGACGATGGCCGGGGGGCGATTATTTTCTACCTGGTGGTCTATTCGATTGCCACCCTTGGCGCCTTCGGCGTCATCACCTCGTTTGCCATGCAGGGGCAGGAGCCCCAGGATTATGCCGACCTGGCCGGGCTCGGCTACCACCACCCGCGCCGTTCCTCGGCGCTGGCGTTTTTCCTGCTGTCGCTGGCCGGCATCCCGCCGACCGCCGGCTTCATTGCCAAGTTCGGCATCTTCGCCGCGGCGATACGCGCCGATCTCTGGAGCCTCGCCCTGCTCGGGATCGTCGCCTCGCTGATCTCGGTCTACTACTACCTGCGCCCGGTCATCGTCCTGTTCATGGCCGACGAGCGCTCGATCTGTCTGCATCCGGGTGAAGTCTGGGAACACACCGTGCTGTTTTTCTGCCTGGCCGGCACTCTGGCCCTCGGCCTGTTCCCCGGCCCGCTCCTCAACCTGATTACCCTGGTGCTACCCTGACACTTCGTTAACGGCTCGGCCTATCGGTTAAATTTTTGGAGGGATTCATGGGATCGTTAAGCCTGTTCTTCCTGGTCATTCTGGCTTTGTTCGTGCTGGTCGCGCTGATCGGGGTCATGCTCTACAACAACCTGGTGACTTTGCGCAACCGCTTCAAGAACGCCTTCGCCCAGATCGATGTCCAACTCAAGCGGCGCTACGACCTGATCCCGAACCTGGTCGAAACAGCCAAGGGCTACATGGCCCATGAGCGGGAAACCCTCGAGGCGGTGATCCAGGCCCGCAATCAGGCGCAGAGAGCCGCCGGCAAGGCCGCTGCCAACCCGGCCGACGGCGCCGCGATCGCCGGGCTGGCCGGAGCCGAGCAGCTGCTCGGCGGCACGCTGGGCCGGCTGTTCGCCCTGGTGGAAGCCTATCCCGATCTCAAGGCCAACCAGAACATGCTGCAGCTCAGTGAAGAGCTGACCGCCACCGAGAACAAGATCGCCTTCGCGCGCCAAGCCTTCAACGACTCGGTCATGCAGTACAACACCTCGCGCGAAGTCTTCCCGGGCAATCTGATCGCCGGAACCTTCGCTTTCCAACCGGCCCAGTTGCTGGAGATTGAAACGCCGGAACAGCGCCAGGCGCCGCAGGTTTCGTTCAGCTGATCCGCACCAGATGAACGATTTCTTCGCCCGCCAGGATCAGGCCCGTCGCAGCACCCTGCTTTTGATCGGCTATTTTTGCCTGGCGGTCATTCTGATTATCCTTTCGGTCTATCTGGCGGCGCGCGGTCTGCTGCTGTATGCCTCGACCGAGTACGCCCGATCCGCCACTCCCGTTAGCTGGTGGGATATGGAATGGTTTCTCTGGACCGCCGGCTCCACGGCGGCCATCATCCTCGCCGGCACCTTCTACCAGATCAGCCAGCTACGCCAGGGCGGACGGCGAATCGCCGAGATTCTCGACGCCCGCCGGATTGCTTCCGGCAGCACCGACTTGCATGAACGACAGTTATTGAACGTCGTCGAAGAGATGGCGATCGCCGCCGGCATGCCGGTCCCGGAGGTCTATATCCTGGATCGCGAGCGAGGGATCAATGCCTTCGCCTCGGGCTTCAACATCAACGACGGCATCGTCTGCGTCACCCGCGGTACGCTGGAACTGCTCAATCGCGCAGAACTGCAGGGGGTCATCGCCCACGAATTCAGTCACCTGCTCAACGGCGACACCCTGATTAACCTGCGCCTGATCGGCTGGCTGCACGGCATTCTGCTGCTCAACCAGGTCGGCGGCAGCCTGCTGCGCGGGCTGAGCCATGGTCGGCGCAGCAAAGGCAACGGCCCGTTCCTCGCCTCCGGTCTGGCGCTCTGGCTGCTCGGCTACCTCGGCTACCTGTTCGGGCAGCTGATCAAAAGTGCCATCTCCCGGCAACGCGAACAGCTGGCCGATGCCTCGGCGGTCCAGTACACCCGCAATCCGCTTGGACTGGCCGGGGCGCTGAAAAAGATCGGCGGACTCGACCAGGGCTCCCGGTTGCGGCATCCGCAGGCGGCACTGGCCAGCCACATGTACTTCGGCAACGGCCTGAAGGAGTCCTGGCTGAGCGCCTTCGCCACCCATCCGCCGCTGGAAGAACGGATCCGCCTGCTCGACCCCGCCTTTGATGGCTGTTTTCCGAAGGTTACGCCACTCCCGGCCCCGGAAGCGCAGCAGGGTTATGTGCAGCGCCCAAAAACCGGTGCGGCCGGATCAGCCTTGAACGGGGCCGCGGTCATGGGGCTGCTGGAACGGGTCGGGACACTCGAAGAGGCCCAGGTTGCCAAAGCGCAGCAGCTGCTGCGGTCGCTTCCTCCGTCCTTGAAAACCGCCAGCGAAAATCCGCTCGAGGCGGCAGCACTGTTATGCGCCTTACTGCTCGATCCCCGGCAAGATGTTCTTGAGCGCCAGTTGCAGCAACTGCAGCAGGAAAGTGATGCGGTGTTGCTCGACAACGTGTCCAGCCTGCAGCGACAGCTCAGCGATTTGCCCCCGGAAATCCGACTGTTGTTAATCGACCTGCTGCTTCCAGCCCTCCGGTCCCTGTCGCCACGCCAGTACCGGCAGCTCCGCAGGCAGGTCAGGTTGCTCAGTGACGCCGACCGGAAAATCAGCCTGTTCGAATATTTCGTCCGGCAGTTGGTGATCCGTACCCTGGACCGCCAGTTCCGGATTGGTAAAATACGCAGCATCGTGCAGATTTACGCCTTGCGCGGCGTCGAGCAGGAAGCCACGCTGGTCCTGTCGCTACTGGCCCATCTCGGACACGCCGACCCCGAATCTGTGCTGTCGAGTTTCCAACAGGGCGCCAGGGTGCTGAACGAACCCGGGTTACAGATCAAGCTGCTGGATATGAAAGACTGCTCCCGGCTGCAACTCGACCAGGCCCTGGTCAAACTGCAACAGATCAGTCCGCAGCTGAAGCGAAAGCTGCTGGCCGCCTTCCTCGAATGCCTGGTTGCCGATGGCAAAATCAAGCCGGCCGAACTCGAGCTGTTCCGCGCCCTGGCCGCGGCACTCGATTGCCCGGTACCACCCTGGATGACCGTTGCAGATCCGGGGTAAGGCGACCGGGTGAGCTGCAGCCTGGCCAAGGGATTCAGCTCTGCTATAGTCAAGATAGCTAATCCCGAAAGGAGCACTGTATGCTGAAAGTCTATGGATTTCCTAAATCCCGCTCGGTCAGGGTTCTCTGGATGCTCGAAGAACTCGGTGCCGAGTACCAGTACAGCAAGGTTGATCTTGGGTCCGGCGCAGGTCAGTCGGCAGACTATCGTGCCCTCAATCCATCCGGCAAGGTTCCGACCCTGTGCGACGATGACTTCTGCCTCACCGAATCGGCGGCGATCCTCACTTATCTCGGCGACCGCCACCCCGAAGCCGGCCTGACCCCGCCTCCCGGCAGCCTCGATTTCGCCCGCTACCTGCAATGGGCGTTCTTTGTCCTGACTGAGCTGGAACAACCGCTCTGGACCCTGGCCAAGCACAAATTTGCCCTGCCGAAAGACTACCGAATCCCGGAAATCGCGCCCACTGCGCTGTACGAGTTTGGGCGAGCGGCGGCGATACTTGCAGAGGGGGTCAATGAATCTGGCCACTTGATTGGCGACAGCTTTTCTGCTGCCGATCTGCTTGCGGCCCATACCCTCGGCTGGGCGCAGGCCTTCAAGGTCTCGCTTGACGATCAACGGCTTGAGACATACGCGAAACGACATCTCGCCCGACCGGCTTATCAGCGTGCCCAGCAGCGTGATCTGAGCTGTTGAAGAACATCGCTCACCGCATCAGTTTCGGGTCATTACGCGGGATGCCTTGCTGGGAGACTGCCGTGCGGCTAGAATCTAGAAGGCTGATAGTTATCGCATGATCGGAGACTACTCATGAATATCGAGGAGAAGATTGCAAAGTTTTTAACCGCGTCAGCATTCGGAGTTGTCGGGGCTTCGACCAAGCGACATAAATATGGCAACAAGGTTTTACGTTGTTATCAGCAAAACGGAAAGACCGTCATTGGCGTCAATCCATTGGAAACCGAGATTGAAGGGACCAAATGCGTCACTTCAGTCACTGACCTGCCCCCGGAAGTCAAAAGCATTTCGATCATTACTCCGCCCGAAGTCACAACGACAGTCGTTGATCTGGCAATTGAAAAGGGAATTGAGAATCTCTGGATGCAGCCTGGGGCAGAAAACCCGCAAGCTATCGCCAAAGCTGAACAGTATGGCCTGAACGTGATCGCGGACGGCAGCTGCCTGCTGGTCGTCCTTGGCTACCATGAGCATTAACCGCGAACGCACGGCCTAAGCTTGACGGCTCTCCAGGAACCCTGCCAATAACTGCAAGGCCCTTTCGATGTTTTCCAGGGAATTGGCGTAGGAAAAACGCAGGAAACCTTCCGCGGCCGGGCCGAAATCAACTCCCGGTGTCACAGCAACACCGGTTGCCTCGAGAATCTCTCTGGCCAGCAGCTTGGAATCGCTGGAGATATGCCGGGCATCGGCCAGAATGTAAAAGGCCGCCACCGGATCACGCTCCACCCGCAAGCCGATTTTTTTTAATCCGTCCAGCAAAAATCTGCGCCGCCGATCATATTCCAGACGCATTGTCTCCACGTAAGGTTGTCCGTAGCGTAACGCAGCAACGCCGGCGACCTGCACGAAGTTGTTAGCACTGATCAGAAAATTCTGGTGGAGGCTCTGGAAGGTGCGGACACATTCCACCGGGATGATCATGTAGCCGAGTCGCCAGCCGGTCATGGCATAGGTCTTGGAAAACCCGCCGAGGACGAACACCTCACTGGAAAATTCCAGCGCACTCCGCTCTTCCCCCAGGTAGGTCAAGCCGTGATAAATTTCATCAGAGACCAGGGTGATTGGCAGTTCGGCCAGCTGCTGCAGCCAGTCTGCCGAGAGGACCGACCCGGCCGGGTTGGAAGGGGAGTTGACCATCAGGGCCCGGGTTTTCGGGCCGAGCATCTGCCTGACCGACTGCGGTGAAGGCTGGAACGCATCCTCTGAGCGGGTCGGCAGGTAGCGGACCACGCCATCGAAAAAGCGGATAAAATTCGGATAGCAGGCGTAGCTCGGATCAGGCAGGATCACCTCGTCGCCAGGCTCGAGCAGGGCCGAGAACAACAGTAGCATCAGCGGGCTGGTCCCGGCCGAAACCAGCACCTGTTCCGGTTGCAGAGCAACACCATAGCGGGATCGGTAGTGGGCGACCACCTCTTCACGCAGGTCGAGCCGGCCGAGCGAGTGAGTATAGGAGGTCTCGCCAGCCTGAACCGCTTCGACAACCGCTTGCACAACCGGGTCCGGAGTCTTGAAGTCCGGTTCGCCGAGACAGAGGTAAATAACTTCGCGGCCGGCGGCTTCGAGCTCTTTGGCCCGCTCCATGACTTCCATGGCCAAAAACGGCGTCACCGCATGGGCCCGTTTCGACAGCTGCAATTTCGAATGCTCGAGCATGCTGAATCCGTTCAGTCCTAGCCGGCCGGGACGCTCGGGAAAACCGAACCCTCCGGCCCGTTGTTGTTACTCCTTGACTTGCGCCGACTCGTTCAGCGAAGTCGCCCCCCGGGCAATGTCTAGCTCTTGTCAGGTAGCAAAAAACCCTTCCCGCTCCTGCACCACCCAGAGACGATTCCATGCAGGCACCTGCGGGTGAAGGAGTTGACCGGGCAACTGGCACCAGGTGGTTGCCTGAGAAGGTCGGTTCTCAGCCAGCCGCACCTGGTTGTCCTCGTCTTGATTATAGGCAATTTTATCCCGATAGTCCCAGTGTTCTGCCTGCGGCCCCCAGGCGCCCAAAGAAAAAGGCGCCGGGAAAATCCCGGCGCCTTGATTCTAACAGTCTGGCCTTTTGCGTCAAGCCTTGCCGACCTTGACGACGACAGAATTTTGTCTGCTTGGAATTAGCTTGCGGATATTGACATCGGCGAAGTGATAGGGAGCAAATACGACCCCCGGCGGAACCGCATCCGTCACCAAGAGTGGGCCGCTGGTCTGCCCCAGTTCGCTGGCCAGCGAAATCATACTGCCATCCTTGAGGCTATGGCTCTCGGCATCGGCCGGGTTCATCTCGACATAACCCGCTGCGGCAACTTGAGCCAGGCCGGCAGAGGAATTTGTCGTCGTCCCGAAGCGGTACAGAATCTTGCCACTCAGCAGGGTCAGCCCACTGGCAACCTCAGCGACTGCAGGAATGTCGATGGAGAGCTGCTTCTCGGCCGGCGCCCAGGTCTGCTTGTAGCAGACCTTACGGCCACTTGCGGTGAAGCAGATATCCTCGTAGATCCCGGCAAGCTGCTTGATTTCATCCTGCAAGGCCACCAGGTCCGTCGCGGTACCGCCACATTGGGCGAGCAGGTCACTGAAAATGGCCAAGTCAGGCCGACTGCCGCCAACCGGTTTCAGTGCCGGAGCAAGATAGCTGACCCGACCATCGACTCCGGTGACACTGCCTGATTTTTCGGCAAAAGTCGCTGCCGGCAGGACCAGGTCGGCCATGGCGGTCAACTCGCTTGACTGGATATCCTGCACAACCAGGTAGGCAACTTTTTCCAGCGCCAGGCGCCAGCGGCCACTTTCTGGGTAAGAAATAAGCGGATTGGTCCCGGCCAGGTAGAGCAGTTTGATCGCTCCTGCTTCGATGCCGGCCAAAATTTCCTCGACCCCAAGGCCGCTCGCGGGCAGTTCAGACCCCCAGAGTTTTGCGGCAGCTGCCTGGCCCGCTGCATAATCGACCAGTCCGGGCAGCAGGCTCGGAGCGACCCCCATATCGACCGTACCCTGAATATTGCCCTTTTCATCGAGCGGGAAGAGGCCGCCGATATCACCATGCAGGACGCCGCAGACCACGGCCAGATTCGCCAGGGCCCGGGTCGCCGCTTCGGCATTGGCGCCCTGGGTTACATCGGCGCCGAACACGATCGCGACCGAGTCCGCTTCGCCCAGGTGCTGGGCGGCCTCCTTGAGCAGATCCAGTGACAGCCCGGTCATACTGACGGCCTGGTCCAGGTCAACCTGCTGCAGCAGGCCACCGAGTTCATCGTTGTTCGCCAGGTATCGATTCAAGTAGGCGCTGTCTGCCAGCCCCTGCTCAAAGACCAAGCGGGTCAGGGCATTGGCCAGGGCGACTTCGCTCCCCGGACGATATTGCAGCGGCGTATGGGCATGGCGGCTCAGCTTGACTTTGCGCAGGTTGGCCACGACCAGTTTGCCGTCAACCCGGCGCAGGCTGCGTTCGATCTGCCAGTCGACGGCCGGTGCCTCGACAGTCGGGTCAGCGCCAAAGACCAGCACCGCCTGCGAACGGCCGATCCGATCGAGGTGGTTGCTCGCACCGGTCAGCCCCAGGCTCTGCTTGAGAGTCGAGACCGCGCGCAGGTAACCGAAGCTGGCTTCAGAATCGATGTTGTTACTGCCAAACCCGGCCCGGAACAGCTTCTGGAACAGGTAATTCTCTTCGTTGGTCAGCCGTCCGCCGGTCAGGCCGGCGCAGGCAGCACCGCCAAAGTCTTTGGCCTTGGCCGTCAACTGCTCGAGGGCCTCGCTCCAGGAGATCTCCTGCTGATCAGACCCCCGTCCGGTCAGCGGAGCGGTCAAGCGCGCGGGGACGTTGACATAGTCGTGGCCGAAGAACCCGCCGCCACAGAGATTTCCGTCATTGACGGTTTTCTCGTCCTTGGAAGTCACCCGGTAGATCTGGTTCTTCTTGGTGTGGATGTCGATTTCGCAGTGACAGCTGCAGGTGGTGCAAACGCTTTCGGTGCGGGTCAGTTCCCAGGGCCGAGCCTTGAACTTGAAGGTCTTGGAGATCATTGTCCCGGTCGGACAGACCTGCACGCAGTTGCCACAGAACTCGCACAGTTCGAGATGCTTGTCGATGAAGGCCATGTCGCCCTTGTCGTTGACGAACAGGGCACTCGAACCGACGGTCTCGTGGCAGACCTTGACACATTTTTCGCACATCACGCAACGGGACGGGACCTGCTGGATCAATGGCCAGCGGTCGATGGTCTCCGGGTTGACATCTTCTGCCTCGAACGGCTGCTTGTCGACGTCGAAATCGTAACAGATATTTTGCAGCTCGCATTCCCCGGCGGCATCACAGACCGGGCAGTCGAGAGGATGATTGACCAGCAGCAGTTCGACGATCTGCTTGCGAATCTGGTTCAGTTTGGGAGTCTGGGTCGTGACCACCATCCCCTCTATCGCAACGGTGTGACAAGCGGCCATCGGCTTGTCAACCCCCTCGATATCGACAACGCAGATACGGCAGGCGCCGGTCGGGGAGACCTTTTTCAGGAAACAGAGGGTCGGAATCTTGATGCCAACCTTCTCCGCTGCGGTAAGCAGGGTCGCGCCCTTTTCGATCTGAACGGCTTTTCCATCGATCTGAAGATTAACCATTGACTCTTATCACCTATGAAAGTGCTCGTGGTGGCGTCATGCCAAGCCATGAGGGCCCATGGGGCCAGGTAGTGTAAAGACGTTTACGCGACGGCAATCATACCGACCCGGTAGCACCGCAGGCAGCGTTCGGCTTCTCGCACCGCCTGGCTTTCGGGCATCGCCAGTTCGATTTCCTCGTAATTGGTAGCCCGCTCGGCACCATTGACCTTCGGCTGGTGCTCGCGGTGCAGGCCACCGCAGATCCCGACATTTTCCTGGTCATCAAAGACCCGCAGGTTATTGACGATATCTTCCATCGCATCCTCGGGGTCGAGGTAGGCCTTCCCTTCGGTCAGGTAGCGGTGCATGACGCGGGCGGCGCGACGGCCATGTCCGACGGCCAGGACGACGGTCATGGCGCCATATTCGCAGTCGCCACCGGCGAAAATCCCTTCGTTATCCGTCATCATGGTCCCGCCGTGGGTTACGATACTGCTCCAGCGGGTCTGCTGAATCCCGTAGTCGCCATCCTCCAGATACGAGAGGTCGGGATCCTGGCCGATGGCCGGGATGACCATGTCGCAGGGAATAACATATTCGCTGCCGGGGACCGGGGCGGGACGCCGGCGACCGGACTCATCCGGTTCGCCCAGTTCCATGACGACAACCTCGACCCCGACGATTTTGTTGTTCTCAGTGACCAACCGGGTCGGATTGCGCAGAAACTCAAACTTGACGTTTTCTTCTTCAGCGTCATCGACCTCATAGTACTCGGCCGGCATCTCCTTGCGAGTCCGGCGGTAAACCAGGATCGATTCCTCGGCCCCTTCGCGCAGGGCGACCCGGACACAGTCGATGGCGGTGTTGCCGCCGCCGACCACGATGACCCGCTTGGGGGTCACCATCCCCTGGTCCAGGGCAACCGCACGCAGGTAGTTGATCCCTCCCTCGGAGAAACCCTCGTAGCCCTGGTCTTCGCCTTCGACGCCCATCGGCTTGGACTTGAAGGCGCCGGTGCCGAGGAAAACGGCATCGTACTGTTCTTTCAGTTCGCGCAAGGAAACGTCGCGGCCGAGTTTGACCCCGTATTCGATTTCGACACCCAGGGCAGCGATGATATCAGCTTCGCGCTGCAGCAGCTGGCGCGGCATCCGGTAATCAGGGATCCCGACGGCGACCGTGCCACCCGGCTCGCTGAGCATGTCGATGATCTTAACCTGGTGCCCTTCGAGGGCCAGGTAATAAGCGCAGGTCAGTCCGGCCGGGCCGGCACCGACAACGATAACCTTCTTGCCGGTGGACGCCTTGGGCTGCATCGGCGGCTGCTTGTGGTGCATCCACTCATGGTCGGAGGGGACCCGCTTCAGCACCATGATGCTGATCGGATCGTCGACCAACCCGCGCCGACAGGCCGACTCGCAGGGGTGCGGACAGACCCGTCCGCAGACCGCCGGAATCGGCATGTTGCGACGGATACTCGAAAGCGACTCGTCGAAGCGGTATTCCTTGATCTCCTCGACGTAAGCGGGAATGTCGATATGAGCCGGACAACGATCGGTGCAGGGCGCGGTCAGCTTGTCATAGTAGGCCTTGGCCAGGGAGGCCTTCTTGTCGCCGCGGATATAGGCCAGGTAGTCATCGCGGAAATATTTGACGCTGTCGATCACCGGGATTGCCGACGTCATGCAGAGAGTGCACTTGCAGTTGTCGAGCAGGTCAGAGAGCCCTTCGATGACCTCGAGGTCACTCTCTTCACCGTGGCCGGTGACGATGCGCTTGAGGGTATCCTGCAGGACCCGTGTCCCTTTTTTACCGGGGCTGCATTTGGCGCAGCAATGCTTTTCCTGTACCCGCTGCATGTATTCGGCGGCCATGGCGACCACGTCGGTGGCCGGGTCGAGTACGACAATTCCGTCCCATCCCATGAACGCACCGACCTTGCCTTCATCAAGGTAGGAATCCGGCAGCTTCAACTTCAATGAAGCAAGATCAGCCTCACCACCCTGCCGGTTATCAACAATATTTCGTCCCCAACTGGAAAACACGACTTGTGACAAGATGAACCTCCTCTATGTCCGGCCTCTTACGAAGATAAGACGCAGAACCGCCCGAAAAAAGGGAAAGAACGTCAAATACACTCCTGCCGTCCTCCCCCTATTCTGTATACAGTATGCAGATATCTACCACAGGGAAGAAGCTGAAATCAAGCAAAAATTAACCTTTTCAAGGGCTTTCGAGACCTGGGAACTGAGGAAAAAGACTGGTAATTCGCCACTCGCCGGTCAGTTTTTCGCCACTCCGAAAATAGGTCCACTGCTGTTCAAAACAAAACGTCTTGACAGTCGCTGACGGCAGGAGGAAATATTCGACTGCAACTTCGGATTCCATCTGCTCCGTTTCGGCGAGATACTTGGCATGCTGCAAACTGACATCGGTCACATTCAGCTGATCGGCGTTACGAAACTGCTGTAAGAATCCATCCTGAAGCGGTTCGGTAAAGTGCTTCGCCGCGCCCTGGTAATCCTTCCAACGCAGTCGCTGCATAAAGTCATCTTGTGCCCTGACAAACTGACTTTCCGGCTGCACCACTTTGGATGGGAGCGAACAGCCGACCAGGCAGAACAACAGCATCAGCACAACCCGGATCCACATTTTTTGCCTGCGTATCATAGCTATCCTTCCGCAACCGCTTGCATCTTTTCGGCGCTGAGATAAAATCAATTCCCTGCAGCTGAAAATCAGGAGTTACTTCCATGGGGAAAATTGAAATCTACACCAAGAACTACTGTCCTTACTGTCACCGGGCCAAGGAACTATTGAAAATCAAAGGGGTCGATTTTATCGAGTACGACGTCAACCGAAGCCCGGAGAAAGAAGCAGAAATGATTCAGCGCTCCGGCCGCAGTACCGTCCCGGAAATTTTCATCAACGACCAACTGATCGGCGGCTGCGACGAGCTGTTCAGCCTCGACGAACAAGGCGCTCTCGACCCACTGCTGGTCTGACGCATTCTGCATTGCCTGACCGTTCCCTCCTGGGCCATCCACTCAGCCGCTCTTCCAACCCAACGATCTTCTCCGCCCTGTCCTAGCTGGCCGCTTCACGCAAGATCGCCGTGTAGAAACGGTGGCCATCAGACTCGGCTTCGGACAGGCTCAGCTCGAGATACACCATCTCACCATCGCGACGCCGACAGGCAACCCGGCGGGTTTCAGTGATCAACCTGGCCGCTTCGGCGGCCAGATAGGCCTCAACCCCAACGGCGTGAAATTCCCGGCATTTTTCGTGAACCAGATCGCTGATCGACAAACCGAGCACCTCGGCCTTGCTGTAACCGAACAGTTTTTCCGCCTGGCGATTGAAAAGAATGATCTGACCGTTGGCCAGGAACGAAACGATGCTGTCACGGGCCGTTTCCGTCAAGGCCCGGAAGCGCCGGTCGGACTCTTCCAGGTTGGCGGTTTTTTCCTGCAGATCTTCCATCATGCTGTTGAAGCCACGGATCAGCCGGCCGATTTCATCGCTGCCCCGGTCCGGAAGCTGTTTCTCGAACCGGCCGGTGCGGATAACACTGTCGATCGCCCTGCCGAAATGTTCCAGCGGCGCGGTAACGGCAAAGCGGATCAACAAGCCAAGACAGGCCACCAGGGCGAGGAAAATCACTCCGAGCCCAACCAGGGTGTTGCGCAGATTGGCCATCAGCTGGCGGTCCAGGTTGGCCATCGGGATCGTGACCGAAGCGGCACCGATCACCTCTCCCACCCGGTAATTGTAAGCTTGGTCCTGCTCCGGCGGATAGAGACGCTTGATGAAATCCGGTGCCGTCGCCGGGTCACCATGGCATTGCAGGCAGCTCTGATCGACGACAAACGGGCGCAGGTAACGGAAAACCTTTTCCCCCTGGAGTTCGGTGATCGCGTACTTTTCGTCCAGCTGCGGGTCGGCGACAAATTGCTCCAGGGCCTGGCTTTCGAAGGCATCCGGCGCGTTCTTCAGGTTGCGATAGCGGCGCGAAGTCTGGCGAATCCGGTAATCGACATCCTTGGCCACATCTGCCCCGATACGTTGGGAAGCAACCACCGGGATCAACCCATAGCGCTCCAGTGACAAAGGGACTTGGCCGTTTTGTAACTGCTGCGAAAGATATTCTCTGGTGCGAATCGCTTCGAAGGCAACAATCCGCGCTTTTTCAACCGCTTCGGTCATGACGGATTCTTGCTGCTGCCGAAAATTCAGCCACGACGAAATGGCAAAAAACCCGACCAGAATCACCACCACGATCAGGGTCATTTTACTCAACAGACTGAGGTTACGGAAAAAGTTCATCATTGGCAGCCCCCGGAATGACTATTGGCAACCAGTGTAACGAATTGCCCGGTCAATGCAATGTTCCCTTGCTAACTCTCAACCAGTCCATAGCGTTGAAAAAAATGTCTCAAGATGGCAGCAGTCATCCCCCAGACCAGGTAGTTGTCAATCTGGTAGAAATCAACCGGGTGCGCCCGTCCCTGGTGGGTCCAGTTTTCCTGGTGCCACACCCCTTTTTGCAAGAACAGACGCAGCGGCAATTCGATCACCTCGGCGATTTCGGACGGATTGGCTCGGTAGCGATAAGGGTAAGGAAACTCGCCGACATAGGGGGTCACCCGAAAGTTATAGATCGAGATAAAATCGTCCAGGCGGCCATAGACGGTGACATCGTCAGGACTGATGCCCATTTCTTCTTCGGTCTCGCGTAACGCTGTGGTCAACAGATCGGGATCTTCTGCGTGCCAACCGCCCCCCGGAAATGAAATCTCGCCGCCATGATGCTCCAATTCGTCGGTGCGCCGGGTCAGCAGCAACCGGTCTTCATTGTCAGAATGAAACAGGGGGACCAGCACCGCTGCCGGGCGCAGCTCCTGCAGGGGCAGTTTCCGGTGTCCGGCTTCGGCCAGGCGCTGGCGCAGCCGGTCTCGATCGATGGTCACACCTTGACCGTGATGGCGTTCTGGCGCAGCGCCGCGATGGTCGCTGCGTAATTGGCCGCCCCGAAGACCGCGCTCCCCGCCACAAACACGTCCGCACCGGACGCAGCGATCTCGCCGATATTATCGATTTTGACCCCGCCGTCGACTTCCAGTTCCACCGCCAACCCGCGTTCGGTGATCTGCTCGCGCAGTTGCCGGATTTTCGGCAGGCAGGAGTCGATAAAACTCTGGCCACCAAAGCCCGGGTTAACCGTCATCACCAGCACCAGGTCGAGGTCGGCCAGGATCATGTCGAGGCTTGAGGCTGGGGTGGCCGGATTGATGGAGACGCCGGCTTTTTTCCCAAAACTCTTGATCAGCTGCACTGTTCGGTGCAGATGCGACACCGCCTCCTGGTGAACGGTGATGATATCCGCGCCGGCCTGGGCAAAATCCGCGATATACAGGTCCGGGTTTTCAATCATCAAATGAACATCCAGCGGCAGATCGGTGATCTTGCGCACGGCGTCGACCACCAGAGGACCGATGGTGATGTTGGGTACGAAATGCCCATCCATGACATCAACATGGACATAGTCGGCTCCGCCACGCTCGATGGCCTGTATTTCCTCGCCCAGACGGGCAAAATCGGCGGACAGAATGGATGGTGAAATCTTGACCATGCGGAACTCCTTTTGACTGGTATGCATACCCGGACCGCTATGCCACACTTGATAAACGCGCCGGTCAGAAAGCCGGCCAGCGGCACGGCTAAACGGTTGAGGCAGCTTACTATTTTTGCGCAACTTAATCAATCCGGTCGCACACAACCGCCGACCAGCCGGTTTCAGGATTTTTTTGCCAATTTAACGGCAAAGAAGGCATCCATATCATCATGGCGGTGGGGGGCGGTGCGTAAGAAGCCCTGCGTATCGAGCAGCTCATGCCAGGCGCTTGGCAGTTGGGCGGACAGATCGGCAAGCCGGAACTCGGGGTGCCGTTCGAGAAAGGTGTCGAGCACCCCGGTCGTCTCCTCCGGAGTGGTCGTACAGAGCGAATAAACCAGGCTGCCGCCCGGTTTAAGCAGCGGCGCAACAATGTCGAACAGCCGCAACTGCAGCTGCACCAGCGAGCTGATGTCGGTCTCCTTGCGGTTCCAGCGGGTCTCGGGATTGCGCCGTAGCACACCAAGGCCGGAGCAGGGCGCATCGAGCAGGATCCGGTCACAACTGGCCGATGGGATAAAGCGTGGGGGGCTGGTCAAATCCCAGGCCCGCGCCGAGACCCCCTGGCACTGCAGCCGCTTGACACCATTCTGCAGCAGCTTGACCCGGTGTGGATGCAAATCAATGGCGACGATTTCGGCCCGGTTCTGCGCCAAGGCCGCCAGCTGGGTGGTTTTACCGCCGGGCGCCGCGCAGGCGTCGAGAAGCTGTTCGCCCGGCTTGGCACCGAGCAGATGCGGAATCAGCATGCTGGCCTGGTCCTGGACCTGAAAGGACTCCGGTTCGAGTTCGGCCAGAACCGCAGCGTGTGACAGGCGGATCCCTTCGGGAGCATAGTCACAGGGCCGGGCATCCGGGTCAAACTCCTGTAACCTGGCCAGCACCGCGGCCGGTTCGGCACACAGGGTATTGACCCGGATCGTCAGAGGCGCCGGCTGCGCCATCGCGTCCGCCAGCAGGCAGGCCTCATTGGCCCCGAACGCCTGCAGCCAGCGCTTCGCCAGCCAGTCCGGCAGCGAACCGACATGGACCAGATAGCCCTGTGGATCCTGCACCCGGTCTGGCCAGGTCAGCTGGTCGAGACCGCGGATCAGTCCGCGCAAAACCCCGTTGATAAAACCGGTCGCCCGTTCGAGCTGTTGCTGGCGGGCCAGTTCTACGGTCGTATTGACCGCAGCTGAAGGAGGTATCCGGTCGAGGCAGAGGAGCTGGTAGGCGCCGATGCGCAGCAGGCGCCGAACCCGCGCTTCGAGTTTCGGCAACGGCTGGTTGCAGAAACGTCCCAACGCATAGTCGACCCGCCCCTGCTGACGCAGCACCCCGTAGACCAGTTCGGTCACCAGTCCCCGGTCGCGCGGGTCGAGTCCCGGATGCCGGCCCAATTCGGCATCCAGGGCCAGGTCGGAATAGCCCCCTTCGGCCACTTTGCCAAGCACCTGGTAGGCAATTTGACGTGGATTGGCTCTCTTCAAGCTCGTTCCTTCCGCAATAAAAAGGGGCGTGCTCACCACGCCCCGGATCGATTAGCCTGCCTGAATCGCCTCGAGGCGGCGAATCCGCTCGGCCATCGGTGGATGGGTCGAAAAGAGTCCGGCCAGTCCCTGCCCGTTCAGCGGGCTGACAATGAACATATGCGCGGTTGCCTGGTTGACCTGGCGCATCGGTCGCTGCCGATTGGCCGCTTCGAGTTTTTGCAGCGCGCTGGCCAGGCTGTGCGGATGACCGCACAACTGCGCGCCCCGGGCATCGGCCTGGTATTCGCGGGAACGGGAAATCGCCATCTGAACCAGCAGCGCGGCCAGCGGGGCAAAGATCATCATGCCGATCAGCGCCAGCGGATTACTGTCTTCCTCATCGCGCCCGCCGCCAAAGATCATCGCCCATTGGGCCATGTGAGCCAGGTAGGAAATCGCCCCGGCCACCGTGGCGGCGATCGAGCCGATCAGAATGTCACGGTTCTGGACATGGCTCAACTCGTGAGCCATGACGCCCATCAATTCATCCTGATTCAGGATCTGCAGTATGCCTTCGGTTGCGGCAACCGCCGCATGCTCCGGATTACGCCCGGTCGCAAAGGCGTTCGGTGTTGACTGTGGCAACAGGTAAACCTTGGGCAACGGCAGGTTGTTACGCTGGCAGAGTTCGGCAACCACCTCGAACAGCGGGCCGCTGTTGACCTCGGTGCCACGGTACATCTTGATCACGATCCGGTCGGAGAACCAGTAGCTGCCAAAGTTCATGATTCCGGCCAGCAGCAGCGCCAGCAGGGCGCCGGACTGACCGCCCAGAGCGCCACCGGCCCAGACCAGAATCAGGGTCAGCAGCACCATCAGGATAGCGGTTCGCAAAGTATTCATCGTCGCCTCACACGCACTTGATCTCGGCTGTTCATGATGAACCACCGGAACCAGTTTACGGCAATATAATCACGCGATCCGTGGAAATCAAGGGAGGCTCAAACCGGCGGCAGGACATGCTCATCCAGCGCCTTTTCGACTTCCGGGAGGACGATCTTGGTGTTGAAGCAGGGGCCATGCGGGCGATAATTCAGCACGCCGATAACCGGCAACGGGTAAGAGTCACGGATCCCCGAAGTCAGGTCCCTTTCGCAGGCAACCGCCAGGATGAACCTGGGGCGTTTTTCGACGATCAGCTTGCGAGCCAGGGTGCCGCCGGTCGCGACGGCAATGTCGATGCCACGCTGCTGGGCGATTTCGGCCAGGCCGCTGATATCACAGCGCTGACAACGGATGCACTTGTTGACATCGCCGGTAATCTTGATGTCACAATCGAACAACTGGATACAGTGCGGCAACAGGATCATCGCCTGGTCCGGGGTGACCCTGATCTTCTTGGCCCGGACCAACTGGTTGTTCAGGGCGATGAACGACTGCTGCAGGGTATCGCGATTAACCCCGACCAGGCGGCCGAGACTGATAATCCCGGGGAACAGGTACTTGATGACGGCCCCGCGCAGCCGCTGGGAGAAAAACAGGTCGCGGCCGGTCAGCAGGGTCAGAACCAGCAACGACAAACCACCGACCAGGAACAACGCCAGCAAACCGAGGACCACCCCGAAGATCACCGGCAGGGCCGGATGGATCGACTCCAGGCCAACCGAAGGGACCCACCAGAGCAGGAAGGCGATTAACAACACCAGCGCACAGGCGACACCGAGCAAACCAATAAAAAGCCGCTTGCGCGGCTGATAGCGTTCGTTGCTGTCTGCTTCAGTCATTGGCCAAGTCGGGTTCCCGGGGGCAGGGCCCGCCCACGTAAAAAGTCGGCAGCCGGCAAGCGGCGCTTCCCGGGTAATTGCAGTTGCTGGATCAAAATGGAGCCTGCCCCGCAGGCCACCAGGACTCCGTCGGCAGAGCTTTTCAAAACGGTACCGGCAGAGCCGGATTCTCCCGTCGGAACCGTACCCGCCAGTTTCAGGACCTCCCCGTCGAGCCAGGTGTAGGCGCCCGGCCAGGGATCGAGACCGCGCACCTGATTGTGAATCTGTACCGCCGGCTGCGACCAGTCGATCACCCCATCTTCCTTTTTCAACATCGGCGCGTAACAGCTCAGGCTGTCATCCTGCACCTCGCGCTGCAGGGTGCCCGCACAGAGTTGACGCAGGGTTTCTTCCATCGCTTCGCGGCCGAGTTTGGCCAGGCGATCATGCAGTTCGCCGGCCGTCTCCCGATCGCCGATCGGGGTCGCCCGCTTGACCAGCATATCGCCGGTATCGAGCCCGACATCCATATACATGGTTGTCACACCGGTTTTCGTGCCGCCATCGATAATCAC
>DATFMT010000018.1:0-4025 GCA_035266745.1 Geothermobacteraceae bacterium | reverse complement strand
ATTGCTCGAAATCAAGCCGGATATTGTCCTGTCCGGGATCAACCGTGGGGCCAACCTGGGGGATGATATTACTTATTCCGGTACCGTTTCGGCGGCCATGGAAGCGACCCTGATGGGCGTGCCGGCCGTCGCCCTGTCGTTGGCCGAAGGCCCGTTTCAGACGCGTCATTTCAAGTGGGCTGCCCAGGTGGCTGCCCACCTGTGCGGCTATGTGATCAACTCGGGACTGCCGCGCGATACCTTTCTCAACGTGAATATTCCTAAGGGCAAGCCCGGCGGGGTGGCGCTGACCCGGCAGGGTAAGCGCCAGTACCAGGATATGATTGTCGAAAAACTTGATCCCCGCGGCCGCAAGTATTACTGGATTGGTGGAACCGGACTCGGTTTCGCTGACGAGCCGGGGACTGACTCGCAGGCAACCGGTGATGGTCTGGTGTCGATCACCCCGTTACATCTCGACCTGACCAATTACAAATCCTTACAACTTCTGCAGCAGCTCCCAGAGACCATTCGTTTCGACCCGGCTGACAGGTAGTGAGAACGTGAACTATTCCATTGCACGCAAGCGGATGGTCGAGCAGCAGCTGATCAACAAGGGGATTACCGATCAACGGGTCATCCAGGCCATGCTTGAGATCCCCCGGCATCTGTTCGTCGAGGCTGGTTTTGAGCAGCAGGCCTATGGTGACTTTCCTTTGCCGATCGGCCATCGCCAGACCATCTCGCAACCCTATATCGTTGCCTATATGTCGGCTGCCGCCGAATTGACCGGCGACGAGGAGGTCCTGGAGGTTGGGACCGGTTCCGGTTACCAGGCGGCGGTACTATCCCGACTGGCCCGTAAGGTCTATACGGTCGAGCGGATTCCCGAACTGGCGCGCCGTGCCCGACGTATCATCGACCAACTACACCTGTTCAATGTCAATATCAAGCTCAGCGACGGCACTCTTGGCTGGTCGGACCGGGCCCCGTTTGACGCGATCCTGGTTACCGCCGGTGCCCCCGAAATTCCTGAGGAGTATTTGGCGCAACTCAACCCGGCCGGGGGACGGCTGATTATCCCGGTCGGTCCGCGCTTTACCCAGGTTCTTACCAAGGTGGTTCGGAATGGCGCGGAATTTGTCCACCAGCAGCTGCTTGATTGCCGCTTTGTCCCCCTGATAGGAGAACACGGCTGGGGAGACGAATGATGATGAAGTTTCTGAAACGGACCTATGACTGGGTGCTGAGCTGGGCCGATTCGCACTACGGTACCCTGGCGCTGTTTCTGCTCGCGTTTGTCGAGTCCTCATTTTTCCCGCTGCCGCCGGATATTCTGCTGATGTCGCTCTGCCTGTCTCGCCCGCAGCAGGCCTTTCGTTATGCAGCGGTCTGTACCGCCGGCTCGGCTCTCGGCGGCGGACTCGGCTATCTGCTCGGTCTTGGTTTGTGGGGGTTGCTGCAGGAGTTGTTTTATACCTATATCCCCGGGTTTACCCCGGAGATCTTTGCCCAGGTGCAGCATCTGTTTCGCGAATACGGCTTCTGGGCCGTTTTCACCGCCGGTTTTACCCCGATTCCCTACAAGATTTTCACCATCGGTGCCGGAGTTTTCGAACTCAACTTCATGTTGTTCCTCTGCGCTTCGGTGATCAGTCGCGGCCTGCGATTTTTTCTGGTTTCCTGGTTGCTCCATAGGTACGGATTGCCGGTCAAGGCGTTTATCGAGCGTCATTTCAACTGGCTGACCTTGCTGGCGGCGCTGCTGATTCTGGTGCTGCTGGCTGTCGTCAAGGGGATGCATTGATGCTCGATTGACCAGAATGGACGAAATTTGCTAAGTTAGTCAGCATATTCTCTTGCCATGCCGAGGGTTTTCGATTCTCATTATGTTGATTCGATGTTGGGTTGTCAGCCTGTCAGTGGTTTTGCTGTTCGCCTGTTCACCGCCGCGCGGCGTTTACCATACCGTGCAAAAAGGGCAGACCCTTTACCAGATCGCCAAAACCTATCAGGTCGAACCGGAGCGTATTTCACGGATCAATCATGTCTCTGACCCGTCCCGCCTGGCGATCGGCGATCGTTTGTTCATTCCCGGAGCCACCCGGGTCAGGTCGGTCAGGCCGACCGTAACTGAAGTGACGAAGCCTGTCGTCCGGTCCAACCCACCGGCTCCCGTTGTCAAGCCGGTACAGCGACCTCCCGTCAGGTCAATCAAGCCCACCGCGGCGCCATCCGCAAGGACTCAGCGTCAACCGGTCGGCAAACCGCAGCTGGCCGGCAAACCGGTTCGTGCCCAAAAAAGGTTGTTTCAATGGCCGGTCAAGGGCAAGGTGATCAAATCTTTCGGTTCCAAGCCGGCCACGACTACCGGCAACGGGATCGAAATTGCCATCCGCTCGGGCAGCCCGGTTAAAAGTGCCGCAGCCGGCAAGGTCATCTACAGCGGTAATGGAATTCCCGGTTATGGCAACCTGGTGATTATTCAGCACGATGATGCCCTTTATTCGGTCTATGGATTCAATCGTAAGAATCTGGTCGAGGCGGGAAGTTTCGTCAGCCAGGGGCAGCAAATAGCCTTGTCGGGAACGCCGCCGAGCGGCGGGGTGCCCCGTCTGTACTTCGAGGCAAGGTCCGGTAAAAATCCCGTGAATCCGATTTTTTACTTGCCATAAAATATCGTTTTCACTAGACTTTCGACTCAATACGGGGACATCTGGGGGTTGTTATGGATGAATATTCTGAAGCCTTGAATGACGTGGATCTTGATGACAACGACATGGTATCGGCGCAGGTGAATGATGATGACGATACCGAGCCGAATCTTGCTCAGCTCAAGGAAGAAGAAAAAGCCCAGGAGAAGGAGGAGGAGAGCGATGCGCGCTCCGATGACGCCATCAAACTCTACCTGAAAGAAATCCAGAAAACCAACCTGCTGACCGCTGCCGAGGAACGGGAGCTGGCCTTGAAGATCTCCCAGGGCGATATGGCTGCCCGCGACCGTATGATCGAATCGAATCTGCGGCTGGTGGTCAAGATCGCCAAGCGCTATATGAACCGTGGCCTGCCGTTCCTCGACCTGATCGAAGAAGGGAACATGGGCCTGATCAAGGCTGTGGAGCGGTTCAAGCTGAGCAAGGAGTGCCGGTTTTCGACTTATGCGACCTGGTGGATCCGCCAGAGCATTGAACGGGCGCTGGTCAACCAGAGCCGGACGATCCGGTTGCCGGTTCATGTCTCAGATGACATCAACAAGTTGATCAAGGTGACCCGCGAACTGGTGCCACAGCTGAAGCGTGAGCCGAGTGTCGCGGAGATCGCCAACTTGATGGGTGTCGAGCCGGCCTACGTTAGCCGTCTGATGGTGCTGGTCAAGAAAACCTACTCCATTGAGCACCCGATGGGTGAGAACAATGACTACAGCCTGATCGATACCATCGAGGACAGCAAGGCGGTCGACCCGTCCGAGCTGATAGAGGACCTGAACAAATTCGCCCATGTCAGTGAATGGATGGCGACCCTGTCGGAAAACGAGCAGGAGATTCTCAGCCTGCGTTTCGGCCTTAATGACCGAGAACCGCAAACCCTCGACACGATCGGGCGGCGTTTTGGTGTCACCCGTGAGCGGATTCGCCAGATCGAGGCCAAGAGCCTGGAAAAACTGCGCCGGATTATGGAAGAAAAACGCGCTTCCGGCCAGGACCCGCTTGACGACTAAGGATTCGGAGTTAGTTTGAATGGATGAATTGAAAAGTATCATTCGCGATATCCCTGACTTTCCCAAGAAAGGGATCGTCTTCAAGGACATAACCACGCTGTTGTCAGATGGACGGCAGTTTCAGCGCATGGTTGACCTGATTGCCCACCGCTATATCGGTCGGAATATCGAGAAGATCGTCGGCGTAGAGGCGCGTGGCTTTGTGCTCGGATCGGCACTTGCCTATAAACTTGGGGTCGGCATCGCCCTGGTGCGAAAACCCGGCAAGCTACCGTGGAAAACCGTGCAGAAGACCTACGACCTCGAATATGGCACCGATACCCTCGAG
>DATFMT010000017.1:0-8268 GCA_035266745.1 Geothermobacteraceae bacterium | reverse complement strand
TTCCATATCCACTATCACTTCCTGCCCTTCCTGTAGGCCGCCGCTGGTGATTTCCGTGAAGATGCCGTTGGTGGCGCCGGTGGTGACCGGGATCGCCGCCGGGTTGCCGTCCTTAAGCACCCAGAGCTGCTGGGCCCGCTTAGCGTCGTTGGCGTTGGCCTGTCGGTTCCGTGAGTCGTGGCGGGGCCTGGGAAAGAGCCGGGTCAGGACGCTGCCGCCCCGCCGTGATTCGCTTGCGCCGCTGTTTTCCGCCCGCGCCGGCGGCACGAAACGCAGAGCCGCGTTGGGGGCCAGAAGAACGTCATGCAATTCCTGGACGGTGATGGTGGCGGTGGCGGTCATCCCCGGCCGCAGGGAAAAATCGCTGTTATCCACATCCAGCAGGGTCTCGTAAGTGACCACGCCGTCCACGGTTTTGGAGCCGTAGCGGACCTGGGAGATCCGGGCCGGAAAGGACCGGTCCGGATAGGCGTCCACCGTAAAAACGGCCGTCTGGCCCTCCTTCACCCGGCCGACATCGGCCTCATCCACATCGACGTGCAGCTCCATCTTGGCAAGATCCTCGGCCAGGGAGAAAAGGACCGGGGCCTGCAACGAGGCGGCCACGGTCTGGCCGGGATCGACGGAACGGGAGAGGACCACGCCGTTGATCGGCGAAACGATCTTGGTTTTAGCCAGGTCGGTCTCCAGGGCCGCTAAAGCCGCCTTGGTCTGGCCAACGGTGGCCTCGGCGCTGGCCAGATCGGCCTTGGCGCGTTCGAGGGCGGCCTCGGCCGCCTCCAGATCTTGCTGCGAGACGGCCTTGCCCTGGCTCAACTCCCTGACCTGGCGCAGCCGTTCAAGGTTACGGGCGGTTTCGGCGACCGTGGCCTTAACCTGCATGACCTTGGCCCGGGCCGCTTCCAGAGCGGCTCGGGACTGGAGGACCTGGGCATCGAGTTTGGAGGTGTCGAGCTCTGCCAAAACCTGGCCGACACGGACCCGGTCGTTATAGTCGACTTCAACGCTCTTGACGATGCCGGACAGTTCACTGCCCACCTCGACCTGATTGACCGGCGCCAGGTTACCGGTGGCGGTCACCGTCACCAGGAGGCCGTCGCGGCGGAGCGCTTCGGTCTTGTATCGCGGAGTTCCGGCCGGGGTATCGCGCTGCCACCAGTAAAACAAAGCCAGGACCGCGACCAGAAGAATGGCGGCGGCCACCAGTCTTTTCAACCAAAGGCGTCGGCCGGTCTTACCGTCACGGGCCAGGGTAGCCGCAACCTCGGCTTGTTCCGAAGAAGGGGTATCGTTCATTTTTACTGCTCCTTATCGGCAAGGGGAATCCGGTCGGGGTCTGCGGCCAGGGTCTGCCAACCGCCGCCCATGGCCTTGTAAAGACGGATCAGGTCGATACCGACCGCTCCCCGGCTCTGGGTTAACTGGTCCTCGAAGGACAACTGGGATCGCTGGGCGTCGAGGACGGTGTTGAAGTCCTGCAGACCGGTCTGGTATTTATCCATGGCGAGGTCAGCGGCGGCCCGGGCGGCCTGCGCCGCCGCGATCAGATTTTTCTGGCGCCGCTGTTCCTCAACATAGGCGGTAAGGGCATTTTCCACCTCTTCCAAAGCGGCAAGCAGGGTACTTCGGTATTGGAGCAGTTCCTGTTCCTGCTGGGCCGAGCGGACTTCGATGTTGCGGCGGATACGGCCGCCGTCGAACAAGGCCCAGGAAAAAGACGGTCCGAAACCGCTGGTACGGCTGGAGTCGGCTAAAATATCGGCGGAGTCCACTGTTTCGACACCGATGGAGCCGCTCAGGCGGAATCTAGGATAAAGATCGGCGGCAGCCACCCCGATGCGAGCGGTGGCTGCCGCCAGCTGCCGCTCGGCCCGCCGCAGGTCGGGGCGCTGCCGCAAGGCCTCGGCAGGTACACCAACGGCCACGCTGACCGGCACCGTTGGAATTGGAGCCGCCCCTTCAAGAAGTTCGTTGATCTGTCCCGGCTCGCGGCCGGTCAGCACCGCCAAGCGGTTGAGACTCGCCTTGAGACCGGTCCTCAGCACAGGCAACTGGGCTCGGGTGCTGGCCAGGTTGTAACGGGCCTGCTGGACCGCCAATTCATCGCTCAATCCCGCCTGATTGCGCCAGGTCGTCAACTGGCTGGAATTTTCCTGGGAGGCGATATTATCGGCCACGGTCACCAAACGGGCCTGGAAGGTGCGAGCCTCGATATAGTTGACCGCCACCTCGGCCAGCAGGCTGACCAGGACATCGCGCAGGTCCTCGCGACCGGCCTCGAGATCGTTGCCAGCCGCCTCCACGGACCGCCGCACCCCCCCGAAGATATCCAGCTCCCAGCCGGCGTCGAAACCGGCGGCAAAAAGGTCGCGGCTCCAGCCCCCGCTGCGTCGGCGGCTGGCCGACCCGCTGGCGTTCAGATCGGGAAATTTATCGGCCCGGCTCACCCCGAGGCGGGCTCGGGCCTCATGCAGGCGGGCGGCGGCCTGCTGCAGATCGAGATTACCGGCCACGGCCCGGTTGATCAGCTCGGCCAAGACCGGGTCATTGAAGCCGTCCCACCACCGGGCCAGTTCGGCGGGATCGATGCTCCGCCCGCTAAGACCTTCCGCTTCCTCGCTGTGCCACTTTTCACCGGCCCGATACTCCGGAGAATGGTAGTCAGGCCCAACCGGGGCGCAAGCCCCAATGACAAGGATACAAAAGAGCAGCATCGCCGAAAGACACCGGCGATTGGAGGGAAAACGAAATATGGAGGCATCTTTCATCATATGAGGCCAGAATATATGAACTGCGCATGACGGTCAACAGAGAGATATAACACCTTTATATTATTAATCAATTTGTTAGTTCTACATTATCGTAAAGGACAATTATATATCACCATACCTGACTTTTGCCGGTGATTTGCATAAAACCTTTGAGCAAAAAAGAAGCCCGCAGGATATAACTTTTTTGGATGCTACTCGATCGTATTGATCAAGACCAGCTCACGAAACATGCTGATAAATCCTTTTTGGATAAGAGTTGAAGATTATGGCAAGCGGCATTTTTGCAATTTTGGATGATGTGGCGACCCTGCTCGATGACATGGCTGTCATGAGCAAGATTGCCGCCAAAAAAACGGCGGGCATTCTGGGTGACGATCTGGCGGTTAATGCCGAGCAGGCAACCGGCTTTCAAGCCTCGCGCGAGCTGCCGGTAATCTGGGCGATCACCAAGGGCTCGCTACTCAACAAAATGATCATTTTACCGGTCACGTTCCTGTTGAGCGCCTTCCTGCCTTGGTTGATTGTGCCGATCCTGCTGCTCGGAGGCTCCTATCTATGTTTTGAGGGCGCGGAGAAGGTCTTTGAGTGGTTCTGCGGGCACGAGACAAAAAAGATCGCTGCCGAAGAAGCGCTGGAGCCAAGAGAGATTGTCCGGCGCGAAGCTGCCAAGATCAAGGGTGCGGTCCGCACCGATTTCATTCTTTCGATCGAGATTGTAGTCATCGCACTGGGAACGGTTATCGACCAACCTTTATTGATCCAAATCCTGGTAGTCAGCCTGGTTGCCCTGCTGGCTACGGTCGGTGTCTACGGACTGGTAGCGCTTCTGGTCCGCATGGATGACACCGGATTTTATCTGATCGAACGGGCGGCGTCGCTGGAGGGTTCTGTTGCCCACGGCATACGTCTGGGCGGTAAAATCCTGGTGTCGTCACTGCCGAAAGTTATCCGTTTGCTGGGCGTTGTCGGCACCGTTGCGATGTTGCTGGTTGGAGGAGGAATGTTTGTTCACAACATCGAAGCGGTTCACCACGTTTTGGCGCTCATGCCCGCCTTGTTGGCAGATCTGGTTGCCGGGTTGATTGTCGGCGTGATATTGCTGGTATTGATGCAGTTATTTAAGGCAACAAGATCGGCTGGATGAGCTCCTTGATTTACTGATTCAGCGCATTTCCGATAAGTTTATGAATTAACGAGAGATCTGGATTATCAAATGATATCCCCGCTATTTCCGGGCCGGAACTCATCAAGAGCCAAAAGCGGGCTTCCCCCTTTTCCGCAACCCACAAAAACCAACTTTATGGTGACCCACAGTGCCTTGGCCCAATTTGGTCAGGGCGGCAAGCCTGCGTAGGGCTTGGAACAACTACCCACTAAGTCTGATTGGCAGCCTTCCCGTCCATTGATGTTAGCTTGCTTCCGCCCGAGCCGTGAACCAGTAAAGTATTGCCTGTACCATCAAATCTGTAAGTTTTATTTCTGCTTGGACACGACGAGAAACCGCTGATTTTCCGGGTCTGTTTAAACGGGCAGGGGCCGAAGCAGCCCGTTGAAAATCGCCGGCAAGTCCCCTGCTTCAAATACCTTGAACCTGATGGTTGAACCGTGCGTTGTAAAACACCGACACATGAGAACGAAATAGCGGTTGGCGGGAAAGAAGTCTTGATCACAATAACGGAGAACTCGACAAGCATTAGCCTTCCCAAGAGGGGAAAAAACGTTTTCCCCCTCCCAAGGAGAAGTCTGTCTCTTGACAAGGGTCTTTTAGGGGTGACCACCTGTCGACCTTCCAGGGTAGAAGAAATAATCGACATTCCTTCGCCACCTATGAGAGACTGTGTCAGGAGGTTCAATCTAACTCCCAGGCGTAAAGAAGCTTGAAAAGCAACTGTTAAGATTCAGAAAATGCCATGTTCAATTATCCTGGTGAAACCGGAAGCGATACCGCTTCCGGACAGAAAATAAAATGATGAATAAGCGAAAACTTCGAGCCTGACTGCCTGCCATTGCCAAGGAATCCCGCTTAAGCCTATATCGCAGGAAAAGCCATGAGCAAACACCCTCGGGCCGGGCACCCCATATACAATCTTCTGCCCACGGAAATAGAGGGGTTCAATGACCTGGCCGAATTGGCCCTGGATATGCGCTGGTCGTGGAATCATGCCGCGGACGAGGTCTGGCGGCAGCTTGATCCGGAACTTTGGGAAGTAACGCATAATCCATGGGTGGTCCTGCAGACGGTTTCGCGCGACCGGATCGAACTGGTGTTGGACGATCCGGTTTTTTGTCAAAAGGTTGACTCTCTGCTACAGACCAGGCTGCAAACGCTGAAAAGGCCCGCCTGGTTTCAGCAGAATCTTGCCCAGGCTCCCCTGACCTGTGTCGCTTATTTCAGTATGGAATTCATGTTGAGCGAGGCTTTGCCCATTTACTCCGGCGGCCTTGGCAATGTCGCCGGCGATCAATTCAAAGCCGCCAGCGATCTGGGCGTGCCGGTGGTCGGCGTGGGTCTGCTCTACCAACAAGGCTATTTTCGTCAGGTCCTCGACCAGAACGGCGCCCAACAGGCCCTCTTCCCCTATAACGACCCCGGGCAGTTGCCGATCACCCCTTTGCGCCAGGAAAACGGCGAATGGTTGCGGTTGGAGATCGACCTGCCCGGCCACTCGGTGTGGTTGCGGGCCTGGCAGGTCCAGGTCGGCCGGGTCAAACTTTACCTGCTGGACAGTAACGATGCCTCGAACTTCCCCGCCCATCGCGGCATCACCAGCGAGCTTTACGGCGGTGGTCCGGAAATGCGCCTCAAGCAGGAACTGCTCCTCGGCATCGGCGGCTGGCGCCTGCTTGCGGAACTGGGCATCCAGCCTGAGGTCTGCCATCTTAATGAAGGGCATGCGGCCTTTGCCGTCCTGGAGCGCGCCCGCGGTTTTATGCACGAGAGCGGACAACCCTTCGAAGTCGCCCTTACCGCCACCCGGGCGGGGAACCTCTTCACCACCCATACGGCCGTGCCCGCCGGCTTTGATTGCTACACGCCAGCCCTCATCGAGCAATATCTCGGTGCCTATACCGAACAGAAACTCGGCATAACCCTCCACGATTTGCTGGCCCTGGGCCGCCGGAACCCCGATGACTCCTCGGAGAATTTCAACATGGCCAATCTGGCCATCCGGGGCAGCGGCACAGTCAATGGCGTCAGTCTCCTGCACGGCAAGGTCAGCCGCCATCTCTTTGCATCGCTCTTTCCCCGCTGGCCGGTCGAGGAAGTACCGGTGGGACACGTGACCAACGGGGTCCACGTGCCTACTTGGGATTCGGCCCCAGCCGACGAGCTCTGGACCGAGGCCTGTGGCAAGGAGCGCTGGATTGGCACGACGGAAACCCTGGAGCAGGACATCCGCCGGATCCCCGACGCCACTCTTTGGCAATTTCGTCACGCCGCCAGTAAATCGCTGATTGAATACGCCCGCGAGCGTTTGTCCGAACAACAGGCGGTCGCCGGGATGGTACCCCGAGCGATCGAGAAGGCCAAACACATCCTCGACCCCAACGCCCTGACCCTGGGCTTTGCGCGGCGCTTTGCCACCTACAAAAGGCCGAACCTGCTGCTGCACGACCCGGAGCGGTTGCTGCGACTGTTGAACGATCGCCGGCACCCGGTGCAGCTGATCCTGGCCGGCAAGGCCCATCCGGCCGACCAAGAAGGCCAGGCCCTGATCCGGGAATGGATCAGCTTCATCCAGCGAGACGAGGCGCGCGCCCGGGTGATCTTCCTCAGTGACTATGACATGCTCTTGACCGAGCACCTGGTGCAGGGGGTCGATGTCTGGCTCAACACCCCCCGACGGCCCTGGGAGGCATGCGGTACCAGCGGCATGAAAGTGCTGGTCAATGGCGGCCTCAATCTCTCCGAACTGGACGGCTGGTGGGCGGAGGCCTATGCGCCCGAGTTGGGCTGGGCCTTGGGGGACGGTCGGGAACATGACAATGATCCCGCCTGGGACGCGGCCGAAGCCGAGGCGCTTTACACCCTCCTCGAACAACAGGTGGTCCCGGAATTTTATCGCCGCGACGAGCAAGGCATTCCCACGGACTGGGTGACGCGGATGCGGGAAAGCATGGCGCTTTTGACTCCAAGATTTTCCGCCAACCGCACGGTGCGCGAATACACCGAGCTTCATTACCTACCGGCCGCGACCGCATACCTAAAAAGGGTTGCCGACCAGGGCGCGCTGGCCAGGCAATTAGTAGACTGGGAACACACCCTGAAAGAGAAATGGTCCACTCTGCGCTTTGGCGAAGCCAAGGTCCAGACCGATGGTGACCGGCACCTCTTTGAGGCGGAGGTATATCTCGACGATCTCGATCCCAACTGCGTGCGCGTCGAGCTGTATGCCGATGGACTCGAGGGCCAAGCGCCACTGCGACAAGAGATGCAGAGCCTGCGTCCAATGACCGGCGCCTCGGGCGGTTATGTTTACGGCACGTCGGTGTCGGTGTCGGCGTCCCGCCCTGCAACGGACTATACGGCCCGCGTCATTCCGCATTGTGAAGGGGTCGCCGTCCCACTGGAAAGTGCCCTAATCCTCTGGCAGCGATGATAAAATCGACGGTGAAAAAGATGATGAACAACCGCGGAAATTACAACAACCTGCACATACTCGGCTGCGAGGAAGGAGACACCATCACCCCTCCCTTCGACATGACGGTCCGGAACGATCTCGACCGTTACCTTCTGATAATGGATACTACCGACCGGCGAGCAGGGTCTCTCTCTGCAGCAGCCGCTCTGGGAAAAGCTGGTCAAGGACCGGCAATATATCAACCAACACTCCGGGACCTTCCGATGATCCGCATCTGAAAAAGGAGCAACCCAATGAATGAAGTCAATAGCACCCAGCCCAACACTTCCGAAGCAAAACCAACAACCACGGACGATCTCAAATCCCTGCCTATGCCGGAATTGCAGGTCAAGCTTGAGTCGTCGTCGGCCGGCCTCAGCCAAGCGGAGGCTCAGAAACGGCTGACCAGCTATGGTCCGAACGAGATCGAAGAAACGACAATCAATCCGTTCCTGAAATTCCTTACCTATTTCTGGGGACCGATCCCCTGGATGATCGAGGCGGCCGTGATCCTTTCGGCGATAGACCGGCATTGGCCGGACTTCACAATCATCCTCGTTTTGCTCCTCGTCAACGGGGTGGTCGGATTCTGGGAGGAACACCAGGCCGGAAACGCCATCGCCGCGCTGAAGGCCAGGCTGGCGGTCAAGGCCCGGGTGAAACGGGATGGCAAGTGGGTCACCCAGCCGGCACGGGAACTGGTCCCGGGTGACATTATCCGCCTGCGTCTTGGTGACATCGTTCCGGCGGACGCGCGCCTGCTCGCCGGCGACCCCATCGAGGTCGACCAGGCGGCGCTGACCGGCGAATCGTTGCCGGCCACGCGTCAAGCCGGTGAAGCGGTGTTCTCCGGCTCGATCGTCCGCCAGGGCGAA
>DATFMT010000016.1:0-13220 GCA_035266745.1 Geothermobacteraceae bacterium | reverse complement strand
TGGGAAATTTCAAAAAAAATCCCGAGGATGCCGAGCATCAGCAGCAGGTATGCCACGTTCGGATTGGCGAGAATGTTGAGAATCTGCTGCCGCCAGGTCATCTCGCTGATGATGATCCCGGCGCCTCGGGTCTCAAGCTGACGTGATTCACCGGCTCGTTGATAGCTCCAGCCATGCAGTTTCTGCAACAACTCGGCGCGGTCGACAGCGATCAGGTCGATGACCCCCTGCTCCAGCGCCTCGCTGGCCGGCGACGAGATCGACTCGCGCACCGCCCGTTCGGCCCAGTCGGCGTTACGACCCCGCTGTTCTGCCAGGCTGCGGGCATAGGCGATGGCATCATTGAGCGCCTTGGTCTGAGTGACATCGGGCTCGGTTGCTTCTCCGCCATTGCCCGCGCCGAGCGAAACCGGGTGCGCGGCACCGATATTGGTCCCGGGGGCCATCGCCGCGATATCGGCGGCCAGGGTGATCAGCACCCCGGCAGAAGCCGCCCGGGCACCCGACGGAGCGACATAAACCACAACCGGAACCTCGGATGCGAGAATCGCCTGAATGATCGTGCGCATCGAGGTATCAAGACCGCCCGGTGTGTCCAGCTCGATGACCAGCGCCTGCTCGGCGGTCTGGTTGCTCATTTGCAGCTGCTCGACCAGGTATTCGGCGACGGCCGGATTGATCGTCGCCGCCAGTCGAACGACGCGGAGAGTACCGGTCTCGGCCGTCGCAGCCTGACCTGCAAACAGGCTCAGAAAAATTGCCACAAAAAGCAGATAAGCTTTTAATTTTTCGACCATATTCTGATTTTATCAACGCCACCACCACTGTCAATCCACCGGCTTCGGCAAAACAGTGCTTGTCGGAACACAGCAGACCTGCTAGATTATCAGCGTCAAAACGATGACGGTTTTTGGAGGGTGGCATGCGAAATCTGTCCCAGGTTCTGCTGATCGATGACGACGCGCCCAATCGCGAAGCGCTCAGCCTGCTGCTCGGCAAGGCCGGCTACCAGGTTGCGACTGCCGCCTCCGGCGAGGAAGCTTTGGCAATCCTCGCCAAAACTCCCTATGCGGTGATTGTCACCGACCTGTTCCTGCCCGGCGTCAGCGGCATCGACATCCTCAAGAAGGTCAAATCCGATTATCCATACAGCAACGTCATCCTGATCACCGGTCACGCCTCGGCGGAAACCGCCGTCGAAGCCATGAAGGAAGGCGCGTTCGATTACATCACCAAGCCGGTCGCCTTCGCCAAGCTCGAAATTCTCATCACCAAGGCGCTGGAGAAGAGTAACCTGGTCGCCGAGAATCTCTATCTACGTCAGCAGCTGCGCGGTCGTTTCAGCTTCGACAATATCATCGGTCACAGCCCGGCCATGCAGCAGGTCTTCTCCCGGCTCGACAAGATCGTTCATACCGATTCGACGATCCTGATCCTCGGCGAGTCGGGGACCGGCAAGGAGCTGGTCGCCCGGGCCATCCATTTTAACGGCTCCCGCCGCGACAAGCCGTTCGTCGCCATCAACTGCGGGGCCATTCCGGCCGACCTGCTGGAGAGCGAACTGTTCGGACACGTCCGCGGCGCCTTTACCGGCGCGGTCAGCGACAAACCGGGCAAGTTCGAGCAGGCCGACGGCGGCACCGTGTTCCTCGATGAAATCGGCACCATGCCGCAGCACCTGCAGATGAAGCTGCTGCGGGTCCTGCAGGAGCAGGAAGTCGAGCGGGTCGGCGGCAGCAAACGCACCAAGCTCAACGTCCGGGTCATCTCGGCGACCAACGCCGAGTTGGAAAAAGAGATCAAGAACGGCCGCTTTCGCGAAGACCTCTATTATCGCCTCAACGTTATTCCGATCCACCTCCCCCCGGTGCGCAACCGTCGCGAGGATATCCCCTTGTTGGTCAGGCACTTTCTGCAACAGACCTGCAGTGAAATGTCACGCCCGCTGATGTCGGTTTCACCGGAAGCGATGCAAGCCATGGAGGAGTACGACTGGCCGGGCAATGTCCGCGAAATGCAGAACATCATCGAACGTTCCATCGCCCTGAGCGACAGCGAGCGGATCGAGAAAAAGGACCTGCCGGCCGATATCGGTGGCGGTGAAAACGCATCCGAGCAACAGCCCGTTCATCCCCTGGTCACCGAGCAGGGGATCGACATGCCCGGGACGATCAATGCCATCGAGGCGAAAATGATCCGGGACGCCATGGACCTGGCCGGTGGGGTCAAGGCCAGGGCCGCCACCCTGCTGAACATCAACCGCACCACCCTGGTGGAAAAAATCAAACGCCTCAAGCTCGAGGCGATCGACTGACTACGGGCCGTGCAGTCTGCTCGAGGTGGACCGATACACGTCCCTGCACACGAAAGCACCCCATGAGCAACCGTAATCAAAGCGACGCAGCTGCGCTCAAAATCCTGCACCGGGCGCTGTCCGCTGTTGATCCCGAAACAGCCATGCGCAGGGCCCTGCAAGTCAGGGATGGAAGGATCACCGCCGGCCACTTCGCCTGGGCCGGAGCAGAGAACAGTCGGGTGCTGCTGCTCGGTGCCGGCAAGGCGGCCGGCCCGATGGCCAAGGCCGCCGAGTCGATCCTGGACGATTTCAGTCCCGACGGCCTGGTGGTCACCAAATACGACCACGCCGTTCCGCTCCGGCACACCACCCTGCTCGAAGCCGGCCACCCGCTCCCGGATGAAAATGGCCGGCGTGCGGCGGCACAGCTGCTGAATCAAGCTGCGTCAGCCGGAGCCGACGACCTGGTTATCTGCCTGATTTCCGGTGGCGGCTCGGCGCTGCTACCGGCCCCGGTGAGCGGCGTCACCCTGGCCGACAAGCTCCTGGCGACCGATCTGCTCCTCCGGGCCGGTGCCGACATCCATGAACTCAACACCCTGCGCAAGCACCTCTCCCGAATCAAGGGGGGCGGCTTGGCCAAGGCGGCCGCTCCGGCGACCCTGCTGACCCTGGCGATTTCGGATGTCATCGGCAGCCAGCCGGACGTCATCGCCTCGGGCCCCACGGTCCCCGACCCTTCCACCTTCGCCGACGCCATGGCGGTCGTCAATCGTTATGGCCTTGAGCAGGCCATGCCGCCCTGCGTTATCCGCCATATTGAGCGGGGGCTTGCTGACCAGGGACTGGAAACCTGGAAAGCAGATGACTGCGGCCCGGCGGTACACTACCAAGTCATTGCCAGCATCGTCCAGGCCGCTCAGGCCGGGCAACAGGTGGCGGACGAACTCGGCTATCGTAGCGAGATCGTCACCTGTGAGCTGACCGGTGAAGCCTGTGAGGTCGCGCTAGAGCTGGTCAAGGATGCACGCCAGCGTCAACGCGAGCTGGCTGAAACGGATCAGCCGCTTTGCCTGATCTACGGCGGGGAAACTACGGTGACGGTCAGGGGGAACGGGGTTGGCGGCCGGAATCAGGAGCTGGCCCTGGCGGCGGCGGTAGCCCTGGCTGGCAGCCGCGGCATCACCCTGCTGGCCGCCGGGACCGATGGAACCGACGGCCCGACCGATGCGGCCGGTGCAATTGTCGATGGGAATACGCTGGCGCGAGGAGAAGCCCGGGGGTTGGTCGCTGCTGACTACCTGGAGAACAATGACAGCTATCACTACCTGGCGCAGCTTGACGCCCTGGTTCTGACCGGGCCGACCCGCACCAACGTCATGGATCTGACTCTGGTCCTGATCCACCCGCCAACCGCCGTTTAGCCTGCTTATTCCAGCTCAGGAGGATTTTTTCGCCGGCAGGACCAGCCCCTGGCTCTGGCTGAAATAGGTTCGATAGCCCTGCAGCAGGATCAGCAGCGAGGTCAGGGCTACGCAGCCGGTGATCGCGCACATGATGGCAATCTGGTAACGCACGGCAATGATCGGCGCCGTTCCGGAGAGGATCTGGCCGGTCATCATCCCCGGCAACGCCACGATCCCCATGGCCGCCATGCTGTTGGTCGCCGGGATCAGCGCGGCGCGAAAAGCATTGCGTAGCGGCCACTGGATCGCCTGACGCGGGGAGGCCCCAAGGCTCAGCGCCGTTTCAATGGCGTCTCGCTGGCTCCTGATCTCGGAGCCAAGCCGTTCGGCCGCCAGGGTGGCACCGTTGATCGAATTGCCGAAAATCATCCCGGCCAGTGGGATCAGGTAGCGCGGGCTGTACCAAGGTTCGTAACCGACGATCAGACTGCAGAAGAAGAAGGCGACCAGGCCACAGCCAATCATCAGCGAGACCCCCATGATCCGGTAGAAGCCGGGCATCTTCTCCTGCACCCGGCTGCCGATGACCTGCAGGGCAAACAGCCCCATGACCAGCAAAATGGCCAGCACCGCCAAGGGATGATTGACGGCGAAGACCCGGTCGAGCAGGTAGCCGATGGCCAGCAACTGGACAACCATCCTGATCGAAGCCCAGAGCATCTCCCCCTCGCGACCGAGCTTCTGATACCTGGCCAGGGCCAGCGTCAACAGAACCAGAATATAGGCCAGGGCCAGGTCGGTCAAAGTCAACAGGACAATCGAATCACTCTGCATGCCCATCTCCCGTCTCGGCGAGAAACGTCCTTAGCTGCAGGGTTTGCGGCTGGCGCAGCAACTGCGGCATGGGGCCCTGCTCGACCAGTTGTCCATCGGCCAGAAACAGGCCCCGGTCGGCGATCCGCTCCAGCTGGCGCAGATCGTGGCTGACCAGCAGAATCCCCAGCTGACGTTCCTGCTTGAGCCGGCGCAGGGTCTCACCGACCTGGTCGGCCGTCGGCCGGTCAAGAGCGCTGGTCGGCTCGTCAAGCAGCAGCAGTTCCGGCTTCAACAATAGGGTGCGTGCCAAAGCCACCCGCTGCTTCTGGCCGATGGACAGCTGGTCTGCCGGCTTGTTCAGCAATTCCGGCTTGAGCTGACACCAGTCGAGAACCTGGTCGATCGGGGCTGAGGCGGGTTCGGGTACTGCTTGCTTCTGCCAGCGAAACGGCAGCTGCAGGTTGTCCAGCACGGTCCCGTCGAACATGTGCGCCTGTTGTCTGACCAGGCCTATTTTTCGGCGCAACAGCCGCGGCTCCCAGCTGGCGAGGTCCCGCTGCTGAAAAACGATCATGCCGGAAACCGGCTCCAGAAACCGCACCAGCAGTCGCAACAGGGTTGACTTGCCGCCCCCCGAGGGGCCGAATAAAGCGGTCAGCTCTCCCGCCTTGAGGGTAAAGCTGATCCCTTTCAGCAGGACGGTCGGCGAGGATGTGTCATCGGCGGCCCGACAGGCGACCTTCTCCAGGGTCAGCATCAGCCTGCGGTACTCCGCAAGCGCTGCATAACCAGCTTCATGTCCTCCCAGACCTCCCGTTTCGACGCCGGGTTGCGCAGCAGGTAGGCGGGATGGAAGGTCGGCATCAGGGGAATCCCCTGGTACTCGTGCCAGCTCCCGCGCAAACGGCTGATCGGGGTTTCGCTGCGCAGCAGGGCCTGTCCGGCGAACTTGCCCAGGGTGACGATGACTTCGGGCTGCAGCGCCTTGAGCTGACGCTTGAGGAACGGTTCGCAGGCGGCTATTTCTTCCGGTTTCGGATCGCGATTGCGCGGCGGGCGACACTTGATGACATTGCAAATATATACGTCGCTGCGCTGCATGCCCATCGCCAGGATGATCCGGTCGAGCAGTTTGCCGGCCTCGCCGACAAACGGCTCCCCCTGCTCGTCCTCATCGCGTCCCGGCGCCTCCCCGACAAACACCAGTCGTGCTCGTTCCGGGCCGACCCCGAAGACGATCTTGTGGCGCTGTTCGGACAGGCCGCAGCGACAGCACTCTCCCAGGTCGGCACGGATCTCGGCCAGGGTCTCGCCGGCGCCGGCTTCGGGCGCCGCTATGCTGGCAGCAACGATTTCACATGTCCTGGGAAGCTGGTGGATACCGGCCAGTTCCAGACCCTCCAGCAGCCCTCGCACCTGACCGGCCAGCTGGAGTAATTCTTTTTGCAGATTCTCTGGCATGTTCGCTTTACTTCCTGTTGCGGCTTGACTATGCTTGAAAAAACGGACCCGTCAGAGCCGATGGCTTTTCAGATACTATTGCTCACATTCATCATGTTGCTCTTCGCCCCCGGAGAGGCCTTCGCCTGGGGGATTGGCTTTCATTTACATATCGGCAGCCAGATCCTGGCGGATATCGACCAGATCGCCCCACGACTTGCCCCGCTGCTGCAGACCTTTCCCAACGACTACCTGTACGGCTGCATCAGCGCCGACATCACCCTTGGCAAAAAATTCACCCATTATCTGCGCCATTGTCATTCCTGGCGCGTCGCCAAACAGCTAATCGCAGCGGCCGACAACGAACCGCGCAAAGCCTGCGCCTACGGTTATCTGAGTCATCTAGCCATGGACACCATCGCCCATGCCTATTATGTCCCCTACAAGATGATCCGCACCTTTAACAGCATGACCCTGAAACACGCCTACTGGGAAATGCGCCTGGAAGCGGACATCAGACCGGAAATCTGGGAACTGGCCCGCTCGATCGCCCGCCGGGACTTCAGCGACAATGACACCATGCTGCGCGGCATCATCGCCGATACGATCTTCTCCTTCGGCACCAACAAACGCCTGTTCAACTCGCTGCTGCTCCTCAACCGGCTCCAGCAATGGCAAAAAATGCTCCGCTCGATCAACAACAATTCCAAGTGGATCATCACCCCGGAAGATCGTGAAGAGTATTTCAGCCTGGCCCGCCAGGTTACCACAAGCGTGCTGGCGGAGATGGAGCAGAGCCGCTACTGGCGGGCCGACCCGGCTGGCGAGCGGGCGCTGCAGGCGGCCGGGACGATCAGAAAGAACCTCAACCTGCTCTGGCTCGACGGTAAGCTGCCGGAGAAAGAGGCCGAGCGGATCGTCAGCGACCTGAAACCGCGCTTCCGGGAGGCGATTACCGCCCCGGATCAGCTCCTTGAGCTTCTCTCAATCATCTGAAGCCTTAATCCGCAAGGCGACCACCTCATCGAGCAACCGGTCGGCCACCCGGGCCTTGGACTGTTGCGGAACCTGCACCTCGTGACCATCGGCAAACAGGATCCGCACCGCGTTGGTCTCGGCGTCGAACCCGCAGCCTGGCTGCGAAACGTCATTGGCGACGATGAGATCGAGCTGCTTGGCGTGCAGCTTGGCTTGGGCATTTTGCAGCAGGTTTTCGGTTTCGGCCGCAAAGCCTACCAGCAGGGCACTCCCTTTGCGGCGGCCGAGTTCGGCGAGGATGTCCGGGGTCTTCTCCAGCTGGAGATTCAGGGAATCGTCCTGTTTCTTGACCTTTTGATCGGCTCGTCTGACCGGGCGGTAGTCGGCAACGGCTGCGGCCTTGATGATCACCGTCGCCTCGCCAGCTCGTATCAATACCTGGTCATACATCTCGGCGGCCGAGGTGACCGCCATGAATTCGGCTCCGGCAGGCGGCTGCAGGGCACAGGGCCCGCTGACCAGGATCACCCGTGCTCCCCTGAGGATGGCCGCCCGGGCGATCGCATAGCCCATTTTCCCCGACGAGTAATTGCTCAGATAACGAACCGGGTCGAGCTCCTCACGAGTCGGACCGGCCGTCACCAGCACCGTCTCACCGGCCAGGTCCTGCTCGGTCAACAAAGCTTGGCTGGCGAAGAAGATTTCCTCCGGGTCGGCCAACTTGCCCTTCCCTTCCCAGCCGCAGGCCAGCAGGCCGCTGACCGGGTCGATAAAATGGTAGCCGGCCTCGGTGAGAATCCTCTGGTTACGCTGGTAGAGCGGATTTTCCCACATATTGACATTCATCGCCGGGGCAAACAGGACCGGCGCCTTGGTCGCCATCAGGGCGGTGCTGAGCAGGTCATCGGCAAGTCCGGCGGCCACCTTGCCGACCAGATTGGCCGTACACGGGGCAACTACGACCAGGTCGGCCCGGTCCGCCAGCGAAATGTGGCCGATCTCTTTTTCCTGGTAAAGGTCGAAAAGGTCCGTATGCACCGGATTGCCGGTCAGCGACTGAAACGTCAATGGAGTGACAAATTTCTGGGCATGGGCGGTCATCACCACGTGGACCTCGGCTTCGGCTTTGACAAACAGCCGCGCCAGCTCCGCCCCCTTGTAGGCGGCGATCCCCCCGGATATCCCGAGGACTATAACCTTCCCTTTGATCATGATCCGCTCCTGTAACAAACGCCGCTTCAGGCGACAAAAGGATTATACAGTTTTTCCGCCTCGATGGTCGTATCCGGACCGTGCCCCGGGTGCACAACGGTCGTCCCCGGTAGCGGCAAGAGCTTCCGACGAATCCCGTCAATCAGCTGCTGATGATTCCCGCCCGGCAGATCGGTGCGACCGACCGAACCGGCAAACAGCACGTCCCCGGCAAATAGGTGGCCATGGCCGACCAGACAGATCCCGCCCGGGGAGTGACCGGGCAAGTGGAGGACATCAAAACCCAGAGAGCCGCATTCGATCCGGTCCCCTTCCCTGACCAGACGGGTCGGCTGCGGCGAAGGCGTGGCCTGCAACCCGTAAGCCGCGGCCTGGGCAGTCGCCCGCCCCAACAGCGGAAGATCGTCCGGATGCAGCAGCAGCTCGACTCCGGGCTGGGCGACGAGCACGGCATTGCCGCCGACATGATCGAAATGGGCGTGCGTATTGACCACCAGCTTCAACTGCAGTTCAAGCGATTGAAGCAGCTGCAGGAGACGTTCGCCTTCATCACCAGGGTCAATCACCAGCGCCTGGCGGGTTGCAGGACAACCGACCAGGTAACAGTTCACCTGTAGCGGCCCGACCGGTACAGTTTCAATCAGCATCACGACTCCTTGTCATCGGGTTCGGCAGAGAAGAGATCCAGGTTCTTGCCGGCCAGCTGATCACCCAGGGTAAAACCGAAGCCGGGCCTGGTCGAGCGCCGTTCGGAGGCAGGTTGCGGTTTTTTTACGGCTGGTTGCGACGGCTGGTCCACAGGCGGTGCGGGTTCGCCCTGCGGCATCTCGCCCTTGTAAAAATAGCGATCATAGAGCCTGTGGTAACTGGTCCAGGCGCTGTCACCCTGGCTGTCGCGCTCCATGTGGCTGCGAATACCGTTGATCTTGGAGTCGAGGTCGTCAAGGTAGTTGAGGACGGTAGCTTCCAAAGTTTTTGGGCGTTTTGGCGAGCCATACTCATATTGGCCATGATGTGACAGCAGCAGGTGCTTGAGGTGCACGGCCAACGGTTTCGGAAACTCCGGCAACTGGCGCAGCCTCTCTTCAAGCATCTCCACCCCGAGCATGATATGCCCGAGCAACTTCCCCTCGTCCGAATAATCGAAGGAACGCTGGTAGGTCAGCTCCTCGATCTTGCCGACATCATGCAGCAGGGCGCCAACCACCAGCAGGTCGCGGTCCAGTTCAGGGTAGCGGGCCGACACATCGTCGACCAGTGCCGCGATGGCCAGCGAATGTTCCAGCAAGCCGCCCAGGTAGACATGGTGCATGCTTTTAGCTGCCGGTGCCGATGAGTATTTCTGCACGAAACCCTCATCAGTGGCAAAAAGCTGCATCAGCTGGGCCAGATGCGGATTGTGTAAGGTACCAAGTACCTCTTTGAAGCGCATGAGCAACAGCTCAGGCGGCTCGGCTGCAACCGGCAGGAAATCACCCAGCGAGACCAGCTGATCATCCAGCTTCTCCAGCTCCTGGACGACCAGCTGCATCTTCCCCAGGTAACTGCTCGCCTTGCCGCGCACCAGGACAAAATCATCCCGCTCGAAGCGGGCCGCCAGCTCGTCGACCCGGTCCCAGACCCGCCCTTCGAGTTCGCCACTTTTGTCCATCAGTTTCAGGGTCAGGTACGGCTTGCCGTTCTTGGCCATGGCGGTTATTTTGTCGCGAACCAGAAACGGGCTTTCGACCTGGTCCCGTTCGCGAATCTCTGCAACAAAGGTTTTTTTCACAGCAACTCCCGTTTAAGCTTGATTATGAAGCAAGTGCTCGGTGGCACGCAAACCGTCGAGGGCGGCGCTCATGATTCCCCCGGCATAGCCCGCCCCTTCCCCGGCGGGATACAATCCACGGTGCGACAGCGACTCACCGTTCTCGTCACGCAGAATCCGCAGTGGTGCTGAGGTCCGCGATTCGACGCCGATCAACACCGCCTCCCGGCTGACAAAGCCCGGCATTTTTCGCTCAAAGCGCGGCAGGGCCTGACGTAACAGGTCGGTCAACGGCGGGGGCAGGAGCCGGTCCAACTCGGCAGCCTGGACGCCGGGCCGGCAGCTCCCCCGAATCGGACCGGCCCCGCGCTGCAGGAACGCCAACAGGTTTTGTGCCGGTGCGTGGTAATTGCTTCCTCCGGCGACAAAGGCCTTGCGTTCAAGATCCCGCTGGAACGCGACTCCGGCCAGCGGCCCTGAGTCGGCAAAATCTTCCGGCCGGACCGCAACCACCAAGGCACTGTTGGAAAACCGGCTGTTACGCAGATAGCTACTCATGCCGTTGACGACTACCCCACCGACTTCCGATGAGGAGAGGATCACTTCCCCCCCTGGGCACATGCAGAAGCTGTAGACCCCCCGGCCACTGGCTGGATCGGTCCAGGCCAGCTTGTAATCGGCGGTCGGCAACCTCGGATGCCGGGGGAAACCGTATTGAATCTGGTTGATCAATTCGACCGGGTGTTCGACCCGCAACCCGACCGCGAACGGCTTGGCTTCCAGCGCGACCCCCTGGCTCCGGAGCATCGCATAGGTATCCCTGGCGCTATGCCCAGGAGCCAGCACCAGACTGTCACAAAATAACTCGTCACGCTCATCGACGACCACCCCGCTGATCCGCCCCTTGTGCACCAAGAGCCCGCTCAGACGGGTATCAAAGCGGATCTCCACCCCAAGTTCCAGCAATCGCTGCCGAAAACGGATCAGGGTTGCCCTCAGCCGGTCGGTTCCGATATGCGGCCGCGCATCGATCAGGATCTCCTCAGGCGCGCCACAGGCAACCAGGGTCTCAAGGACGTAGCGGGTCCAGGGATGATTGACCCGCGTCGTCAGCTTGCCATCCGAAAAGGTCCCGGCGCCCCCTTCGCCGAACTGAACGTTGGATTCCGGGTTCAACTCACCACTGTTCCAGAAGCGATTAACAGCAGCGACCCGGCTTTCAATAGCGGCACCGCGCTCGAGCAGAGTGACCCGGACACCTGACTCCGCCAGGCGCAAGGCGGCGAACAAACCGGCCGGGCCCATACCGACAATCACGGCATGCTGAGCCTGGGCGACCGAGACGTGGGGCGGGGTTGTTGCCGATGCGGCCCGTTGCAGAAGTTTGGGAAAACGTCGCAACAGGCCTACTTCATCTTCTACTTTAAAGGTAATAGTATAAACACGCTTTACTTTAGGCTTTTTTCTCGCGTCAATCGCCCGGCGCATGACCTTGAATTCAAGCAACTGCTCCGGAACAAGCCGGACCAGTTCGGCCGCGACCTGCGGCAGGTCTGACTCAGCCTGGTGCAACTGCAGCACCACATCGCGTAGTATCAGGGCCATGATGACATTAGTTGGCAAGGAAACGGTTCAGACGACCGGCAGCAGCACGGTAAAGGCTGCGCCCTGATTCGGCGGGCTGTTGACGCTGATCTGGCCGCCGTAGGTCTTGACAATGCGCAGCACGACCGACAGACCAAACCCGGTCCCCTTCTCCTTGGTGGTAAAAAACGGGTCGAAGATCTTGTTGAGATGCTCAGCCGGAATCCCCTGCCCGGTATCCTTGACGACGATTTGCAAGCCGCTGTCCGTTGCGCAGAGATCCACGGTGAGGATCCCGCCATCGGCCATTTCATAGATGGCATTGACCAGCAGGTTGGAAAAGATCTGTGCGACTTCGTCCGGATCGGCCTGGATCGGGGCCAGGTTCTCGGCACAACTGATCCGGGTCTCGATATGGCGCATTTGAAGCTGTGGGGCCAGTTCATCAAGCAGTCGATGCAAAAGACTCGCGACATCAACCGCTGAGAGTTCAACGTGGGGGCTCTTGCTGGCGGCCAACAGCTTGATCAGGATCGCGTCGACCCGGTCGACTTCGGTCAGAATTTTATCCGCATAGGACGCGCGTTCTTCATTGGTAATGCCGTTCCCGCGCAAGACCTGGGCAAACAGGCTGATCGAATTGAGCGGGTTTCTGATCTCATGGGCCATCCCGGCCGACAGATGCCCCAAAGCCGCCAGCTTTTCCGACTGCACGATCTCGGCATGCGCCAGTTCCAGATCCAGGGTTTTCTCTTCTACCCGCCGCTCCAGCTCCAGATTCCATTCCTCAACCTCGCGCAAGAGTTTTTCCCGCTCCTGGCGCAGGTCACGATTGTGCATTTCAATCCGCCGTAACCGCAATGCGTTCTCGATCCGGTCGACCAGATCCTGATTATTGAATGGCTTGAGGATGTAGTCAGACGCACCGGCCTTCATCAACTCGACGGCAATCTCTTCACTCCCCTTACCGGTAAACATGATGACGTAGCTATCCGGAAACTCTTGGCGGATTTTACGCAGAGCAGTCATCCCGTCCATCCGGGGCATCATATAATCAAGCAGCACAACCGAGGGGGAGTGGCGGGCGATCAGGGCCAGGCCTTCGAGTGCGTTTTCCGCAGTCAGGACTTCGTACCCTTTACTGGCCAGAATCATCGATGTCAGTTCGAGGATGATACGTTCATCATCGACGACGACTATCCGTTCCTTCATAAGCGTCATCCAAGGGGGGAGGCCTCAGCTGCGAACGTGCACAAGCCTGTGAAATGTCGAGTAGAATACCTTTACCGAGATGAGATGGCAAGGGGAAACCCGGGGGGTTCAAGCGAGCGTCCGCCGCTGCAGTCCACCCCGGGTAGCCGCCGCAGGGTTATTCCTGGATGCGAATGGTCATGACCGGGACTGGTGACTTACGGACCACCTTCTCGGCGGTAGAACCGAACAGAACATGGTCGAGTCCGGTTCGCCCGTGGGTGCCGAGGACAATCAGATCGGCACTGATCTCGGTTGCCTTGTTGATAATCTCGTCGTAGGCGATGCCGGGCACGATAAAGGTTTCAAAATTGGAAAAATCGGTCAGGTTGACCCGGACGAACTGTTCCATCAACTTCCTGGCACCTTCCTCGATTTCTTCCTCGAGCTTGTCAAACGAGAGGTGCGGGACATAAAAGCCGCGGAGATCGGCCGGTTCGTTAATAACATGAATCAGGCTCAGTCGGGCGTCGCAACGCTTGACCAG
>DATFMT010000015.1:0-12172 GCA_035266745.1 Geothermobacteraceae bacterium | reverse complement strand
AACAGTTAAGAGCCGACTCCACCCGGGGGCTACGACAATCGAACAGCAAACCGTCCAACGGATTAGTTCCCGCCGGTATTGATTCGACCGTTTCCTGATAAATTCAATTTGGCAAAAACAAAACCCTCGACCTTGAACTATGTCGAAAGGGGTTAGGCGTAAATAGACGGTAAAAAAGTGATCTGAGGAGTTCAGGCAAGGACCGAGAGCTCGCGTTCGAACGCGGCTTCGAAGAGATCGCCCTTGCTCTGCCCGCCGTAGAGTTCGACCGAGAGGTCGCCATCGCCCAGCAACTGGATTTCGAGCCGGCCCTGGTTCAGCTGGCAACGGATCTTTCGAACCCGCCCGGTGCGACAGCGGTCGAGACCGTCGGCCAGGCGCAAAATGCCGCCGAGCTTGCGGACCAGTTCCTGATCGGGAGGCAGGAGCCGGGCAAAGTTCTCATGCTTCTTTTTCGGCGGCGCCTTGCGGTGGTAACGGGCGATGTTGGCGACCAGCTCCTGCTCGCGGGGGGTAAACCCGAACAGATTGGCATGGCGGATCAGGTGGTAGCTGTGCTTGTGATGTTGATCATAGTTGATGAAATAGCCGACATCGTGGAGCAGGGCAGCCGCTTCGAGCAGTCGCGCCTCGGTTTCACCGAGCCCGAACTCGCCGGCAAGTTCATTGAAGATGCCTTGCGCCAGCATCCAGACGTGCCGGGAATGCTCCTCATCGAAATGGCACGAGCGAGCGAACTGCTCGACCGAGGCCCGCCAGTCAACCTGTGGAAACCGGGTGGCGATCAGGCCGTGTTTTTCCAGGCTCGCCAGGATCAACCCTTCGCGAATCCCCTTGTGGTTGATGCGCAGCAGATTGCAGCCGAAATGGCGCAACAGCTCGTTGGTCACCGTGATGCCGGCGACGATGATATCGGCCCGGGCCGGATCAAGCCCCGGCGTTGCCTCGCGCCCCTTGAGATCCTTGCGCCGCAGCATCGCCAGCAGATGCACCACTTCCGAACGCAACACCTCGTAACGATGCACCGAGTCAAACTTTTCCCCACGCATCGCCATGACCATGCTGCCGATATTGGTCAGGGTGCCGCCCGAGCCGATCACCGCCGAGACCGGCAGCCCGCCGCCGGGGGCCTTGCGCTTGAGTTCGCGGCGAACATATTTGCGCAGCTGCTTGAACTGCTGGTCGCTGAGCGGATCGCTCCCCTGGAAGGTCTCGGTCAGGTAAACTGCACCCAGCGCCAGCGAGTTGATCTCACTGAGATGGCTGCCGATGCCGGTGACGACCTCCACGCTGCCACCACCGATATCGATGACGGCATAACGGCTGCCGTCGAGGTCGAAGTTGTAGCGGGCGCTCAGCGCCGCCAGGCGGGCCTCTTCGTCGCCGCTGATCAGTTGAATTTCCAACCCGGTGAGTTTCTGCATCTCGCGCAGGAAGCGGTCACCGTTCTTCGCCTGGCGCACGGCACTGGTGGCCACGGCTTCGACCACCTCGACCCCCAGCCCCTGGGCGATCATGACCATCCGCTGCAGGGCCTCTTCGGCCCGGGCCCAGGCTTCCCGGGAAATTTTACCGGAGGCGTAGAGTCCCTCTCCAAGCCGCACCTGGGCTTTCTCGTCACCCACCACGCGGATCGAGTCGTCGGGTTCGACCTCGACGACAATGCAGCGGATCGAATTGGTGCCGATATCGATCGCGGCCAGGCGCGGCAGCCTGCCGAACACCAAGTGCGGTGCGGCGGCGAATTTTAGCTCGGAAACGACGGGACGATTCATGGTTGAAAATCTGCTGATTGGGATAAACTGTAACTAGTGGCTCGTGGGTACGACGATAATCAACTGCTTGGAGTATATCATGGGCAAATGTCTCAAGGGTGAATCCGAGGTCAAGAAAAAGGACGCCAAATTCGCCTGCGATAAATGCGGTGCCAGGTCTGACAAGAAAGGGCACCTGTGCAAGCCGGAAAAACTCGCCACCGGGAAAAAGGAGACCAAGAATAAATAACCCCTTGACTCAACTGCCGAAGCCGATGAATTGCCCCCGTGAAACTGGCAAACCTCCCCGCCTCCGCTAAACTTGACCCATAATGGTCAAGTCAGGTTAGCAACGTGTGAGCTGTTTCGGCCGGGAAGTGAACAAAATTCCGTTCCTTTCCATGATCTTCTCGTCAGCTAATGGTTTCCTAACAAAACTGTGCGCTTATGGAACATTGGTCGGAGTCTGGCCGTTTTCCATAACCCCAGGATTGTAACTCATGAGTGAAACCAAACGCGAAAACCCGACGACCGTCCCACAGCCATTGAACCTTGTTCAGCAGGACGCAGCTCCGGAATCGGTGGAGAGCAGCATGGCCAACAAACGCACCAGTTCGCAAAAGAAAGCGCCAAGTGCACCCAGACCTGCACCGGTGGAGCTTGGCCCCGAGCACTTCATGAACCGCGAGCTGAGCTGGCTGCAGTTTAACCACCGGGTCCTGCAGCAGGCGACCGATCCGCGCAATCCGCTGCTGGAACGGGTCAAGTTTGCCGCGATTGCCGGCTCCAACCTCGACGAATTCTTCATGAAGCGGATCGGCGGCCTCAAGCAGCAGATCGGCGCCGGCGTCTCCGAAGTCACCCCCGACGGGCGCACGCCGCAACAGCAGATGATCGACTGCTACCGGCGCATCGAATCCTACCAGGAGGACAAGGACGCTACGGTCACCCGACTCTGGCAGGAACTGCATGAAGCGGGTATTTCGCTCTGCCGACATGAACAACTCTCGGCAGCCGAACAGAAAACCCTGCGCAACGACTATTACGACAATATTTTCCCGCTGATCACCCCCCAGTCGATCGATCCGGCCCACCCGTTTCCGTTCATCTCCAACTTGTCGCTGAACCTGCTGGTGGCGGTGCGCTACCCGAATGACAAGGAGATCTCCCTGGCTCGGGTCAAGGTGCCGATCAGCGCCGGCGCGCCGCGCTTCATGCAGATCGGCAAGGACTACCGCTACCTTCTTCTCGAAGAGGTGATGGCCAACAACCTCGACCTGCTGTTCCCGGGGATGGAAGTGGTCGACTGCGAACTGTTCCGGGTCACCCGTAACGCCAACACCGAGCAGAACCAGGAACACGCCGACGACCTGCTGGCGATGATCGAGTCGCACCTGCAGTCGCGCAAGTTCGCCCCGATCGTCCGGCTGCAGATCAACCCCTCGATGGACCCGGTCCGCCGCGGCCGCCTGGCCGCCGAACTCGGCCTCGACGAGCAGAACGACGTCTTCGAAGTCAAGGGGATGATGGGGCTGCGCGACCTCTGGCAGATCGCCAGGCTGAACCTCCCCGAGTTGCAGCTGCCGGTCCACCATCCGGTCGACCATCCGCTGCTGCAGAGCGAGCGGAACATCTTTCATATCCTGCGCGAGGAACGCGAAGTCCTGCTGCAACACCCCTATGAATCATTCGCCTCGTCGGTCGAACGCTTTCTTCATGAGGCGGCGACCGACCCCAAGGTGCGCGGCATCAAGATGACCCTCTACCGCACCTCGCCAACCAGCCACATCATCGACTACCTGATCCGCGCCTCACAGAGCGGCAAGCAGGTCGCGGTCGTGGTCGAGCTCAAGGCCCGCTTCGACGAAGAGGCCAACATCCGCCTGGCGACCCGCATGGAGGAAGCCGGCATCCACGTCACCTACGGCGTGGTCGGGCTGAAAACCCACTGCAAGCTGATACTGGTGGTGCGCCAGGATTACAATGGCCTGCGCCGCTACGTGCATATCGGCACCGGCAACTATCATCCGCTCACCTCGCGCCTCTACAGCGATCTCGGCCTGTTTATCTACGACAAAGAGACCTGCCAGGACACCACCGAACTGTTCAACTACCTGACCACCGGTTTCACCCCGAAGCGCTATTATTCGCGGCTGCTGCCGGCTCCCAAGCTGCTGAAAACCGAGCTGCTCGAGCGGATCAGGCGCGAAACAGAACTGCATAGCGCTGACAATCCCGCGTGCATCCAGCTAAAGATGAACGCCCTGGAGGATATCGATATCGTCAAGGCGCTCTACCGGGCCTCCATGGCCGGGGTCCAGGTCGACCTGATCGTGCGCGACAGCTGCCGGGCCCTGCCAGGCATCCCCGGTATCACCGACAACCTGCGGATCATCTCCATCGTCGACCGGTTTTTGGAGCATGCCCGGATCTACTATTTCCGCAACGGCGGCGACGAGGAGTATTTCATCGGTTCGGCCGACGCCATGAAACGCAACCTCGAACACCGGGTCGAAGTACTGACCCCGGTTGAGTCACCGCAGGTCCGCCAGCTGATCCGCGAAATGCTCGACGTGCAATGGAACGACCCGCGTAGCGCCTGGGAGCTGCAGAACGATGGCAGCTATGTCCAGCGGCAGCCGGACACGGAGGAGGCAAAATCGGCGCAGCAGGTTTTGCAGGAACAGGCGGAGAAACGCCTCAAGGATGTCACCCGGCTGCGCAAGCGCAAGGCCAAGGGCTTTGGCAAGCGCAACCTGAGGGAATAACCGATGGCTTCCCGTCAGCAACAGCTCTACCAGCTCAAAGCCGGCCTGGACGCTGGCCGGCTGACCGACCAGCTGGTTGAACTCGGAACCTGGCGCAGCGGCGAACCGGTCAGCAGCAGCCTGACCTTTTTCGACAGCTTTGACTGGCGGCTGCACGCCGCAGGCACGTCGCTCTGCGGTGAAACAATGGCAGAGGAAAGCCAGATCGTCTGGCACGACCTTCAAACCGGAGCCCCCCGGATCGCACAATCTGGAGAAGTGCCGCGTTTCGTCTGGGGGCTGCCGGACGGCGAGTTGCGACAGCAACTGACGCCGCTCCTCGAGATGCGTGCCCTGCTGCCGCTGGCCACCCTGCAGCGCACCCGCCAACCGCTGGCGCTGCTCGACAACCTTGGTAAAACCGTGCTCAGGGTTTACCTCGACCAGCTGGCTGTCATCTCTTCCGACCCTGGCCACGTGCAGGAGCTGCCGCTGCTGCTCAGCAGCGAGCCGCTCAAGGGCTACCCGAAGCCGGCCGCCCGCCTGGCGAGGTTGCTGGCCGGGAAGCAACTCGCCCGAGAAACCAGCGACCTGTTTTCCCAGACCATGGCTGCCCTGGGCCTGCAACCCGGTCGTTACAGCTCGAAGCTCGAGATTGACCTGGACCCGGCGCTGCCGGCGCGCGAAGCACTGCGGCGGATTCTGCACCGCTTGCTGCAGACCATGGCAGCCAATGAAGACGGCACCCGGCGCGACCTCGATTCGGAATTTCTGCACGACTTCCGGGTCGCGGTCCGTCGCACCCGCTCGGCGCTCGGCCAGCTCAAGAAAGTCCTGCCGGCGGCGCTGTTGCTACGGATGCGCGAGGAGTTCGCCTGGCTGGGACAGATCACCGGGCCGACCCGCGATCTCGATGTCTACCTGCTCAATTTCACCGACTACCGTGACAGCCTTCCCGCCGAAGTCCGCGCCGATCTCGATCCGCTGCACGCTTTTCTGCAACGTCACCAGCGCCAGGAACAGCGCCTGCTGGTCCGGCGACTGAACTCGAGGCGCTATCACGCCCTGAACGCCGAGTGGCAGGAGTGGCTGGATACGCCCGCTGACGACTGGGCGGAGAACGCCGAGCTGCCGATCGGCCAACTGGCCGGTGAGCGGATCAGCAAGACCTTCCAGCTGGTGCTCAAGGAGGGGACGGCGATCACTGACGATTCCCCGGCCAGCGAGCTGCATGAGCTGCGCAAAACCTGCAAGAAGCTCCGCTACCTGCTCGAATTCTTCCAGGGGCTCTATCCCGCCGGAAAAATCCGTAGACTGATCAAGGCGCTCAAGGGGCTGCAGGACAACCTCGGCACCTTCCAGGACCTGTCGGTGCAGGCCGAAACCCTGCGCCGCTGTGCCCGCCAGATGGCGGCCGAGGGGGAGGCTCCGCCCGCCACGCTGCTGGCGATGGGGATGCTGGTTGATCACCTGCTCCAGCGGGAACTGCTCTGCCGGGAGGAATTCGCCGAGCGCTTTGCGGGCTTTTCCAGCCCCGGCAACCGCCGGCTGTTCAACGAATTATTGAGCTGCAAGGAGAACTGATGCAGATCCTGGCGAGCTACAACATCAAGGGCGGGGTCGGCAAAACCGCCGCCGCGGTCAACCTCGCCTACCTGGCCGCTGCCGACGGCCGGCGGGTGCTGCTCTGGGATCTTGATCCGCAGGGTGCGGCGACCTTCTACTTTCGCGTCAAACCGAAGGTCAGGGGGGGGAGTAAAAAACTGCTGCGCGGCGACCGGACCCCGGAGCAGGCGATCCGCGAAAGCGACTTCCCCGGCCTCGACCTGCTCCCCGCCGATTTTTCCTACCGGCACATGGATATCGAACTTGAGACGGCGAAAAAGCCGACCCGTCAGCTCTCCAGGCTGCTCGAACCGCTGGTTGGAGATTACGATCTGGTGATCCTCGACTGCCCGCCGAGCATTTCGCTGGTCTCCGAGGCGGTGTTTCGCGCCGCCGACCTGCTGCTGGTCCCGGTAATCCCGACCACCCTCTCGGTGCGGACCCTCGAACAGCTCGACCAGTTCTGCCGCGAGCACAACCAGCGGGCGGCGCGGATTCTGCCGTTCTTCTCCATGGTCGACCGGCGCAAATCGCTGCACCGGGAGCTGCTCGAAGAGCTGCCCCGGGTCTGGCCGAGGTTGCTGCAGGCGGCGATCCCCTACGCCAGCGACGTCGAAAAGATGGGGCTCAAGCGCCAACCACTGCTGCTGTACGCCGGCCGCAGCCCGGCGGCGATCGCCTACCGTGGCCTCTGGCGCGAGCTGGCCGCATATCTGGCGCAAGGAGAAAAATCCTGATGGCGGTCGAAATCGAACGTAAATTCCTGACGACAGGCAGCAGCTGGAAAGACGGGGCGCATGGGGTTCCTTACCGACAAGGCTACCTGAGCCTCGACCCGGCGCGGACGGTGCGGGTGCGAATCGCCGGAGACCGGGCGTTCCTGACCATCAAGGGCACTTCGGAGGGGGCTGCTCGCTCTGAGTTCGAGTACGCCATTCCGGTCGACGATGCACGCCAACTGCTCGACGAACTCTGCCATCGGCCGCAAATCGAAAAAGTCCGCTACCGGATCGACTACGCCGGACTGACCTGGGAGGTCGACGAGTTTCTCGGCGAAAATGCCGGCCTGGTCCTGGCGGAGGTGGAGTTGGAGCGCTCCGACCAGGCCGTGGAGCAGCCCCCCTGGATCGGCCGGGAAGTCACCGAAGACCCCCGCTACTACAACGCCTGGCTCAGTCAGCACCCTTATTCCGGCTGGAACGATTCGGACGACCCGGCGAGCTAACGCAAACCGAACCTGATGCCAATCAGCCGGTCATCTTTACGGGTTTATCATCACCGGATAGTGATGGAGATTGCGCACAATGAATGAATGCCGGATCGACAACTGGGGCCAGCTGCAGGACGAATTGTTCGCCGACTCGTGGAATGACGAGCTAGGCCGCTACCGCTCGCGCTATGCCTTTCGCGGCCTGTCGGATGCGAGCTATCCGCTGCAGACCACCCTCTCCCGCCTGGGCGGTCCCTACCCGGAGCTGGAACGCCACCTGCTGCGCAACTTCAAGAAATACGCCCATCGCAGCGTGGTCGAAAACGACTCGGTCTGGCACTGGCTGGCGGTGGCCCAGCACTACGGCCTGCCGACCCGGCTGCTTGACTGGACCTATTCCCCCTACATCGCCCTGCATTTCTGCACCGCCAATATCGAACGTTACCTGCTCGACGGCGTCATCTGGGCGGTCAACTACCAGCAGGCGCACGCCCAGCTCCCCGGTGCCTTGCGCGACAAGCTCGACGCGGAAGGGGCCAACGTCTTTACCGTCGAGATGCTCTCGGAGACCCTGCCGACACTCGGCGATCTGCACGGGCTGATCGACGAAGACCCGATGCTGTTTTTTGAGCCGCCGTCGATGGATGACCGGATCAGCAACCAGTTCGCGCTGTTTTCGGTGCTGCCGGCCGCCGAAACGGTCATGAACGACTGGCTGCGGACGCGCCCCGAGCTCTGGCGCCGGATCATCATCCCGGCCGACCTGAAGTGGGAAATCCGCGACAAGCTGGACCAGGCCAATATCACCGAACGGGTCCTGTTCCCGGGGCTCGATGGCCTCTCCTGCTGGCTGCGCCGCCATTACAGCCCGAAGCTGGATGCCCGCAAAGGGCCCGCTGGCCAGGCGCCCCTGCTTTCGGTCGCCAGCGGAGAACTGGTAAAATGAATCCGGAAGCGAACCCACTGCAAGGAACCGTTATGGACAAGCCGTCCTGGTATTATCGACAATCCGGGGTCATCCCGTTCCGCGAGCAGGACGACGACCTCGAAATCCTGCTGGTCACCACCCGCAAACGCCGGCACTGGTCGATTCCCAAAGGAATCGTCGAACCGGGCCTGACCACTGCGCAATCCGCTATCAAGGAAGCCTGGGAGGAGGCCGGGGTGCGTGGCTTTCTGCTCCCCTACCCGCTGGGCGTTTACCAGCAGCAGAAGTGGGGCGGGGTTTGCCATGTCGAGGTCTTCCTGTTCCAGGTTGACGAAGAAGCTCATCCCTGGCCGGAAGCCGAGCTGCGTCAGCGGCAGTGGTTTTCGATCGCCGCCGCCCTCGAGGCGGTGCACAACGAAGAGCTGCGGGAATTGATGCGCGAAGGGATCAGGAAGCTTGCCGACCGCTACCGACCCGATGGAGTCAACCCGATCGAGGAGCTGCAACTATGAAACGACTGATTCTGTTACGCCACGCCAAGTCGGACTGGAGCGACGCCGAATTACATGATTTCGACCGGCACCTGAACAAGCGCGGGGAAAAGAATGCCCCGGCCATGGGCAAGAGACTGCGCAAGCTCGGCATCAAACCCGAACGGATTATCAGCAGCCCGGCCAAGCGGGCCCGCGACACCGCCCGGCTGCTGGCCCGGCAGCTGACCATCCTGGAATCCGGGGTGGTCTTCAAAGATGCCATCTACGAAGCCGCAACCGAGGACTTGCTTGAAACGATCGCCAGCATTCCGCAGGAGCTCGAAAGTGTCATGCTGGTCGGCCACAATCCGGGGCTGACCGAGCTGGCCAACCTGCTCGGCAAGCTCAACATCGCCAACCTGCCAACCTGTGCCGCGGTCGGCCTGGAGCTGGAAATCAAGCACTGGAATAAGGTTGCGCCCGGCTGCGCGCGTCTGAAATTTTATGACTACCCGAAAAACCCGGAGTCCGCTCCGCTCGACAAGATTCCCAAGGAACACAAGGATTAACAGCTCTGATCGTGCAATCACCCCTGGTTTTCTTGTCCTGATTCAGCCGGCTGTCCTTACAGCAACATCCCCTGTAGTTGACGGGGTTCGGTCCACACGGCCCACTTACCGGTGGCTGCTCAATCCCTGATGATCCGAGTTCCGATCTGGCGCCACGAATAAGCCGGCCCAACCAGGGAGCATCTGGCTGGGCCTTTGAGTGTGCTGAGCATCGTGACAATCAAGATAGCGCTTGCCGCTCATCATTGAACATGCAGCTAAAACTCGCTGTTTCAGAAGGAAGTGAAAATCCGTGCGCTGGAGCGGCCCGGAGCCTGCAGATCGAGATCAAGGAAATATCCAAAAGGCGTTTGCCAGACGTCGTACCCGGCACCACGTAATCGTTCTGCGACGCGCATCAGCAAGGCTTTGGTGAATTCTGCCGAAGCTTTCGTTTCGGCAAGATGTGAGAAGGTATGCAAGACAACGCGGCGCGTATCATTCTTGCGCGCACCCCATTTAAGATTCTTGACCAGTTTCTTTTCGACGCCTGAGACGTTCTCTTCATCAACGGTCTCGGCATGAATCAGACCCACGACGGTGTCTAAAATTTCACCTGGTTCGGAACAGTCCGGCTCAGTCGCGAGGGTTTTATGTGCCGGTCGATAAGAGAAACGATCTGTGTACAACATGAGCAGTTTCATCAAGGTTCCGATAACAAAACCCTCAGCAAAATGCAGACGGGTCAACTGGTTGAATGCAGAACATGCCGAGGACAAATCCGCTAGAGATAGGGCACCCATGTTCAGCTGGCAACACTTGTTCGGATTAAAGCCGCTCCTGAACGCCCCTGTCAATCAGCAGGCGCTTGCTCTCTTACGACCCGTTATCAATCGGCCCCTTCCTCGTCAGTTAGGGGTAACTGCTGTGCCGGGGGAAGGTCTGCGGTTAACTAAAATCATAATTTACGCCGAGCCTTGTGGCGCAGCCGCGACTGGCTGTTTCGGCAGCTGTCGGAACATTGTCTCAAAGTCGTCAAGCAAATGAGCCTTAATGACGATTCCGAGGTTGTTCGGTTTGGTCGCAGTCGGCATCATCCCCTCCTCGGCCTCGCCGGGTAACGTGTGTTGTGGTCCAGCGCACATCACTCCGAGCAGCTTTACCCTCCCGCTGCCGGGGCCCTTCTCAGCAGAGCTGGTCGTCTGCCCCCCCTGGTTGAAAAGGAAAACCGGTGAGCCGCTGGATCCGGGGAAACATGCGGCGTCGATGAGAAACTCCGGCTTACCATTCCAATTGAGATTTGGGTGGGTGGCGGTGGTCCCGCGCCTGAAAATAGGCATGTTGTTGTGACGATCCCATATCCCGTTCGGGTAACCGATCATCAGGATCTCTTCGAGCAGGCCCATTTCGTCCAGCTCATCCTGGGTAATCACAAAGTCCGGACTGACCTGCTTAAAATACAAAGGCTCTCCCTGGTCGATGGCGGCCAGAAGGAGCGGAGCAACCAACATCACACACAGGTCAATATCGGCGTTCGGGTGGGGAAGCCAACGCTGTGCAAAGGAATCGAACTCGAACGCCTGGTGGCGGTTGAAAGCGGGGCCGCCACGACCGTCGTCCAGCGTCATGATAAACCGACCACGAACGCTCCCTTCGATCACGTGCTTGTTGGTTATGATGGCGGGAATATGTTGCGATGCTTCATCGACAAAGCGATAGAAGAATCCCGTTCCACTGCTGGTGTTTCCGTGAGCGTCATCGCACTCGATTCTGACGGTGGTAAACGCCAGTTCTTCCGTGAGAGAGAGCTTCTGTACCATTTTGACCCCTGTCGTCATAGCGGTCGGTCGTGTCACCTCATTTGAATTCAGTGGACACTGCCCGTATATATATCCCCGACAACTTGCGGGGCAGCGATGATGATTGTTGAAAAATTAACGGACGTCAGGAGGAGATCAGGAAATTAATTTCTTAAATCCCATCAAAGTGTGAATTCCCATATCAGCCCCCCCTCCCGGCTCAAAATTGATGAATCCAGACAAATGGCCGGAACCAGTTAATTTATATCATTTAACAGCTTGTTATGGGAAGCGCTAAACGGCTGAGGCTGGATGGTTTTAATCAGAGTCTGCAGCGGCCCTTTCAGGAACAAAACGGCCCCGACCAAACGGCAGGGTCAACGATGGCCCATCTCCCCATTAAACAGTAAAGGCGGCCAATCGACCGCCTTATAAATTGAAGTGTCCCTATTTCTCCTCGGTTTGAACTGCTTGGCATCTTGAATATTGTACATAAGAAGAGGGCCCACGATCTGGTCATCGTGAGCCCTTATTGTTCCGGAACTGGCAGGGCCAGATATCGGCTATCTCAAATCATCGCAATTGCGGGTATTCAAACAATGAAATTGGCCCTCAATAGTATCGACGACTGAGTGGATGCTCTCCCTGAGAGAGTTAAACGTCACGTCCTCCTCAAGAGAATCCTGCCTGCGGACACCTGTTTTTCTGTCGGTTTTTCCCTTTTGACTTTGCATAAATAAACTCCTTTCCTGACACATCTACACCTCCATCATAGCTTGATTGGCTACCTCTTGAAAACCTGCCTGTACCTGACCAGTGTCAGCTCCAGTGTCAGGATTTACTTTTTGCCATTTCTAGCTTCTCAAGCGAAAACAGGGGATAGCTTTACCCCTGAGAATTCCGGGGAGACCATACCTAATTCAAAAGGCGACCAAGCGGCCGCCTTTGCTGTTTCCGCCCCATGTGCTGGACTGGCCTCGATTGACAGTGCGACCAGCCGTCGGGAATCAGTTCACTGCCAGATAGGGGTGAATGGCAATCCGGTAATCTTCCTTACGTCCGGTCCGGGCAATGGCGCCGATGGCCTCGACAATCCTGCGGATCGCAT
>DATFMT010000014.1:0-9964 GCA_035266745.1 Geothermobacteraceae bacterium | reverse complement strand
TTGCAGTGGGTCAGGACATTGCCCTGCTGCGGCAAGAGGGCGGCGCCGTGGCGCCCCATGTGGCGGTTGATCCGTTCGTCCTCTTCGGCGATCGCCAGGGCTTCGAACTCCAGGGCGATTTTAAGCTGGTGGACCGGGCGGTCGGCGTTGGCCGAAATGAATTTTTTCATCCGTTCCAGGGCCCAGCAGAGATTGACCGCGGTCGGCCGGGTCGCGGCCAAAACCTCGCAGACCCGGTCGAACTCGGCGACGAAGGTCGCGAAATCTTCAGTCTCGATGTCGCGGGCGCCGAACCAGGCGCCGAATGCCGCGGCGATCCCGATCGCCGGAGCGCCGCGGACGACCATGCTGCGGATCGCTTCGGCAACTTCACGGTAGTCGCGGTATTCGAGCCAGACCTCCTCGTTGGGCAGCAGCCGCTGGTCGAGCATCCGGCAGACGCCGTCGTAATAAATGATCGGCTTGATGCCGGTAGTTTGGGATGCACAGCGCATGGTCTATTCCTTTAGTTAAAACCTACCACGAAGCGACCAAGGACACGAAGAGAGGCAAAATCGGATTTCGCCTCGAGGTTCCTTCAAGATGACTTCGTGATGTTAAATCCTGGTCATCATGAGGTCATTACGAAGCAAAAGAAAAGCCTGCAAGGGGTTCTTCGCGCTCTTCGTGGTTTCGTGGTGGATTTGAATTTATCCGAGTTTCTTCTTCAGCAGCTCGTTGACCAGCGCCGGGTTGGCCTTCCCTTTGCTCAGCTTCATGACCTGGCCGACGAAATAGCCGAAGACCTTCTGCTGGCCAGCCTGGTACTGCTCGATCTGGGCGGCGCTGGCGGCCAGGACCTCGTCGACGATCTGCTCGATGGCGCCGCTGTCGGAAACCTGTTTGAGTCCCTTTTCCTCGATAATCGTATCAACCGGCTTGCCGGTCTGCCAGAGTTCTTCGAAGACCGTCTTGGCGATCTTGCCGGAGATGGTGCCATCGTCGATCCGCTTCAGCAGGCTGGTCAGCAACTCCGGGGTGACCGGACAGTCGGCGATCTTGATGCCGTTGTCGTTGAGTCCGCGCGAGACTTCCCCCATCACCCAGTTGGCGCACCCCTTCGGGTTGGCCTGCAGGGCAACGCAGGCTTCGAAATATTCGGCGACGCCACGCTCAGCCGAGAGAACTTCGGCGTCGTAGCTGGGCAGTCCATACTCCTGCATGTAGCGATCGATCTTTGCCCCTGGCAGTTCCGGCAGCGTCTCCCGCACCTCGTCCACCCAATCGCTGGAGACGTTTAGCGGCAGCAGGTCGGGGTCCGGGAAGTAGCGGTAGTCGTGGGCCTCCTCCTTGCCGCGCATGGAGCGGGTCAGGCCGGTATCGCTGTCGAACAGCCGGGTCTCCTGGACGATGGTGCCGCCATCCTCGATGACTTCGATCTGGCGCTCGACCTCGTACTCGATCGCTTCCTTGACGAAGCGGAACGAGTTGATGTTTTTCAGCTCGGTCCGGGTGCCGAACTCCTGTTGCCCGCGCGGCCGGACCGAGACGTTGGCGTCGCAGCGGAACGAGCCTTCTTCCATGTTGCCGTCGGTCACCCCGAGGTAGACGACGATCTGATGCAGCTGCTTCAGGTAAGCGACCGCTTCTTCGGAGCTGCGCATATCGGGTTCGGAGACGATCTCCAAGAGCGGCGTACAGGCGCGGTTCAGATCGACCAGCGAGACATGGCCATTCTCCCCGGAGCCCGGATGCAGCAGCTTGCCGGCATCCTCCTCCATGTGAATACGGGTAATGCCGATCCGTTTTTCGCCGGCTGAGGTAGCGATGTCGAGGTGGCCGTGCTCGCAGATCGGCAGTTCGAACTGGCTGATCTGGTAGCCCTTGGGCAGGTCGGGGTAGAAGTAGTTCTTGCGGGCGAAGATCGAGCGCGGGGCGATCTGGCAGTTGGTGGCCAGCCCGGCCTTGATGGCGTTCTCCACCACCTGGCGATTCAGCACCGGTAAGGCGCCCGGCAGCCCGAGGCAGACCGGGCAGGTCTGGCTGTTCGGGGTGTTGCCGAAGGCGGTGGAACAGCCGCAGAAGATCTTGGTTTTGGTGTTCAGCTGGACATGGACTTCCAGGCCGATAACCGTTTCAAAAAGTGACATGACAGATTCCTTGAGTCGCTGATGAATTCAACAAAGCGTTACAGTTGTGGCGTTTTTTGCGGCCAGGCTCCCGATTGTTCAAAAGCGTAGGCGGCCTGCAGCAGCTGCTGCTCGGCAAACGGCTGGCCGATCAGCTGCAGTCCGATCGGCAGACCCTGGCCCGATTCGCCGCAGGGGAGGCTCATGGCGCAGGTGCCGGCCAGGTTGACCGGGATGGTGTAAATATCCGACAGGTACATCTGCAACGGGTCATCGACTTTTTCGCCCAGCTTGAAGGCCGGGGTCGGCGCGACCGGGGTCAGGATCAGGTCGACCTGCTTGAAGGCCTCGAGGAAGTCCTGGCAGATCAGGGTCCGCACCTTCTGGGCCTTGAGATAGTAGGCGTCGTAGTAGCCGGAGGAGAGGGCGTAGGTGCCGAGCATGATCCGCCGCTTGACCTCGGCGCCGAAGCCGCGAGCGCGGGTCTGGCGGTACATGTCGACCAGCCCCTTGCCGTTGTCGATGCGCTGGCCGTAGCGAACCCCGTCGTAGCGCGCCAGGTTGCTGGAGGCCTCGGCGGTGGCGATCAGGTAGTAACAGGCGACCGCGTAATCGGTATGCGGCAGCTCGATGTTGACGAACTCGGCGCCGAGACCGCGGTAGGTCTCGATCGCGGCATCGATCGCGGCCTTGACGTCGGCATCCAGGCCTTCGATGAAGTATTCCTTCGGCAGGCCGATTCTCAGCCCCTTGACCCCGGCAGCGAGGGCGTCGAGGTAGTTCGGCACCGGGATGTCGACCGAGGTCGAGTCCTTGGGGTCGTAACCGGCAATCCCTTCAAGCAGGGCGGCGCAGTCGGCCACGTCGGCGGTGATCGGCCCGACCTGGTCGAGCGACGAGGCATAGGCGATCACGCCGTAGCGCGAGACCCGACCGTAGGTCGGCTTGAGGCCGACGGTCCCGCAATGAGAAGCGGGCTGGCGGATCGAGCCGCCGGTGTCGGTGCCGAGACAGGCGGCGGCCATGCGCGCGGCCATGCAGGCGGCACTGCCCCCCGACGAACCGCCGGGGACACAGTCGAGGTTCCAGGGATTGCGCACCGGCCCGAAGGCGCTGTTCTCGTTGGAACTGCCCATGGCGAATTCGTCCATGTTCAGCTTGCCGAGGATCACCACCCCCTGCTCCTTGAGTTTGGCGATGGCGGTGGCATCGTAGGGGGAGACATAATTGTCCAGCAGTTTCGATCCGCAACTGGTACGGATGCCGGTGGTGTTGAAGATATCCTTGACCGCGACCGGAATCCCGGTCAGGGCCGTGCCCTGGCCGGCGGCCAGCAGCTGATCGGCAGCAAGGGCGTCCTGGCGGGCGGAGTCGGCACAGATGGTCGTGTAACAGTTGATGGTGGCGTTGAGCGCAGTGGCCCGTTCGAGAAAGGCGTCGGTCAGCTCGGCAGAAGTGAGGGTCCCGTTGGCCAGGGACTGTTGCATCTGCCTAAGCGACAGTTGAGTCGGGTTCATTCGTCAGTGCTCCGTGAAAAATTATTCAATAACTTTGGGGACCTGGAAACAATCTTCGGCTGCGGCCGGGGCATTGCTCATGGCCGATTCGATACCGATCGAGGGCGCTTCAAGGTCCTCGCGGAAGGCGTTGTCCATCGGCACGGCGTGGGCGGTCGGCTCTATGGCAGCGGTCTCCAGTTCGCTCAGTTTGTCGACGTAGCTGAGGATGGCATCCATCTGTTCGGTCATGGCGGCCATTTCGGCCTCATCCAGAGTCAGCCGGGCCAGCCCTGCGACATGCTCGACTTCTTCACGGGTGATTTTCATTCCGGGCTCCTTCGAGAGTGATTTATAAACTCTGCAATCTAGCACATTAATCACGGCATTTACAAGGTTAGCGATGCGTTGGCGAGGGAGGATTCAACATCTATGCTGAACCTTACGAGGATGATTGCAAAGCGACGCTGAGAACGTTATCCTGTTGGCAAATCAACCCACCAGTCGTGGAAATTTCAAGGAGTTGAACCAATGAAACGAAATTTGTTAGCGGTCTTGTCGATGATGTTTTTTCTGGTGGCCTGTGCCCAACCGATGACCACGACCCAGAAGGGGACGGCGGTCGGCGCCGGATTGGGAGCGGCGGTCGGCGCCGGAATCGGCCAGGCGATGGGCAAGGATACCAAGTCGACCCTGCTCGGGGCGGGTATCGGCGCCCTGGTCGGCGGGGTCGCCGGCAACCAGGTCGGCGCCTATATGGACGCCCAGGAACAGCGGATGCGCCAGGAGATGGCGGCGGTCGAGGGAGCGAGTATCCAGCGCAATGCCAACACTCTGACCCTGACCTTCAAATCGAACTTGCTCTTCGACGTCGACTCGGCCTCCCTCAAGCCGGCCGCCCATGACGAGATGTTCCGGGTCGCCAAGGTGCTCAACGAGTACCCGCAGACCATGCTGCTGGTCGCCGGGCATACCGACAACACCGGCACCGAAGCCTATAACCAGACCCTCTCGGAGCGGCGCGCCGAAGTGGTCAAAAATTCACTCGCCAGCAGCGGGGTCAACCCGAACCGGATCCGAACTGTCGGTTACGGTGAAAGCCGGCCGGTGGCCGGCAACGATACTGAGGCTGGCCGGCAACTGAACCGGCGGGTCGAAATTACCATTGAGCCGATTCAGGGCTGAACGGAGAACTGACCCGATTTGCTCCCTCCCCTTATCTCTGGAAGGGAGAAGTTTTCCGTACGACATTCTTCACACAGCACAACGGCCAGCCGCGCATCGGGGTTGGCCGTTGTGCTGTCACGCTTCAGACGGCATCCGTCAGCTCATTTGCCGTCGGTTGGCAAGTGAGCATTCTGCCTGCTAGCGAACCACCAACACCGGAATATCCACGCCGTGCCGCACCGGAGAGACCGTCTCTCCCCACAGCAGGTCGCCGATCAGGCGGTGTCCGTGGGAACCCATGACCAGCATGTCCACCCCGTGGGAGCTGGAAAATTTGATCAACTCTTTGGCGGGGTCGCCATGGCCGAGGGCGATCTCAACCGCAACCCCGGATGAACTCACTTCTGCTTGGATTTCTGCCAAATATTGTTCATCTTCACGGGTATGTTCGTCATAGACCTCGTTGCTGTAAACCTGGGTTGGCGCGGAATCAACCACGTGGATCAGGGTCAGCAGCGCAGCTTCGGCTTTTGCCAATGACAGGGCGCGGCTGACAATCGCTGAGTCGCCGGCGTCGCGACCCAGCGCTGCGGCAATATGCTTAGCATGGTGGGTCTCGATCGCCTCGATGACCGCCGAGGCTCCGGTCGGCGCCGCCTCTTTCCAGGTTTTTTCGCCACGCAGCCACGGCAGCACGATCAGGTAGATAAGAAACAGGGAGATCGCTGTGGTTATCCCGATGGCCAGAATCGAGAAGATGAGCGGGGTTTCACCCGACATCCATTCCAGAATTTGGTCATAGACGAGTTTGCCGTTCAGGGCGATGATGGCGGTGGAGGTGACCCAGGCCAGCACCTTCACCCAGGGCCGGTTGGCAAACGACCCCATTTTCAGCTTGTCGCTGGTGAAATGGACCAGCGGAACGATGGCAAACGGCAATTGCAGGCTGAGAATGACCTGGCTGAGAATCAGAAGTTTGTAGGTCCCCTGGTCACCCGAGATCCAAATCACCACCACCGCCGGGACCAGGGCGATGGAGCGGGTGATCAGGCGTCGCAGGTAAGGCCTCAGCCGAATCTTGACAAACCCTTCCATGACAATCTGGCCGGCCAGGGTGCCGGTGAGGGTCGAGCTCTGACCGGCAGCGAGCAAGGCCAGTCCGAAGGCAATCGGTGCCGCCTGGGTCCCGAGGAGTTCTGCGAGCAATTGGTCGGCCTGTTGAATTTCCGTGACGACAATCCCGTGGCGATAAAAGACCGCCGCCGCCAGGACCAGGATCGCTGCGTTGACGAAGAAAGCCATGTTCAACGCAATCGCCGAATCGAGCAGGTTGTATTTGCAGGCCTGCGCCTTCGAATCGACGGTCCGCGATACTTTTCGCGTCTGTACCAGCGAGGAGTGCAGGTACAGATTGTGCGGCATTACGGTCGCGCCGATGATACCGAGAATGATGTAGATCGATCCGCCAGGCAGGGAAGGAGACAGTCCTGCCGCGGCTGCGCCCCAATCCGGTTTGGCCAGAAATAAATTGACCACGAAACCACCGGCAATCACAGAGATCAGCGACAGAATGAATGCTTCCATCCTGCGAATTCCCAGTTTCTGGATCGCCAGCAGTAAAAAGGTGTCAAACAGAGTGATAAGAGCTCCCCAGAGCAGGGGGATGCCGAAGAGGAGATTCAATCCGAGGATGGTCCCCAGCACTTCCGCGAGGTCCATGGCGGCAATGGCGATCTCGCAGAGCAGCCACAACACGAAGGAGGCGGCTTTGGAGTATTCCGAGCGACAGGCCTGGGCCAGGTCCTTGCCGGTGACAATCCCCAGTCGCGCCGACAAGGTCTGCAGAAGCACCGCCATCATGTTCGACATCAGGATCACCCAGATCAGCGCATAGCCGAACCGCGAACCGCCTTCCAGGTCGGTCGCCCAGTTGCCCGGGTCCATGTAGCCGACACTCACCAGATAGGCCGGTCCGGCGAAGGCGAAGATGCGTTTCCATAATTTGGGATGCTGAGTCGCTACGCTGCTATGCACTTCTCCGAGCGATTTGTCTGAAGGAGGGGGTGAGGATTGGATCATCTGCTTCGGTTCACTGTCTGGATGAAGGGGGGCAAAACGTTTTCTCGCTACAATTTCCCGAGTGTTCACTCATCCCGGTAGATTCAAGTATACTGCTTTCTCCCGGGTTTGCTCCCCGGCAACAACGATTCACTCGCAACGTTCGCTGTCCGGATGCCTACCTGAAGTCCCCAGCCGGCTTCTTCCCCGGCGGTTTCCACAGCTGTCGCTACCCCGAACAAAAAGCCCAACCTTGTTTGAGGTTGGGCTTTTTTAGGATTTGTCGGACTGCTGAGCCGACCCGGTCAGCTCTCTTTCTTGTCGGTATCGTCCTGCTCGATGACCTTGGGGTCCTTATCCTCCTCGTCATCGTGTTCCATCCCCTTTTTGAAATCGCGGATCCCTTTACCGAGGGCACCGCCGATCTGGGGGAGTTTCCCGGCGCCGAAGATGACCAGGACAATAACCAGAATGATAATCAGTTCCTGCGTACCGAGTCCGAACATATGAAGTTCTCCTGAATTGGTGAAATCGATTTACCTGTATAACATGAAAAACCTGACAAGCTCAAGTTGCATTTGGACCCGTGCGGGTTAGTACCGATAGCTTTTGATGAGTGCGCGCGGACATCGATAAAAAAGGGCCGGCGCATGGCCGGCCCTCGGATGATGGTGAACAGCGGGTTTAGCGTACCCACCTCGGGTTGCCCATCGGATCGCCCTGGTAGCCGAGCTGCTGCCACGGCATCCGCCCGTTGTCACCGTGACAGTCGAGGCAGGAGAGGGCCCGGTCCTTCGGTGCCACCTGATGGTCGATGCGCCAGTACATGATGGTGGGAGCGAAGCCGTACTCGCCGCTGTAGGGGAGGCCGCTCTGCTCCATGCCGATCTTGGCGGCGCTGTTCCAGTCAAAGGTCGACCAGAAACCGTCCTTGCCGTAGACGTGCGCGGTGATGAAGATGTTGTTCTTGGTGTCGTAGATCTGTTTGCCGGTGTGGACCTTGAACGGGTAGATCTTGGATTGCTTGTCCTTGATGTCGCCGAGCGGATAAGCGAGCTTGGTCGGCTTGCTCGGGTCGATCTTTTCGCCGCGCAGGTAGACGCCCGACGTGCCGTTGAACCAGGCGTAGGTCGGCTGCACATTCTTCTGCCAGGTCAGGGTTCCCATGGTCTTGCGGTAGGTGACGTTAGACCTGGTCGACATCTTCACGTCCTGGCCGGCGGTCGACCAGTCCCAATCCATCTGGGTCGCCAGTTCGCGGGCAAACTCAGGAATATGGCAGGTCTGACAGGCGACCGTGGCGGTGTGCTTGTTCAGGCGCGACTCGGCGTGGGGTTCGGTCGTGTGGCACTTGGAGCAGTCGAAGGCCCCCTTGCCGTCGGGAGATGTCGCCATGTTGGCCCCGGAGATCTTGTGGCCGGAGGTCTCGTGGCAGGTCTGGCAGGCAAAATCCTGGCCGTCCGGCGACATGTGGATGTCGAGGGCTAAGTCGGGATACTCCATGGAGGAGTCGAGGTCGCCGTGTTTGACGGCATCGCCGCCGCCGCCGAAGAAGTGGCAGGCGCCGCAGTTGTAGCGGACCGGCTTGCCGACGTTCTGGGCGACGCGCAGGAGATTGACCCCCTCCTCGACCTCACCGGCATTGTCGCCGTCCTTGTGATAGGTGCCGGTGGTGTCGTGGCAGACCAGGCAGTCGACCTTGGTCTTGTCGCTGAAGTCGAAGCTCTTGTCGCGCCAGCCGTAGCCGACATGACACTCGCTGCAGTGGACGCGGTTGCTTTCGGTAAAGGTGCAGAAGTTGTTGAAGGCGTTGATCTTGCCGAGATCGACCTGCTCTCCGCCGGTGGTCTGTGCGCGGGTCCAGCTCCAGTGCTGGGTTGCCATGATCTCGGTCGCCTCGTCCTCATGGCACTTGAGGCATTGTTTGGTGACGTCGCTTCCGGTTTCGACCGGCCCGACGATCAACGATGAGTGATCCACCGCGAATGCCGGTACGGCCAACAGGCAGCCGACCAGCAGCAAGGTGGCACCGATAAACGATTTGTACATGTTTTCCTCCATTGCACGTTTTATTTGAGTCAGTCTGACATCTATGAATGCAGATAATAAGATGTCTTCGGGGTTATGAAAGGGGGAGAGGATAGCCTCTCCCCCCGATCCTGGTCAATCCTGCTTAAAACTGAATGGTCAAAGAGGCGTAACCGTCCCAGGCCTTGTCGACGACCGGCAGCATGTTGAACGCCTTGCCGGCAAGCACGTCAGAGACCTTCCGAGGAGTGCCGACCGGCGATCCGCTGCCGGTGTATTCATAGTCATAGTAGATGCCGCCGAACTTGAGGAACATGTTCGGGTTGACATCGACGATATAGTAGGCTTCGCCGACATGGCCGCGGGTAGCGAGCTTGCTGCCGAGCATGTCGTCCTGAGCCTGGGTGAACGGAGTCCAGTACTTGGAACCGTAGTTATACTCGAGGCCGATCTTGCCCATCGGCGCCGGAATCTGGGTGCCGACATAGATGCCGTAGCCGTCCTGGTCCGAGTCGTCCACGACCCGGCCGGTGGGGACCGGTGTGATGACATCCATGGAGGTGTCGAGGATGCCGTCGCCATTGGTGTCAACCGGGGTCGGCACCAGAGCGGCCTGGTAGAGCTGGTCGCTGGCCATGCCGCCGAACAGGCCGGCCTTGCCGTTCGATTGCAGACGGGTCCAACCGAGGGAGGCAAAGTACTTGAGGCCGTTCTCCTCTTCACGCTGGACGCCGAGACCGCCGAGGATCATGTCGCCAATGACGGTGGATGGCTGATAGCGCACCATGAAGTTCATGTTCGGGAAGTTGGCTGCGTCCTGATTGATGTTCGGCGCGAACAGTGGCATGAACGCGGCCGGGAAAGCGAAGGTCCCCTTGAAACCGTCAACCACGTCCCAGGCACCGAAGGCGGTCAACTGGACAAGGGTGGAGCCGTCATTATAGACATCGAGGTTCAGACCGCCGAGATGGGTATCCTCGGTGGCGATCTGGTTGAAGAGTTCGCCGTTGCCGAGTTGGGATTCGAAGCCCTGACCGTAGCAGAGGCGGGCGGTCATGCCTTCGATGCCGGTCAGTTCAGCCAGGTGGTAACCGACGGTGATGCCGT
>DATFMT010000013.1:0-12584 GCA_035266745.1 Geothermobacteraceae bacterium | reverse complement strand
AGCTGCCGGCCCAGGAGGTCTACCTGCTGGCCCGGGAGCTGGGAGCCGAGGATGTGCCGGAGCTGATTGCCATGGCCAGCGCCGAGCAGGTGACAGCGATCATCGACCTGGATTGCTGGAAAGCGGATCAGTTCGACCGGGAAGCGGCCCTGCGCTGGCTGGCCCTGTTACTCGATGGAGAGGATGAACAGATTGTCGAAACCCTGGCCGGGATGGAGATCGAGCTGCTGGCGGCGGTGCTCCAGCAGTGGGTCGAGGTGCTGTCCGGACCGGAGGACCTCGAGGATGACGACGCCCGCGCCGAAGCGATGAATCGCAGCGGCGGCTATGCCATCGAGTTTAGCGAAGGAGAGGCGGCCAAGCCGATCGGCCGACTCCTGAATGTGCTGCTGAAAAACGACTATGAGCTGTTCCGGCAGCTGGTGGAATCAATCCGCCAGGAGTTGCCGACGCAACTCGAAGAAGAGATCTACCGCTGGCGTAGCGGTCGTCTCGAAGACTTCGGATTTTCGGCGCCGCACCAGGCCAGGAGTCTCTACAGCTGGCTCGATCCTCAGAACTTCCGGGTAGGCGACCATCTCCGCGAGGGTACCGTTTACGCGCCACGCTCGGTCCGGCCGCCCGCCTACCTGCTGGCCGAGATCTCGCCCAGGCCGCTGTTGGCGGAGATCCTCTCCAGGGGACTGAGCCAGGACCGCGCCTGGGAGCTGACCTACCTGCTGAACAAGCTGATGATCGCCGACCAGGTCGATCCGGGTGACCGAGAGCAGGTCGCTGCGGCACTCGAGATACTCTACGGCACCCTCAACCTCGCTCTAGAGTTTCTCGCCGGGCATGACATCGAGCAGGCCGAGGAGTTGTTCCATTCGGTCTATTTCGAGCATCTTTTCCGGCTCGGATTCAGCATCACCCTGCAGTTGGGCCGCCGCGCCGCGAAGCTTTCCGCCGCGTCGGTTGGGCGCTATCTCGATGCCCCCCTGCGTCCGGCGGTTGATGCTTTGCATCTGGCCCGTCCGGAGTTCTATCTGCCGCTGGAAGGTGGGAATCGGGCGGCGACCCGCCACTTCAGCTCGCTCAAGGAGGTGGAACTGGTTTCGAACCTGCTTGAGCGTCTCGAACTGCAGGTCCGGCTCATCGACCGGCATTTCCCGCAGCTGTTGCCGGACCCCGAACAGTTCGATTTGACCGGCTGCGAGCCGAATCAGCTCGAAGATCTGACCGTCTGCGACCTGTTCCTGACTGCACTGGCGAACCAGATTTTCGGCCGTGAGTTCAGCCCGACCCCGCTGGCCATGTCCGAGGTGCCCGAGTTGCACCGGCGGGTCACCCTGGATGGTACGCTCAATCCGCAACTGCGCGAACAGACCCGCGAGTGGCTTGAGAATCTCGAAGTGGGTGGTAGCGGCTTCGCCGACTGGTGTTTGGGGGTTTGGGACGAAGAGTTTTGCCTCCTACGGCCGGAGGAGTTGAACCCGCGGCACTTGACAGGACTCATCATCCGCCTATAGCAAGGGGCGGAGCAACCCCCCCCAACTACTGCGTTGCCTTCGCGCTTGACGTTGTGTCGTAGCTAGCGCTACGCTTCACTTCAAGCACTACAGGCGCCTTGCATCTAGGGACTTTTGCTCCCCTCTGGCACTTTACGTTATAAAATCACGCGCCATCATCGGCGCGTTTTTTGTTTATCGGTGTGGAATTGATATGCTTTGAGGGACTCTTTATCGCGGAGGAAAACCATGCGCAGTATGTTTCTTGTTATTGTTTTAGTCGTTCTTTTCGTCGCGACACCAGCCTTTGCCGACGAGGATTTTGAAGGGGTCCCCAAACTGCAGGTCCGGGGCGAGGCCGTGATCGAGGTGCCGGCCGACGAGCTCCGGCTGTCGATCGGCGTCAGCAGCAGCGGCAAGACCGCCGAGCAGGCCTTGCAGCAGAACAGTCAGGCGTTGCGTCAGGTTGAACAGGCGTTGGTTGAGGCAGGGCTGGAAAAGGGAGAATACAGCACCGGGCGCTTCGACCTGCAGCCGAGCTGGTCGACCCGGCCGCGTAATGTTGAGCCGGACTGGCGACCGGAGATCGTCGGTTACAGGGTGCAGAACAGTTTGCAGATCAAGAGCACCAAACTTGGCTTGGCCGGTCAATGGATCGAAGCCGCTAGCCGGGCCGGGGCCAACGAGATCGGTCAGCTGATGTTCGGACTCGCCAATTCTGACAAGCACCGCGAGGCGGCGATCCAGAGCGCCACCGAGCATGCCCGGTCTGATGCCATGGCGTTGGCGGATGCGGCCAAGGTCAAGCTGGTCCGCATCCTCGAGCTGCAGCTCGATCCGGCCGGTCAGGCGCCGCTGGTGCGGATGGCCAGTCAGCCCATGGTCAGGAGTATGGCCGCCGAACTGGCTCCGCCGATTGTCGCTCCGGACGACCTGCAGATACGGGCCGGGGTTTCAATCACCTGGCAGATAGCGGAATAGAGAGGCGAATCTTTTCGTTTCCTGCTTAGCCTTCCAGCGCTGTCGGAATCACGTATTTAAGAATAGCCAGGACGTGCAGGGCGCTGCCGGCCAGTACGAAAAGGTGCCAGATGGCGTGGTTGTAAGGCAGCCGCCGCCAGACGTAGAAGACCGTCCCCGCCGTATAGGCGATTCCTCCCCACAACAGCAGTAGCAGACCGTCTGTGGCGACCAGTTGCAGCATCGGTCGGGTCGCGATGACGATGGTCCAGCCCATGATGATGTAAACCGCAACCCGGAACTGGGCCAGCCGCCCGGCGACGAACACTTCGCAGAGTATTCCGCTGATCGTCAGGCCCCAGATGATGCTGAACAGCGACCAGCCCCAGGGACCGCGCAGGGTCACCAGGGTGAAGGGCGTATAGCTGCCGGCGATCAGCAGGAAGATCGCCGCGTGGTCGAAAAGCCGGAACAGGTTCTTGGCTCCCGGCTGCGGCAGGGCATGGTAGAGGGTCGAGGCGAGATAGGAGAGGACCAAGGAGGCGCCGAAGATCCCGCAGGCGACAATCAGCCAAATGTCGCCCTGACTGGTAGCGCGGGTCAGCATAAAGATGAATGCGGTCATCGCCAGCACGGCGCCGATGCCGTGGGTGATGCTGTTGGCCAGTTCTTCGCCGAAGCTGGTTTTGTGTTGCGGCAGAGCGTCTTGCATGGGATCTTCCCGATGACATCGGTGGCAGTTGCTGTGTCGGCTTGTTTAAAACTATCAGATGTGCCGGGTCGGCAGGAGGGGGGCGAAAAGATTTTACAGATCTTTTACCTAACGACGGGATGGCTAGCAACGGGCTGCATTAGGCGGATCGGCTGCTTTCGGAGCTTAGGTTAAGTTCCGAAACCCGCATCCCCTGGCCGTTACGGGTCCGATAGATGAACAGCAGCAAATCACGCTGGTCGGCTGCCTGGCGGGCTTCAAACACCGCGGCGAAGTGCTGGAGCTTGATCCCCTGGCCACGGCAATCATCCCGTTCCTTTCTGATCCGCGCATTGACGAGCTGTCGTTCCTCGGCTGTCAGCTCGGTGTCGAAAAACGGCGGGTGCTTGCCCGGCAGGACCCGGTTGCACAGGGCATAATCCCGGCCGATCGCCAGGCGGAGAGTCTCGCGGTCAGCTCCGGCATAGCTCTGGTCGATAAACTCCCAGCTGGCCAGAAAAATCCCTTCCAGAGACAGGGGGTGGCGGAACAGCCCTTGCCCCTGCCACCATGCGGTGAGTTTCTTCAGCCCGGCGGCGAAGCCGGATTCGATCTTGCCGAGCTGCCGCAACATGCGCTTGAGCCGGCCATGGTTCCAGCTCTGGTCGAGAATCCGGCTGAGATTATTCAATAGCTGCAGATCGGTCAAGCTGAGACGTGGGGTTTTCAGCACCGTATAGGGAGGATTGGGATCAAAAACAATGCCCAGCTCCGCTGCCTGCGCACGCAGGGGTGACCCCGGCAGCAGCTTGACCGGTTCGATCTGCAGATGTTCCGGATTACCGGCCATCACCCGGTCGATCGAGCCGAGGAAGTCGCCAAGACTCTCCCCGGGCAGCCCGGCGATCAGGTCGAGGTGCAGGTCGATGCGGGTCAGGCTCTGCAAGTCGGCGAGGTTCTCTTCAAGCCGCTGGCGATCGACCTGGCGCCCTATCGTCTCCAGGGTCGTGTCGAGAGTCGACTGGACGCCGATTTCAAACTGGAACATCCCCGGCGGAACCTCGCCCAGCAAGGCCAGGGTTTCCCGGTCGAGCAGGTGGGCGCCTATTTCGAAATGAAAATGACTTTTTCGGTTGTGACGGAGGATATAACGGAAGATTTCCCGGGCGCGCTCCGGGTGGTAGTTGAAGGTCCGGTCGACCAGCTTGATCTTCGGCACCTCGTGCCGCATCAGCCAGCACAGGTCGCTTTCAATCCTGGGCATACTGAAGGAACGGACCCGGTCGTCGAGGGCGCTCATGCAAAAGGCGCAGCGGTAGGGGCAGCCGCGGCTGGTTTCGAGATAGACGAAACCGCGCAAGACGTCGACCAGGCCGGCCTCGAACGGCGAGGGGATCAGATCGAGGTCGTCGAGTACCGGTCCGCCGGGCCCTTCGACAGCAGCTCCGTCAAGCCGGCGCAGGGTTCGGGGGATGGACGTCGGAGCAGCGCCAGCCAGCAATTCCTGCAGCAGTTCCCGCAGCGGCAGTTCCCCCTCGCCACGGATGATCACGTCCAGCCCGGGATGCCTGGCGAGGAGCTCCGGAGGCTCGAATGACACCTCCGGTCCGCCGATCACCAGGTGGATATCAGGTTTGGCGGCATGGAGCAGGTCGATCAGTTCAAAGGTCTCACGACGGTTCCAGAGGTAGACCGAAAAGGCGATGACATCCGGATCCTCCTGCAGTAACAGGGCGAGGATGTTTTCCTTCGGCTCATGTATCGTGAACTCGCGGATCAGCAGCTCGCCACATCCCTCCCGGCAGAAGGCGGCCAGCGAGGGCAGGGCCAGGCTCGGGTGGATATACTTGCTGTGCAGGGTGGTCAGCAGGGTGCGCATGGAGGCAAGCATACCGGATTGTCGAGCACACCGCAAAGTCTGATTGAGGGGGCCTGTGCGGTTATGTTATGCTCCGCCTGATTCACGATCGCAGAAGGAATATCTATGAGCCGAAGTAAAACCATCCTGGCCGTCGTGGCCGACTCCACCGGCGAAGTCTTTGAACACCCGGACCTGCTGCTGGCAGGTCTGGACGGGCGTGCCCCACGGGTTCCGGAGCCGGACGAACTGATCCCGCTACCGGATGGCAGCCGCCTGTTTACCGTTCCCGGCACCGCACCGCAGGGATTCGATCGTAAATCCGGCCGACTGGTGACGCGCGACCAGCTGCCAGCATCCTGGGGCTGTGGGGCGATTCAGGCTGTCTCGGCGTTTCTGACTCCCGGTTATACCCGCACCCTGCTGCCGGCGGCCGACTACGCGGGCAAGCAGTTGACCCTGCCGCTCTGGTCCTATACGGCGGTCGGCTGGTGTGTCGAGGAGGAGCGGTTTTACGCCGCGGCGGTCAAGGTCGACCGTAACCGGCAATGGCAGCCGGAGCACTTCGACGATCGTCAACTCGATCCGCTGGTTCGCAAGCGTCTCAAGCGGTATCCCGACAACCGGCTCTACGAGCAGCTCTCCCGCTGTGCGCTCGATTATCACTGTTTTGCCGCCAAGAACCTGTTCTTTGCTCGTTGGGAAGCGCCCTTGCCGACTTCGCCGAGCTGCAATTCGCGCTGTCTCGGCTGCATCTCGCTGCAGGAGTCGGAGTGCTGCCCGTCGAGCCAGGAGCGGCTGGCCTTTGTGCCGAGCGTCCAGGAACTCTGCGAAGTTGCCGTGCCGCACCTGGAGTCGGCGGAGAACGCCATCGTCTCGTTCGGCCAGGGGTGCGAGGGGGATCCGATCCTGCAGACAAAGACGATCTGTGCGGCGGTGCGCGAGATGCGTCGCCAGACCAGCCGCGGCACGATCAATTTCAATTCGAACGCCTCGCTGCCGGATGCCATCGACCGGTTGGCGGAAGCCGGGGTCGAGTCGATCCGCGTGTCGCTCAATTCGGTGCTCAAGGAGCGTTACAACGCCTACTACCGGCCGCGTGGTTACGTCTTTGAAGATGTGATCGAGTCGATCCATCGGGCCAAACGGGCCGGGTTGTTCACCATGCTCAATTACCTGGTGTTCCCGGGAGTGACCGATCAGCCAGATGAATGCGAAGCTTTGGCCGAGCTGGTGGAGTCGGCCGGCGTCGATCTGATCCAGATGCGCAACCTGAGTATCGATCCGGTCATGTACTGGGGCGCCCTGCAGTTGGAGCCGGAAGGGTTCGGCATGAAGCGCCTGCTCGATCTGCTCAAGCAGCGCATCCCGCGTCTGCAGTTCGGTTATTTTAATCGGAGCAGGGACGACTTCTATCCGCCCGGTTATGAAACTGACTGGCCGCTGGTGTAATCACTGCGGTCAATAGACCGGCCGACCCATATTGCCGGAAAAGAGTCTGTTCTGACGATCAGGAGTAGAACATGCTGGAATACATCTATTCGGTTTCCAAAGTCGCTGTCGATGAACTCCGCCGGCAGCTTGAACGGAACGGGTTGCGTCTCGGGCTGGTTCTTTTGGATGTTCGGCAGCCGTTAGAATACCAAGCCGGGCATATCCCGGGTGCAATCCTGATCCCGGTTGGCGGTCTTGCTGACCGGCTCGATGAGCTCGATCCGCAGGACGAGATCATCGTCTATTGTGCTGACGGAGTCCGCAGCCGGGCGGCAGCCAAAATCCTGCTGCATCACGGTTTTCAGCAGGTCAGACACCTGCCGGGGGGGTTCCGGGCCTGGCAGGGGTTAAGGGCCCACGGGGCACCGGTCACCAGCCTAGAGGTCTTTGCGACGGTGCAATCGCCGGAACAGCACGTCGCTCTGGCCTGGCTGCTGGAAGAAGGGGCCCGCGAGTTTTACCAGCAGCTCGGCAGAGGGCTGAAGGACGAAGTTGGACGTCAGCTGTTCACCGGGCTGGCGAGCGAGGAGGAGGGGCACAAGCAGACCCTGCTGGCCGTTTACGAAGGACTGACCAAACTCATGCCAGCATCAGACTTCCCCGCCGGGGTCCTGCCGGAGGAGATTGGGACTGACCTGATGGAAGGCGGGTTTCGAGTCGCTGAGGCGCTGGAGATGGCAAAAGGTGCCGACCTGGCTGCCGTCTGTGAGCTGGCCTTGGCGGTCGAGTCCAACGCCTACGATCACTATCTCTACCTGCAGCGGGTTGTTGCCGATGAAAACAGCCGGCGGGTTTTCGAAGTGCTGGCTGGGGAGGAGCGTCGCCACCTGCAGCGCCTGGGCGATGCCCTGGATGAAATATTGCGCCGCTCCGGCAATTCGGTCGGCTGAGCGGTGCTTATGGTAAACTAGTATTGGGGCAAAGGAGTGGGAAGAGTGAATTGTATCAAATGACCAACTCGGGAGGGTCAACCGTCCGCAACCCGGTCAAGGAGGTCGTTATGACGACGCAAATGGATGAAGCTTCACTGGAACAACAGGAAAAGTCGGCGTTTGTCTGTAAGAGCTGCGATACGCGCTATTCTCATGACGATGCCGCAAAACAGGATATGTCCTGCTGCGGCGAAAAGCTGACCAAGTTCGAGGATATTCTCGAAACGATCAATCGTGATCCTTCTCCCGCCGGTCCGTAACAGACAACCTGCTTTGCCCCCGGTTGCCATGTGCTGTCGTGGTGGGTGTTCAACGTTGAAATAGAGGCGGCGGTGCCGCCTTTTTTATTTGGAATTTCGTTCCGAACAACCAAGCTGCTGAAGGATGCCTCATGAGGCCGTTTCGGCTTTTAAAACGGACCTCCCGACCTCAGCAAGTGAAGATGGCGTTTCTCCCGTCGCTGGGTTCAAAGTCGTAACCCCACCATGGGCATCGTTCCAACCGTCTGACGCAAGATTCCGAAATCCTTCAGAAGTTCGCCAGTCGCGCTGCCTGTAGGAACGCCAGACAATCAACCTCCAGCCCCATCCCGCAACGATCGAGTTCCGCAATCCCTTCTGCAAGCAGATTGTCCCGTTTGAGTCTGTGCCCGACACGTTCGAGAACCTGAGCAATTACCTTCGGGTCGCGGTATGAGCTGAGCCAGTCAGTTTCTGCCATTCGTCGGGCGACGGGCCTGAACGAATGAACCAGCTGGGCATCATACTCTCGCAAAAGCCGATAGATTTCCGCTGAATAGTCTTCCAAGTTTCCACCGGCCCACTGTTCCCAGTTTTTCGCCAGAAAGTGGTCGTAAAAGATATCAATCAGGACCGGTTTGAGGAGGCCGAAACGTTTGCTGATCCGGTTTTTACTGGTGAGGATTGCTGGATGATCATGGGCGAAACGATCTAGGGCACGATGTTGCCGGAGTCCGCAAAAAATCTGGGGGTGCCAAAGATGTTCCTCAAGTCGACCCTTGACAAAATCCCCCATCAGGTTGCCGATGCGACACAGGGGTTCCGGATCCGAGAGGTGGAGGTGGAACAGGTAATTCATGGGCTATCTGGTGATCGGTCAACGCCGCTCGATCGAAATCAAGTGCACTTTCTTGCCCCACATATGAAAACCGACGCTTGGCGGCAGCGGTGCAAGCCGGGTCCGGACTGCCAGGCCATCAATTCTGAATTCGGCTGGCATCTGATCCGGATCGTAGCGTGCCCCTTGTGAATCGAGCAGGCCATAAAACCCCCCTTCGAGCTGAACATAAACGACGGTTCCATCCAGATAAAAAGAGCCGTCCTGAACGGTGGACGATTGTGCTTGAATTGCGGCCGAACAGGCAGAAATTGCGCCGGTAATAATGAGCAGGCAGCAGATGATCAGCCGAGACATAGTTCCTCCCAGTTAGAGTGAGACAAGCTTATTCTTCAATATCAGCATTTCCAGGCCAATCGCCAGCATGGATGCTATTTTCTGGACGCCGGGAATGAAGTTTTGCAGGCTTAGCTTTGGGTTTGCGACACAAATCAGACCGATCATGCGCCCCAGCAGCACAATCGGTACGACCAGCACCTGTTCAAAACTTCCCAACGGCGTCAAGAACTGGCGGTTTGCAGGCAGGTCGGGTGCTGACCCAAGAAAGATCGATTTGCTGAAACTGACCGTTTGCAGGATGGAAGGCTGATTCAGTGCGACCTGAATCAGATCGTAGCCACTGATCGGTTCACTCTCACGGACAGCTTTCCAGCCGATGGCAGTGTCTCCTTTAACCAAAAAAAGGGCGGCGGTTTTTACCTCGGCGGCAAGCGCATTGATAACCAGATCAGCCATCGCTTCCCGATCCAGGTTGTTGGCCAGGTCGTTTCCGAGCCGGTCAAGCGGATGGTCTTGTTCCGCTTGAGTTTCAGCCAGGGTTGTTGGGTTGACACCCGCGTCAGGTCTCGGATTGTTGAGCTCCCAGGCTGACATCATGGAATCCGCCTCCGGACCGCCGAGCCAGGTCGCAGGATTGTCGGTGACCGGATCAGATTGCATTGTTGACGGCAATGCAGGGGTGTCGTCTTTAATCCTGATGAATTTACCGACTCGGGTACTGATGGATTTGCTGACCCGAGTAATTCCGTAATACTGTTTGAGGCTTTTGGCAATTACCGATTCCGGCACGACCACCGGACGGATAACCAGTCCGGTGCGAAAGCCTATTTCTTCGATGGCCGCCAGGTCTCCAGGGTCAGGCATGGCAAGATAGAGGCGTTTGTTTTCCTGCTTGAGAGGCAGCACCGAGTATTTTTCTGCCATGCTCTTGGGGACGGCTTGCAGAAGTGTTTTGTGCAGACTGTTAAGTTGGACCGAGTGGGCAAAGGGGACCCGATGTCGCTGGCCGAGGAGTTTCGCCAAGGTGACCTCATCAAGAAGCCCGGCTTCAACCAGGTGACCGCCGAGTCGGCCACCGAAAATGGCCTGGCTCTTCAGCGCTTCATCGAGCTGTTTCTGAGTAATCAGTTGATGACCGATAAGCAATTGACCGAGTTTGACTGCCATCTGCAACCCTCATTGCCGTGGAAAGCCAGCGATTCTGGTCAATATTATTCCAGGGATCGTTGCGGATCTGTCTGGACCGGGCGGGCTACCTGGATGGTCGCGCCGCGGCCTTCCAGCCAGGCGGCCCAGGGTTCGATCGCCGCCTTGAAGGCCGCCAGGTGTTTCGGATTGATCGGTGCGGCCGCCGGGGACTTGATCCGGGTCGGGTTGATCGGCGCCCCATTTTTCCTCATCCGGAAGCAAAGATGGGGCCCGGTCGCCAGGCCTGTCGATCCGACATAGCCGATGGTCTGGCCCTGGGCAACCCGCTTGCCCTTCTTCATGCCGCGGGCGAATTTCGACATGTGCAGATAGATACTGATGTAGCCGTTGCTGTGGCGCAGTTCAATAAAGTTGCCATTCCCCCTGGTGTAGCCGATACGGGTGATGCTTGCGTCGCCGACCGCTTTGATCGGGGTGCCGGTCGGCGCTACATAGTCGATGGCCGGATGGGCTTTCCAGGTCTTGGTGATCGGATGGAAGCGATGCATTGTGAAGCCGGAAGAAATCCGGGAAAAGGCGAGCGGGGCTTTGAGGAACGCCTTGCGTACACTGTCGCCGTTCCGGTCGTAATAGGAGGCACGTTTGTCGCCATCCTGATACCGATAGGCCTGGAAGGTTTCGCCTCGATTGGTAAACTCGGCGGCCAGGATATCGCCGTAGCCGGATTCTTCACCTTCCCGGAAGCGTTTTTCAACCAAGGCCTGGAACGAATCCCCGGCGCGAATGTCGAGAATGAAATCGATGTCCCAGGCGAAAATGTCGGCGAGCGCCAGGGCCAGTTCCGGTTTTTCACCGAGGTCGGCAACCGCTTCAAACAGGCTGCTGGTGATGGTTCCCTGGATATGGCTAATCTCCACGGTATAGGGAATCGGTGCGCGGTTGATGGAAAACTGCTGATCTTTACCCGGTTCGATGATCAACTGTTCATCGGCATCGATATCATATTCAAAGCGTTCAAAGTCACCATCGAGCAGGCAGATCTTATAGGGTTGACCGGCACAGATCTTCGTCAGCGGGAAGACGTCTTTGCTTTGCTTATTGAGTTGGTAGATGTCCTGCGGAGAAAAATAGTTACCCAGTAGCGAGGAGATGGTGTCTCCCGGGTGGATCGCTGCGGCGATAATTTCTTGCTGCGGCTGGGGAGGGGCGGACGGATGTTCCGCTTCGGCCCGAACGCTGTTCGGAGTTCCCTCCGGTTGATAGCCAAAGTAGGTCACTCCCCACACCAGCAGGAGCACGGCAAGGAAAAGCCCCAAATACCAGGGCAGGCGACTGTTGGATGGTTTGCTGGTCTGCTTGGGTGGGTGGAAATCGAAATCCAAGGGTGCCTCTTTCCAGTCTGAGAACAGCCCAGACCTTGTCTTTCTTGATCGCGCATCCTACCAGTTAAAGACAGTTCCTGTCCAGATTTCTGTCACGCTTCAATCCTGACGGAAATGGATTCCGGTTGCCCCGCCGGGATGAATAAGCTAGTTTCTTTGCAAGCCAGGGAGATTTTGGAGGATTGGTTTTATGGTCAACGAAACAAGAATTATTGAGGAATTCAGTCGTCAGGCCCAGATCAGCAGTCCCTCTTATCGGGAAGCGGAGATGGGTCGTTACTTGGACCGAAGATTCAGGGCCCTGGGTGGGGAGGTCAGGTTTGACCGGGCCGGTGAGCAGGTCGGTGGGGAGGTCGGCAACTTGATCGCGAGTTTTCCCGCCTCGGGCAAGCAGAGTACGCCGCTGCTGCTTTCGGCCCATATGGATACTGTCTCCCCCTGCGAAGGAGTCAGCCCGGTGCTCAGGGACGGAGTCTTTTACAGCGCTGGAGAGACCGTGCTCGGGGCCGATGACAAGGCCGGTATTGCCGAGATCATCGAGGCCCTGGAAGTTCTGCGGGAGCAGGACATCCCCCATGGTCCGCTCGAGGTGGTTGTGACGATCTGCGAGGAGGTTGGTCTGGTGGGAGCCAAACACCTCGACCTGTCGCTGGTCAAGGCCAAGCGCTGCCTGGCGCTTGATACCAATGGTGTCGACCGCCTGATACACCGGGCACCGGGGGCCAACAAGCTGCGTTTTGAAATTACCGGCCGGGAAGCGCATGCTGGGATTGCTCCGGAACGCGGGGTATCGGCGATTGAGGTTGTGGCTCGTGCGATTGCGACGCTTGAGTTGGGGCGAATCGATATGGAAACGACCGCCAATATCGGCACGATTCATGGCGGGGTGGCGACCAATATCGTGCCGCGCAGCGTGCTGCTGGAAGGTGAGGTTCGCAGCCATGACGCCGGCAAATTGAGACAGCAGACTGAAACCATGCAAAAGAGCTTCATGACAGCGGCTGCCAAACTCTCCCGCCAGATCGATGGTGAAACAGTGACAGCGCAGGTCGACTGCCAGGTGCTGGCCGATTATCCGATTATGCTGGTGCCCAAAGAGGCCGGGATCGTCCGTTTGGTCGAGGCGGCCGCCGAGGGCCTGGGCCGGCCACTCGAGGTCGCCATGGCCGGAGGTGGATCGGACGCGAACATTTTCAACCAGTACGGGATTGAAAC
>DATFMT010000012.1:0-3605 GCA_035266745.1 Geothermobacteraceae bacterium | reverse complement strand
TGCCGCCTTCGAAGGCCGATATTTTTTCAGTCAGGAGATGCATGCGGCAGTCATTGATTCCTACGTCCACCGTAGAAATTGCGAACAGACGGGGAAGGGTTATCATCAGCTCACGGATCGAGAACAGCAGGTCTTTAGGCTGTTGATCGAAGGGAACTCTACAGCGGAGGTTGCCAAGCTTCTCTGTGTCAGCATTAAAACGGCAGAAAAGCACCGGACCAGTTTGGTGAAAAAACTGGATATAAGTAGCCCTGTCGAAATGATGAAATATGCAATCCGCATTGGTTTGGTCGATCCGGAGACCTGGCGCAACTAAATAGAAAACCCGCCTTGTGAGCGGGTTTCCAGTCCCATCGATGTCCTTGATGGATTCTTTTTTGGTACCGAAGGCCGGAATCGAACCGGCACGCCCGAAGGCAACGGTTTTTGAGACCGTCGTGTCTACCAATTCCACCACTTCGGCAAAAACGGGTGAATTATAGTGAGTTGCCCGCAGATGGTCAAGGCTATTCGTCGCTTTCCTGCACTGCCTGCTTCTCTAACGATTGTAACAGTTCCCGCCAACGTTCGCCGCGCGGCAGCGGCCGGCCATCCAGCTCGGCCAGCGGCATGATCAGCATCAGACTGTTGCAGAGCAGGACCTCGTCGGCGGCGAACAGCTCCGCCTCCTGAAGCTCGGTCTCGACCGCTTCCAGAGCCATCTCTTCGGCGATGGAGAGCAGCTGGCGCCTGATCACCCCGGCCAGCACCAGGCTGCCGAGCTGCGGGGTTCGCAGCTGGCCATCCTTGACCAGCAGGATGTTGCTGATGCTCCCTTCGAGCAGTTGGCCCTCCGGGGTAAAAAACAGCGCCTCGTCGGCACCGCAGCTGCGGGCGTGGTTGAAGGCATAGAGGCAGTCGGCGTAGCTGCCGCGCTTCAGCTGCGGCAGGTGGGAGAGGGGATTGACCCGCTGGTTCGGGGCGGAGACCGCCCGCCAGCCTTGCTCGCGCTGTGCCGGCGTCGATTCACTGTAGGGGGCGACAGTCAGCAGCGGTCGGGATGCGCCGGTCGGGAAGGTCAGCCCCTGGAATTCTCCCCGGCTCAGGGTCAGGCGCAGGCGTCCGGATGCGAACGGAGACTGGGCCAGCGCCTCGCGCAGCAGGGCGGTGATGGCCGACCGGTCGAAGGGAAACTGGCTGAGACGGGCCGAGAGCTCGAGGCGGTCGAGATGCTCGCGCAGGAACAGGGCGCGGCCGTCGCGCACCGGCAGTGACTCGAACAGCGTGTCGCCGTAGAGGAATCCGCCGTCGACGGCCGAGACTAGAGGCGTCTCGGCCGACTGCCAGCGGCCATCCTGCCAGACCAGCAAACTCATTGATTCAGGGCTTTCATCAGCGCTTCCCCCTTGTTCAGGCACTCCTGCCATTCGCGCTTGGGGATCGAGTCGGCGACGATGCCGGCGCCGACCTGGAAGGTCAGCTGGTCTCCGTAGCGCTGCAGGGTGCGGATCAGGATGTTCAGGTCCATGTGGCCGGTCACGCTGAGATATCCGGCGCTGCCAGTGTAGCTGCCGCGGCCGGTCGGTTCAAGCTCGTCGATAATCTCCATGCAGCGCTTCTTCGGCACCCCGGTGATGGTACCGCCAGGAAAGGTCGCCGCGACCAGGTCCATGGCGCCGTACTCCGGGCGCAGTTCGCCGCGCACGTTGGAGACGATGTGGGTGACGTGCGAATACTGCTCGAGGACCATCAGCTCGTCGACTTCGACGGATCCGGGCCGGCAGACCTTGCCGAGGTCGTTGCGCTCCAGGTCGAGCAGCATGATGTGTTCGGCCCGCTCCTTGGGGTGAGCGAGCAGCTCCTGCTTGAGATCCGCGTCCTCGTCGCTGGTGCTGCCGCGCTTCCGGGTGCCGGCGATCGGCCGGGTTTCGGCGATGCCGTGATGCAGCGAGACCAGCCGCTCCGGCGAGGCGGAAATGATCTCCAGCCCGGGGGAGCGCAGGTAACAGGCGAAGGGGGAGGGGTTGATCTGGCGCATGCGGCGATAAAACTCAGCCGAGGAGCCCTGGCAACGGCCGCCGAAACGGACCGAGAGGTTGGCCTGGTAGATATCGCCGGCGGCTATGTACTCACGGGCCCGCTCGACCATCGCTTCGAAGCTGGCCGGCTCGAGGTCGGGGCGCATGCCGGTGGCCTGGAAGGTCCCGGTCGGCAGAGGATGCTGAGCCGCCTGGCGAATCTGTCCGGCCAGCTGCTCCAGGTCGTCATCGTCACGCAGCGTGGCGAGGGTCAACTCGCGGCGGTCATGGTCGTAGACCGCGGTCAGGTCGACCCAGTCGAGCCAGAGCTGCGGCACCGGCAGGTCACGGAGAGCGGTGGTCGGCAGCTCCTCGAGCCAGGTCGCCAGATCGTAGTTGAAACTGCCGAAAAAGCCGCCGGGGAAGAGGGCGTCGGCCGTGATGCTGCGCTGCTTGAGGATCTCACCGAGAATCACCAGCGGCGCGCCCGGCAGTCGCTGTTGGCAGCCATCACGCAGGCGGACCAGTCCGTCCGCGTTGAGCCGGTAGGATTCGACCACCCGCAGCGGCAGGATGCTGTAGGCCCCGGTGCGCCGGTTCGGGTTCTGGCTTTCGAGGAAACCCGGGCCGTACGGGGCCAGCTGCTGCATCAGCAGCAGGGGGTCGAAATGGTCGAGACGGAAGATTAGCTGTTGCATCGGATTCCTGTTTGAAAATGAGAGCAATATCTGCAGGTTAGCAACCAAAGTGTGTATATTTTCACTGAACAGGTCCAGCTGGGCTGAAACCTTCGCCGGGGATGCTTCCCCGGAATTTGAATTGAGGTGCCTATGCTCGAAGCCGCGTGTACCTGAACAAAAAAGGGTTAGCGAAATCTCGCTAACCCTTGAAAGTTTGGTGGAGCTAAGCGGGATCGAACCGCTGACCTCTTGAATGCCATTCAAGCGCTCTCCCAGCTGAGCTATAGCCCCAAACGGATGCAATTTATAGCAAATGGCCGCGGTCAATGTCAACAGAATTATTGAAAAAACTGCAACGCTCAGATCAGCAGGCTGATCAGGGAAAAAATCGCTGCACCGATCAGGAACGGATTGAGTTCGCGGGCCTTGCCGAGCAGCAGCTTGATCAGTACGAAGGTGACGAATCCGAAAGCCAGTCCAGTGGCGATCGAGTAGGTCAGGGGCATCAGGATGAAGGTCAGGAACGCCGGTGCGGCCTCCTCGAAATTGTAGAAATCGATCTGGCTGATGCCGCGCATCATGAAGATGCCGACCAGGATCAGAGCCGGGGCGGTGGCGAAGGCTGGGACCGCGCCGATCAACGGGGTGAAGAACATCGCCAGCAGAAAACAGCCCGCGGTGACGATGCTGGTGAGCCCGGTGCGACCACCGTCGGCGACGCCGCTGGCCGATTCGATGAAGGTCGTGGTGGTGCTGGTGCCGAGCAGGGCGCCGAAGATTGTCGCCCAGGCGTCGGCCTGGAGCATCTGCGACAGGTTGTGAACCTCGCCGTGATCATCGGTCAGGCCGGCTTCGCGGCTGACCGCGAGCATGGTGCCGAGGCTGTCGAATAGGTCGACGAACATGAACGAGAAAATGGACGACCAGA
>DATFMT010000011.1:0-10324 GCA_035266745.1 Geothermobacteraceae bacterium | reverse complement strand
CAGTCGAAGCTGACCCTGATGTCCGAGTCGCTGCGGAACGACGGTCGTTGCTGGGTGCCGAAGAAAAAGGAAGACTGCGACAAGCAGCCGCATGAAGTGGCTGATGAGGATCGCGATTATTATCTCGAGCGTAAGTACCCCTCCTTCGGTAACCTCGCTCCCCGCGATATCGCCTCCCGCGCCGCCAAAGAGCAGTGCGACGACGAGCGTGGCGTCGGACCGGGCAAGCGCGGTGTCTACCTCGACTTCCAGTCGGCCATCGACCGGGTTGGCGAGGAGACCATCGCCGCCCGCTACGGCAACCTGTTCCAGATGTACGAGAAGATCACCGACGAGAACGCCTACAAGCAGCCGATGCGCATCTACCCGGCGCCACACTACTCCATGGGCGGGCTCTGGGTCGATTACAACTGCATGAGCAACATCCCGGGCGTTTTCGTTCTCGGCGAGGCCAACTTCTCGGTCCACGGTGCCAACCGCCTCGGCGCTTCGGCACTAATGCAGGGCCTGGCCGACGGCTACTTCGTCATCCCCTATACCATCGCCGGTTATCTGGCGACCATCACTCCGGGCCAGACCAAGGAAGACCATCCGGCCTTCAAGGAGTCGGCCGAGCAGGTCAAGGGTCAAATCGACAAGCTGCTCGCCATCAAGGGTAAGAAGACCGTTTCCGAGCTGCACCGCGAACTCGGCAAGATCATGTGGGAAGATGTCGGTATGGCCCGTTCCAAGGAGAGCCTCACCCACGCCCTCAAGCGGATTCCGGAAATCCGCGACGAGTTCTGGAACAACGTCGATGTCACCGGTGGCCCCGGCGAAATCAACCAGCAGCTCGAGAACGCCGGCCGCCTGGCTGACTTCCTCGAGTTCGGTGAGCTGCTCGCCAAGGATGCTCTGCATCGTGAGGAGTCCTGCGGTGGTCACTTCCGCGTTGAACACCAGACCGAAGACGGCGAGGCGATGCGTGACGATGAGAACTTCACCTACGTCGGAGCCTGGGAATTCAAGGGCAACGACAAGGAGCCGGAGCTGCACAAGGAGCCCCTCAAGTTCGATAATGTACATCTTGCCGTAAGGAGCTATAAGTAATGGATCTGAAACTTTACGTATGGCGCCAGAAGAGCGCTACTGATAAGGGGAAACTTGAGCAGTACGACGCCAATGGCATCAGCCCCGACATGTCTTTCCTTGAAATGCTCGATGATGTGAATGAACACCTCATCAAGAACGGCAAGGAGCCGATCGTTTTCGATCACGACTGTCGCGAAGGGATCTGCGGCATGTGTTCCCAGGTCATCAACGGCATTCCGCATGGACCGGAAGACGAGATTACCGTTTGCCAGCTGCATATGCGCCGCTTCAAGGATGGCGACTCGATCTTCATCGAGCCCTGGCGTTCCCGTGCCTTCCCGGTCCTCAAGGACCTGATGGTTGACCGTGGTGCTCTCGACCGGATCATGCAGGCCTACGGTTATACCTCTGCCCACACCGGCGGGGTGCCCGATGGCAATGCGATTCCGATTCCCAAAGTCGACGCCGACGCTTCGATGGACGCCGCCGCCTGTATCGGTTGCGGTGCCTGTGTCGCCGCCTGCCCGAACGCCTCGGCGATGCTCTTTACCGCCGCCAAGGTTTCCCATCTCGGCTTGCTGCCGCAGGGCAAGGTGGAAGCCGCCCGTCGCGTCAAGGCGATGATCGCCCAGCACGACAAGGAAGGCTTCGGTAACTGTACCAACCATTACGAGTGCGAAGCCGCCTGCCCGAAGGGGATCAGCGCCAGCTTCATCGCCCGCATGAACCGCGAGCTGATCAAGGCGGTTGCCAAAGGCGAATAAATGATTTTTACGCGGAGCTTTGCTCCGACTGCTATACTATCGGGCGGATCTTCGGATCCGCCCTTTTTCTTTCCAGGAGCTGATTGTCGCTGATGCACGACGTGATTCCTTCGCAGGTCAGGCAGGTCGAATTCACCTTGCTGCAGTATCAGCTGCAGTTCGAGGCGGATTTCGAGTTTTCGCTTGCGACACTGCTACAGCTGCGGCGTGAATTGCGTCAGGCCATCGGGTTGAGTGGAGTTGCAGAATCACAGCGACGGCAACTGCTGGCCCTGATTGATCCGCCTAACTTGACAGACCCGGTTGCGCGGCGCAGATTCCGCAAGCCGAGCCCCGGCTTTGTGCTGCAAAGCCCCGAGCGATTGCCTCAAAGCCTCTCAGCCGGTGATGAAATTACCCTGCCGGTACTTTTTCTCGGACGTGCCCGGAACCAAATAATCCTCTTCACTGAGTTGCTGCAGGCGTTGGGACTTTCCGGAATTGCCGGCGGCGAAGGACCATTTTCCCTACAGTCGATCAGGGTCGAAGGACCGTCACCCCGTCAGACAATCTGGACCAGTGAAGCTTCGCTGGTTCATTTATCGGTCCCCTACCAGGATCTTGGCTGGTGGCTCGACCAGCGGCAAGTCGGCGAAACCTTGATTTGGTCAATCGAGACCCCGGCGCGGTTGATGAAACAGCATAAACCGTTGTTTCATGCCGGTTTTTCCGAACTGTTCCCTTTTGCCCTGCGCCGGGTGACCAGCATGTTGTATGCCTGGGGCGGTTGTGAACTGGCGAACAACCCATCTGAATTGCTGCTGGCTGCCGACTCGGTCACGACAGTTCATGTCGATTTGCATTGGCGGGACTGGCGGGTCCTGGACGGTTCACCTCAGCGCCAGGAGCTGGGCGGGCTGTGCGGGAAGGTCGAACTGGCCGGCGACCAGCTGGCAAGTATCGGCTGGATACTACAGCTGTTAGAATTGTTCAATCTCGGCAAGGGCGCAGCCTACGGCGCCGGCCAGTGCGTTATCCGGGCGGGGAAGACCGGTTGTCAGACGGCTGATTGACGATATACTTTTTCAAAAGATTTCTTCGGGAGGTGCTCATGGTCGATATCTGGAAGGAACGGGAAAAAGCGCTTGAAAACGAGTATGTCTATCGCCAGGAAAAAGAACAGATCGCGAAAATGAAACAAGAGTCGCGCGAGAAACTGGTCCGTGACCTGAGTCGAAACCGTTGTCCAAAATGCGGTGAGCAGATTGAAGCTAAAGTCTTCAGAGGGGTACCGCTTGACCAGTGCCCTGGCTGTGGCGGCGTCTGGCTCGGTCCTAAGGATCTGCAGCTCCTCTCGGAAAAAGATCATCGGACCTGGTTTGATAAGTGGTTTCATTCCGAAGCCGGGGAGCAATCTGGCACGGGTTGAATTGGGGGGCGTATGGGGTGGTTCGGGTTGTTGGTCCTAGTGGCACTGGTGGTGTTCGGCTGGTTTGCCTTTCGTGAACTCAAACTGATGGAAACCGATATTCTTCGGGATATTGAAGCGAAGAATGCGGCGGCCGCTCAGTCTCGGGACGACAGCGATGAAGCTCCCTCAACGCAGGGTGAGGCTTCCGCCGGCGCAGACCCGTCGCTTGACGGTCAACTGGCGCGTTTGATCTCTGAACGGCCCGGTTTGGTACAGACCGAAATATACTCCCAGCTCAGTGGCCTCAACCGCAAGCATATTCAGCAGGCTTTACTGGAGCTGGATCGCCGGGGAGTGGTCAGAAGGGAAAAACATCGCGGGAGCTACCGGGTCTTCCCCGGTTGAAATTAAAAAAAGCCTGCAGCACTTGCTGCAGGCTTTTCTGTTATGGATTGCTCGCTGGACTAACGCACGTTGTAGAAGACCGCGTTGCCATTGAAGATCGCCACCTGATCGAGTTCGTCCTCGATCCGCAGCAGCTGGTTATACTTGCAGATGCGGTCGGTCCGGCACAGCGAACCGGTTTTGATCTGGCCGGCGTTGGTCGCCACCGCCAGGTCCGAAATCGTCGTGTCTTCGGTTTCGCCGCTGCGGTGCGAGATAACGCAGGTATAACCGGCCCGTTTGGCCGTTTCAATCGCTTCGAGGGTCTCGGTCAGAGTGCCGATCTGGTTGACCTTGATCAGGATGCTATTGGCGATCCCTTTTTCGATGCCTTCCTTGAGAATTTTGGTATTGGTGACAAACAGGTCGTCACCGACGATTTGGATTTGCTTGCCGAGCTTTTCAGTCATCAGCTTCCAGCCGTCCCAATCGTTTTCCGCCAGGCCATCTTCAATCGAAATGATCGGGTAGCGGCTGACCAAGTCTTCGTAGAAGGCGACCACTTCGGCGGCGGTTTTGAGCGGTTGTTTTTCGTTGGCGAAAGTATATTTGCCATCATTGTAGAGTTCCGAAGCTGCGACATCCAGCGCCAGCAGGACATCCTCGCCCGGTTTGTAGCCGGCGGCCTTAATGGCTTCCATGATGACTTCCAGGGCCTCTTCGTTGCTCTTCAAATCGGGAGCGAATCCCCCCTCGTCACCGACAGCGGTGTTGCAACCACGGCTCTGCAGGACTTTTTTCAGGGAATGGAAAATCTCGGCGCCGATCCGCAGTGCTTCTTTGAACGAAGCCGCGCCAGCCGGCATGATCATGAATTCCTGGATGTCGACATTGTTGTCGGCGTGTTCGCCACCGTTGATGATATTCATCATCGGCAAAGGCAGTTCCTTGGCGTTGGTTCCGCCGAGATACTGGTAGAGCGGCAGACCTGAGTCCTCGGCGGCCGCCTTGGCGCAGGCGAGGGAGACTCCCAGCAGGGCGTTTGCGCCGAGGTTGCTTTTGAAGTCGGTGCCGTCAAGTTCCAGTAGCTTGCGGTCGATACCGGCCTGATCCGATGCTTCCCAGCCAATCAGGGCCTCGGCGATGATCTCATTGACGTTTTCGACGGCCTTTTGCACCCCCTTGCCAAGATAACGAGCCTTGTCGCCATCACGTAACTCCAGCGCTTCACGCTCACCGGTCGATGCACCGCTCGGCACGTCGGCACGTCCCATGGCACCACTCTCGAGATAAACTTCGACTTCAACCGTCGGATTGCCCCTGGAGTCAAGAATTTCACGTGCATAAATGTCAATAATTTCACTCATTTGAGTCCCCTTTTAAGTGGTATGGCGTCAGCCTTGACAGGAATGATTTTCGGCCTCTATATATATCACACCAGGGACAAATTGAAAGCCCTTTTTCCCCGCTCGTCAGCCGGGTGCAGCGGCAAAACAGTTTGATTTTACAGCGGGAGGATGGTATTTATACAACTTCGCTTCTTAACTCCATCAAAGGTGCGCTTTTTTGAAAGAAAGTGACAGTCCGGGGCGTTATTCATTGCCTGATCCTGAATTGGCGTTGCGCCTGCTCGGGAACCAGAATAGACACCTGAAACAAATCGAACAATCCCTTGACGTTCGGATCGGATCGAAGGGGAGGGAACTGCATATTCTTGGTGACGAGGTTAGCGTAGCTTTTGTCCGGCACCTGCTCGATGAACTATACCACCTGCTCAAGGCCGGTTATCCACTCTACCCTCCCGATATCGATTACGCCATCCGCATCCTGCAGGCTGATTCAACCGCCAATCTCACGGATGTTTTTCTCGACACGATCTATGTCTCGGCGCGGAAAAAGGTCATAACCCCCAAGAGCCAGGCACAGAAAACCTACATCGACGCGATTCGTTCGCATGATGTGGTGTTTGGCATCGGGCCGGCCGGTACCGGCAAGACGTATCTGGCCATGGCGATGGCCGTTGCGGCCCTGATGCGCAAGGAGGTGAGCCGAATTGTGCTGGTTCGTCCTGCGGTTGAGGCGGGTGAACGACTCGGTTTTTTGCCCGGGGATATCGCCGAGAAGGTCAACCCGTACCTGCGGCCGCTGTATGATGCGTTATATGATATGATCGACATCACGCGGGGGCAGGAACTGGTCGAGCAGGGCATTGTCGAGGTCGCTCCACTGGCGTTTATGCGTGGACGGACCCTGAACGATGCTTTTGTGATTTTGGATGAAGCCCAGAATACCACGAACGAGCAGATGAAAATGTTTCTAACCCGGCTTGGTTTCGGCAGCAAGGCCGTCATCACCGGTGATACGACCCAAATCGATCTGCCGACCGACAAGCGGTCCGGGCTACTGGAAGCGGAGCGGGTTTTACACGCGACCAGGGGGATATTTTTTAACCGTTTTTCAGATCAGGATGTGGTGCGACACCCGATCGTGCAGTCGATCGTACAGGCCTATGAAAAAGACCAATCCAACAGGTCGGTCGAAACCGGATTGTTGAAGAAACATTCAAAATGACAAAATTGGAACGTAAATCAGAAACTCTCTCCGGTAAAGGCAAGGCAGATGAGACCGGGGGCTCGTGGCTGCTTTTGGGCGCCGGGCAGACCCGACCGCAAATTCTGCTGATCCTGCTAGCTTTTATCCTGACTTTGGTCATTGTCCCGAAAGGGGGATTCGCTCCGGGTCATTACCAGCCCGGTGATGTTGCCTCACGCGATGTCAAGGCCCCCCGTGACATGCTGGTCCCGGATCCGGATTTGACAGCCAAAAAAAGAATCGAGGCTGAACAATCGATTCTACCCCTCTACGACTATGATCCCGGTGTTGGCCAGGTTGTCAGTGATCGCCTCAAACAGGTGTTCGACCTGTTGCAACCACCTGCCGAAGAACCTCCGGTATCTCAGGCCCCCGAGGAGTTCCAGGGTTCGCTGGAAAATCTGCTCGGAGCGAATCTGAGCAAGAATGAATTCGCCCTGCTGACCGCCCTGGCGAAGGATCTCAATAAGCAAATTGGCATCCGTGAGGCCCTCAAGCAGAGTCTGCAATCACGGATTGTCGGCAATCTGCAACTGTTTCAGCAGGATGCTGAACGTGGCGTCATTGTCCGTTCTCTGTTGGACCAGTCCGAGGACCATCTGGTCGGCAAAACATCTGTTATCGGTGTCGGCGATGCGATGAACCAGTTTGCCGACAAGTTGGCCAAGATCAAGTCACTCAGTTCGGGCGATCGCAAGCTGTTGAACGGCCTGGTTGGGAGGTTGATCCGCCCGACTCTGACCTTAAATAAAAATGAGACCGAGGAGCGCAAGCTGACCGCCAGAGAAGCGGTTAAACCGGTCCTTTTCCAGGTTAAAAAGGGGGAGATGATCGTCCGTGAAGGAGCGCGGGTGACTTCCGACCAGGTTTTGAAACTCAAAGCGCTCAGAGCTTTGGGGAGTGACAACGGTGCCTTGCGGACTTCGTTTGGCATGTTGATCGCCATGATCCTGGTGCTGCTGGTCAGTTACCGTTTCGCCGGAGAAAATATCAGCAAGTTCAAGTTGAATTCGCGAGACATGCTGTTCCTGGTCACCACTTTTATCGGTCAGTTCGTGTTGATCAAGCTGGCGATCTTTCTTTCCAATTCTGTAGAGTCGGGTTTCCCCTACATCGATTCGAACAGTTACTACTATGTTTTCCCGTTTGCGGTCGGGGCGATGGTGGTCAGGATTGTCCTCAATTCCGAAGTGGCCCTGGTCTTTGCCTCTCTTGCGGCGGTGTTCCTCGGATTTCTGTTCGGCAACAGCCTGTTTCTGGCCTTATTCGCATTTACCAGCAGTCTGACCGGCGCACACTGGGTGAGACATTGTAAAGAGCGCAACATGCTTTACTACGCCGGGCTGCGCATCTCGATCGTGAATATCGGCGTGATTATCGGGTTGCACCTGATGGCCGGACATTCGTTGGACATGCAGCTGGTCTACAAGTCCGGCTTTGGCATTGCCGGTGGTTTTTTCTGTGCGGTGATCGTGACGGCACTGGTCCCGCTGGTCGAATCGCTGTTCAAGTACACCACGGATATCAAGCTGCTGGAACTCGCTAATCTCAATACCCCGGTCTTACGCCAGTTGATGGTACAGGCTCCAGGGACCTACCATCATTCGATCGTGGTCGGGAATCTGGCCGAGGCCGGTGCCGAAGCGATCAATGCCAACCCCCTGTTGGCCCGGGTTGCGGCCTACTATCATGACGTCGGCAAGGTTCGCAAGCCGCAGTACTTTGTCGAGAATCAGTCCAGCCAGGAAAACAAGCACGACAAGCTTGCCCCGTCGATGAGTTCTCTGATCCTGATAGCGCATGTCAAGGATGGCGTTGAGCTCGCCCGCGAAAATAAGCTGGGCAGCGATCTGATCGATATCCTTCGTCAGCACCACGGGACCGCTCTGATGAAGTTCTTTTATGATAAGGCCAAAAGCCTCCAGGATCCGGAAGTTCAACAGGTTGATGAGCGAGACTACCGCTATCCGGGTCCCAAACCGCAAACCCGTGAAGCAGCCCTGATTATGCTGGCCGATAATGTCGAAGCTGCTGGCCGGACCCTGGTCGATCCAACGCCGGCCAGAATTCAGGGAATGGTACAGAAAATTATCAACAACATCTTTATCGATGGACAGCTTGATGAATGTGAGCTGACTCTGAAGGACCTGCACAAGATTGCCAAAAGCTTTAACCAGATCCTGGCCGGGATTTTCCATTACCGGATCGATTATCCCGAACCGGTGCACAAGGAAAAAGACCCCGGCAAGAAAAAGAACGGTGATGATACAAGTCGAGAATCGACAAAAGCGGCAAAAGATCAACAGCCCGATGGTGAAAAGCGGAGCACTGAAGATCTTAAACGCCTTGGCATGTCCTGACGCCGAATTGTCAATCGTTCTGGTCGACGATGCAGAGATTCAGTTGCTCAATCGCGATTACCTGCAGCGGGACAAGCCGACCAATGTCATCTCCTTCTCCATGCGCGAGGGAGAGGGGGGCAACCTGCATCCGGATCTGCTCGGCGATGTGGTCATTTCTACGGAAACCGCCGCTCGCGATGCTGCTGAAGCAGGGGTTTCCTTCGAGAGCGAAGTGCTGTTTCTGCTGCTGCACGGCATCTTGCATCTGTGCGGTTACGATCATGAACGTGGCACAGCTGACGATGCCAGCATCATGGAAGCGAAAGAGCAGGAAATTTTTGCCATGCTGAGTAAAGAGCTACTAGAACAGTGACACCGCTGCCAATCAAGCCCACTCAATGGCTGGAGAGTGTCAATTGTGCCATCGAAGGTATCCTCTGGGCGACCCGAACCCAGAGACATCTGCGTTGGCATTTTATTTCTGCCGCCGGGATCTTACTGGCGGCATTGTTATTTAGGGTGACGGCGGTCGAGATTGTCCTGCTGGTTCTGGTCATTACCCTGGTGCTGTTTGCCGAATTGGTCAACACGGCCTTTGAGGCGGTGGTCGACCTGGTGTCACCCGACTACCATGAACTCGCCAAGCGGGCCAAGGATGTCGCCGCTGGAGCGGTCCTGGTATCGAGCGTCGGGGCGATGGTCATGGGCTACTTTATTCTCTCCCGGTACTTGTTCCCGTTGCTGGAGCGTGGTCGGGAATTCACTCCGCAGGCCCCGGGAAACGTTGCCATTGTTGCCATGCTCGCCGTGACGATTCTGGTGGTCTTGCTCAAGGCATGCTTCAATACCGGTACGCCCCTGCATGGCGGAATACCGAGCGGGCATGCAGCGGTTTCATTTTCGATCGCCACATCAATTGCGCTAGCCGATGTCAGCCCGGCGATTGTCCTGCTGGCCGTCGTGCTGGCCACTATGGTCAGCCACAGCCGGTTGTTGTTGAAAATCCATTCCTTCAAGGAGGTGCTGTTGGGCGCCATCCTCGGGGTTGCAATGACACTTATCATTCACCTGTTCCTGGCCGGGTCGGTGTTTCTGTTTGCACGTTAAAATTTGGGGAGGAGAACTGCTTGAGTGACGACTTGCCAATCTCACGTCAAACCGGCTGGTTGAGCCGTCTGATACGGCTTGCTTCCGGACGCCGGCGTGCCCTGACGGAAAAAGAGCTTCAGGAAATGATCCTTGAATCTGAAGAGGAGGGGATCATCAACGAAGGCGAGGGGGATATGCTGAATTCGATCATCGAATTCGGCGATACGGTGGTCCGCGAGGTCATGATCCCGCGCACTGATATGGTTTGCAGCTCGGTGGATGCCGGGATGCCCGAGCTGTTGAAGCAAATTATCCAGTCCGGACATTCCCGCTTTCCGATCTATGAAGGGAGCATCGATCAGATCGTCGGAGTGGTCTATGCCAAGGATCTCCTCAGGTTCTGGGGTCAGGCCCCGGACTCGGTCCGTATTACCAAGGTCATGCGGACGCCGTTTTTTGTCCCGGAGAGCAAAAAGATCGAAGATCTGCTGCAGGATTTCAAGAACCTGCGTGTCCACATGGCGATTGCGGTAGATGAATTTGGCGGCACTTCCGGGTTGATTACCATCGAAGATCTTCTGGAAGAGATCGTCGGTGACATTATGGATGAATATGATCTCGAGGAGAGCCAACTCCATGTCGAGGACGATGGCGCACTGCTGGTCGATGCCAGGCTGAATGTGTACGAACTG
>DATFMT010000010.1:0-14889 GCA_035266745.1 Geothermobacteraceae bacterium | reverse complement strand
GTGTCCAGCGGCATCATAGCCGTAGTTCGTCTGATGACCGAGTGGGTCGGTTTGCGTCATGAGTTTGCCAAGGGCGTTATATTGAAACAGTGTGGACTGCCCCTTGGCGTCGGTCAGGGACGTCAGTTTGTCCACCCCACCACCACAAGAAGAGCATCCTGCACTGCCGCCGTATGTGAAATGGGTCGTGTAGCCCATGGCATCGGTCATGCTGGTCATTTGATGTTCAAAATTGTAGTCAAAGATCGTCTTTTTGCCGTTCGCATCGGTGACACTGGTCCGGTTGCCGTTGGCGTCATATTCATACTTAGTGGCATTGCCTCGGGCATCGGTCACCTTCTCCAAACGACCCATGACATCGTATTCATAGCGAGTAACGTTTCCTAAGGCGTCCGTCATCGAAAGATGATTGCCATTGACATCATAGGTAAAAAATGTTGTTGCACCATTAACCCCGGTTACGCTGGCAACGTTCCCTTGCTCATCGTAAGCCAGGGTTGTTGACTGCCCGGTCGCATTAGTGGAAGACGTCAATCGACCTTGGCTGTCATAAGCATAAGTGCTGCTGATCCCTGCTGGATCGGTCACCTTGGTCAAATTGCCATGAGTGTCGTAGGTGTACGTCGTGGTTTTATGAGATGGATTGGTGACGGAGGTCATCTGACCGTAGTCATTATAGGTATATTCTGTGACATTCCCGTCCGCATCGGTGACGGAAACCCTATTGCCATTACTATCATAACCGTAGTAACTGGTGCCGAGACCTGGCTCGGTTTTGCTCAGCAGGTTATGCTGATTGTCGTAACTGTATTGCGTGACATTCCCCTGCGGATCGGTCTTGGTCAGCAAATCGCCTGCATTGGTGTCGTAGGTATAGTGCCACTGTCCGCCATCCTTTTCAGTAAAGGTCGTAGTTCGTTCCGACTCTTCAGTGACGGGATACTCTAAGGAGCGCACTTGCCCTTCGGGATCGATGCTCCCCACTAGCCGGTGGAGGTCGTCATAGTCGTAAGTCGTCAGGTTTCCGAGTGGATCGATCTTGGCCGTGAGAAAGGCTTGTTCATCGTAGGAGTAATTCCAGGTAGCACCACCGGGGAAGATAACGTCAGTGAGCGTGTCGCCACTGACGGTGAAACTGTAAACATTGCCGGCCGAATCGGCGAGACTCACCAAATTCCCGTGGCCATCGTAACTAAAAATTATGGAGTGCCCGACGGAGTCGTTAACCTTGGAAAGTAGGCCATCGCTATAGACAAAAGTAAGGATATTGCCGGAGCGATCTATGACGGCGGTGATTTTGCCCTGGCTGGTAAAAAGATACTCCATGCCATTTTTGCGGGTCAGGAGAAAGGTTCCGTCTAAATTTTTCGCCAGAGTCGAATGGTCCCCGGATTGGGAGGCGTAGCCGTTACCGGATGGGGTATACAGCCTGCGACGTCCATTGCCCTCGTGGAGAGTCACTTCACCGGAGGCGTTTCGGGTCAGAAAAATGTCAAAGCTGTGGCTCCAACCTATGCCCAGGGAGTTATTGATAGCGTCAAGGCTATTATAATTAAGAGCGAATGCCATGTTGGGACTGGAGCCCGGAATGGAAAATAAGCTAAGGCTATCCGTTAGTGAACCGGATGCAATATTTGCGGATGATCCGACAGTGACTAAAAGTGGGCAGCCGACGAATCCTTCAACTTTCACAGGTGTTGAGGCCGTGACAGTACAGTCTCCTTTCTTGACAGTCAGTAAGGCAGAGTATGTCCCAGGCTCAACAAGCTTACCGTTTAATTTCCCATCCCATGTTGTTTCTATGCTTTCTCCATTTATAGTAATGTCTGCGCTGTCGAAGGTTTTATCGACCGAGTAGGTAAAAGAGACACTTCCACCAGAATAGGGATCAATAATAGCATTGCTGCCCGTAAAATTTGTAATCTTAGGACAATCCCCTAGTATTTCAATTTGAAAGCTTTTTGTAGAAACTACATTTGTTTCATACAGCCACCATACATCTACCTTTAAAGTGTAAATTTTTGGTGAAAGCCTGTCTTTAATTTTTAATGTCCAATAGTCAAATCCTGGTCCAGGCGAAGAACGAATAAGGTCTTCATCTAGGTAGTATTTTAAACCATAGGCTTCCGAGTGATTATAACGATCTGGCCAGTCAAGAAGTAAATTTACCCAAACATAGCTGGTTTTATGGTTAAAAACATATTTGTCATCCTTAATTTTAAAATAGATGATACTTGGAGCAGGCACAGATTCTTCAACTTGGTAATAAAAGCATTCTACATTTTCGTAATAATTTAATATCCACTGACATGGAGTTATATTTTCACAATTTAAAGGTTCCCAAAGAGCCTCTAAATAACCATTGTAAATAGTATTTGTCGACTCAATGAGTCCATCAATGTTGGCATTAGTAAACAATGCCGTAATGCGTGTTATAGTATTTCCTTCTTCGATATATTTAAATGCAGTTGATATGTCTCTCCATTCCAACCCTAAATCGGCCGAAGGGTCACTGGCTGTCGCCCAAATAGGTGCTGAGTATTGCCAACGTAATCCACGAAAAGGTGGTATATTCGCATAAGTAGATTCATCCTCCTCGCAGTATGAATATTCTTTCGAATAAGAACAAACCGGTAATAAAACCATAAATAATAATAAAATTAGATTTCTCATATGCCCCCCCCCATTAGTTAATATCCACTACGACCTTCACTAACTTTTACAAGTAAATGACTCTTGTAAAGTTGACCCCTCATACAAGCTCACTACTCATGTGCTAACTTGCCTTTAACTGAAATTTGTCCATTTACAAACTCAAAACCCACTTTTCTAAGCCTAGATTTGCAATTTTTCCCAATTCATAGTTTAAATAAATAAATGCCCATCTTCTAAACCGAAGATGGGCATCTTGAGACTTACACCCTGGGCTGGCCTTATCTTCGGTAGCCCGGCGACCCATAGATATGGGCCCGTGGCTTTGCGTCACTGGATTGCTCCAGCTTTGCTCTTCTCGGATAATTGGTAATACATTATAATGAACTAATGATTTGTCAATGACTTAAATTTCTCCTGCCTGTCCTGAGATAAATTCGGCTATTGATCCCTACCTAAAATTCAAACAGATCAATTATGGAGATTTAGGGATTCCGCATACTGATCCCAGTGCTGTGCCGGATTCTGGTTGCCAAGAACAATAAATTCCGGATTCGATTTTTGAGTGACCGATACCATATAATGATTTCGGATGGCAGTCAGCAGGACGCTCCGGGCATCGGAAGGGGAGATGTGGTGCAGAAAGGCCCGTGATGTTATTTTCCGAAAAACATATATGTCCACTAAATTGCCCCCATATTATCCGTTTGAATAATATAGGCGCGATTTCGCTCCCATATTATTTTCATGCCCTGGCGGGAAAGTTTCTCCCACTCCAGTGTTGATTCAAAAATTCCTAGCCCGCATAATGGCCAACGACTGTCAAGATCGACAATCCACGAATGAAGGACTATCTTATGAGCCCTGTGACCACAAGCAACCAGAACCTCACCGAACTCTACCCCAACGTCGAAAGGCTTACGCTGTTCGTCGCCTTCGAGGAGGCCGACGTCGAGGCCGACCCGAACTACCAGCAGATCATCTTCGGCCCGGATTCCGAGGCGGCGTTTCGCCTCGACTGTTCGCGGGAGGATTGTGTCGACGGCGGCTTTGACTATGCGCCGTTTATCGATAAGCTGATCCGGAGCGGGGGAGAGCGGGCGCACGAGACGATCGCCTGCGACGGCTGGCTGAGCAGCGGCGAAGAGCGGCAGCCCTGCTCGCTGCAGTCCGAGTTCCGGATCATCGTCCAGTACCGGCACTGATCCGGTTGTTGCTGAGCGGAGAGACGCATGGCTGAGCAGGCAAGCGAAGCGGCTGAAACGAACACTCTCCCCCTGGCGCGTCTCGCCGGCCGGGGCCTGCGCTACCGCTACCTGAAGCTGACCGGCCGCCCCGCCTTGCCCCAGGCGCTGAGCCTGGAGCTGACCCGCCGCTGCATGGCCCGCTGCCTGATGTGCAACATCTGGAAAACTCCGCAGGAAACCCCCGAACTGACCGCCGCGGACTGGCTGGGGCTGCTCGCCGACCCGCTGCTGCGCGACCTGCGGGAACTCGACCTGACCGGCGGCGAACCCTTCCTGCGCGCCGACCTGGGAGAGCTGTTCGCCGGCATCTGCCGCCTCAAACGCAGCCACCTGCCCAAGCTGCAGTCGATCGCCATCACCACCAACGGTTTTCTCAGCGAACGGATCCTGGAGGTGGTCGCGCAGGCGCTCCCCGTTCTGGACCAGGCGCAGATCGGCCTGGTCTTCGCCTTCGGACTCGATGCCGCAGGCCCACTGCACGACAAGATCCGCGGCTTTCCGGGAGGCTGGCAGAAGCTGGCGGGAACCATCGCCGGGTTGACGGATCTGCGCAAGGAACATCCCGGACTGGTGCTCGGGGCCAAGACCACGGTGACCCGGCATAACATCGGCGCGCTGGATGAGATCGTCCGTTTCGCCGACGACCACGGCCTGTTCACCATCATCTCCCCCTACATCGTCACCCCGGCCCGCTACGCCAACCTCGACCGGGACGACGACCTGGCCTTGGCGGAGGAGGAGATCGAGACCCTGAAGCGCTTTTACGCCTCGCCACGCTTCCAGTGGTCCTACTTCCGCCGCGAGCTGCTGCGCTTTTTGGAGGAGGGACGGATGCACAAGCCGTGCTCCGCCGGCTTCAACTACTACTTCATCCGCAGCAACGGCGATCTGCATCCCTGCCCGCTGCGGAAGGCGAAGCTGGGGAACGTGACTCAGACGCCGCTGGCGGAGCTGATCAAGTCCCCGGTGGCGGCGCGCCTGCGCCGCGGGATCGGACGTTTTGCCGAGTGCCCCGCCTGCACCGAGCCCGGCCTGGAGCGCTACGCGCTCCCCTTCGAAGGCTTCCACTATCTTCGCCAGCTGTTCCGGCTCGGCCCGCACGGCCTGCGCCAACTGCACCGCCACCTGGGGCTCGACAAGTATTTTCCCTGAAGCCGGGAGGTCGACAGCGGAAGCTCTCGGTCCACGCTGCCTGACCTGTGCGCCTCGCCCGGCCGGATTTTTGATTGACAGCAGCTTGCCGCCTGCCCTAAAACAGGGAACAGGTCGATTTTTGAATGGACAGCGGTGGGGATGTTCAAGCGTTTCTGGCAGACTCTCCAGCATCTCCCGCTGCTTATCTGCACCTTCCGATCAGCGCCAAGGAGCCAAGATGATACGAGCTATCTTTAACCGCAAAGGCGGTGTTGGTAAATCCACCATTTGTTGCAATCTGGCCGCCGTTGCCGCCACGCAGGGCAAGAAGGCGCTGGTCATCGATCTGGATCAACAGTCCAACAGCTCCAGCTACCTGGGGCATGACGGCGAAGACAATGTGGTCGGGACGGCCGAGTTCTTCGACTCTACCATCAATTTCAGCTATGCCGATTTCCAGCCCGATGACTTTGTCCGTAAAACCGCCTTCGAAAATTTATTCGTCGTCACGGCCAGCCGCTCTCTGGTCGACCTCGAATCGAAACTGGCCTCACGGCATAAAATCTATAAATTGCGGGAGTTCCTGCAGAAACTCAGCGAAATTTATGACGAAATCTATATCGATACCCCGCCGGTCATGAACTTTTATTCGCTCGCGGCGCTGATCGCCTGCGAGCGCTGCCTGATTCCTTTTGATTGCGACATCTTTTCGCGGGACGCCCTGTTTGAGCTGTTAAAAAATATCCAGGAAGTCAAGGAGGACCACAATCGGGACCTGCTCATCGAGGGGATCGTCATCAACCAGTTTTCAGCTCAGGCTCGCCTGCCGGGTGAAGCGGTGGACGAGCTGCTCAAAGAGCAGCTGCCCATTTTGCAGCCCTACATTTCCAGTTCGGTCAAAATCAGGGAATCGCACCGTGCGGCACAGCCTTTGGTCTTTATGTTGCCCCGCCATAAAATCAGCCAGCAATTCGCCGCCCTGTATCAGAACCTGAACACCCCGGCCGCGGAGCTTGCCGCCAAAAGCCGGGAAACTCTCTCGGCCATTTGAGCGGAGCTGCCTGGTAGGGTACTCTCGCCACCGCAAACGAAAACGCCGCGCGGTTCTGATGAGCCGCGCGGCGTTGTTGCGTGTGCCGATGTGAATCCTAGTGATGCCGGCGGTGTCCGCCGTAATGCCGTCCGCCTCGATGTCCGCCGGAGTGCTCCACCCAGGAGAAGGAGAGGCTGGTGGCAAAGGGCCAGTAGCTCGGGTAGTAAGCCGGCGGATAGGCCGGCTCGACCACCCGTTCCCGCACCACCACCTGCTGCCGGACCTGGGGCTGCGGCTGCGCGGAGCTCAGCTGCCAGCTTCCGTCCGGCTGGCGACAGGCGGTCCCGTAGGCCTGTTGGGTCTCGCCGTTGATCTCCACGGTCTGGGTGAATTCGCGGCAGTAACGACCGTCGTTCGCCTGGTAGGTGCCGGTTGGAGTCACCGTCCCCCGATGGCCGGTATCCGGGTTGACCCAGCTGGTCGGCTGGTTGGTGGCGGAATGCTCCAGCGAGTATTGCGAGGTGCGCTGCAGGTAGGCCTGGTCGGCCCGGTCGAGGGTCCGGCCGACATCCTGGCCGATCAGGGCGCCGAGCAGGGTCCCCGCCGCGGTCGCGACGATGCGCCCCTTGCCGCCGCCGATCTGCGAGCCGAGCAGCGCGCCGGTTCCGGCGCCGAGGATAGTCCCGGTCCCTTCCCTGGGTCCCAGCGGAGCGGCACAGCCGGCCAGCAGGACCAGTGCGGTGAATAATAGGGTAATCAGGCGCAACATAGACACCTCCTTTACTTTTCCAGGCCGGCCGAAACATCGGTTGGCTGCCTTGTGTCTAAAAAGTAGCGCAGAAATGTGCAACAAATAGGGAGCAAATAAGGAAATCGGGCCGGCGCCGGGGGAGGGAGCTTTTTCGCAGCGAAGCAGGGACGACGGGGGGACGCCCTGCCGATCCCCTCCCCCTGACCATGTTAAGATGGATTCTCAACCGGGGTGTGGACGATGACCAAGGAGTGGCAACCCGCCTACCTGCAGCTGGGAAGGAACGCGCTGAGACGCCGGGCCGACCAGGCCTGGCGCCACCTGCAGACCTGCGACCTCTGCGCCAGGGGCTGCCACGTCAACCGGGCCCTGGGCTCCGAGCGCGGTTTGTGCGGCAGCGGTCGCGAGCTGCCGGTCTACAGCCACGGCCCGCATTTCGGCGAGGAGCCGCCGCTGGTCGGGCGGCACGGTTCCGGGACCATCTTCTTCAGCTTCTGCAACCTCCAATGCGTCTTCTGCCAGAACTGGGAGATCAGCCAGCGCGGGGAAGGGCGGGAGGTCACCCCGGAGCAATTGGCCGAGATGATGCTCTCCTTGCAGGGGGCCGGCTGTCACAACATCAACCTGGTCTCGCCGAGTCACCTGGTCGCCCAGTTGCTGGCGGCCCTGGTAGTGGCGGTCGAGGAAGGGCTGCGCCTGCCGCTGGTCTACAACAGCGGCGGCTACGACAGCTTGGAAGCGTTGCGGCTGCTCGACGGCATCGTCGATATCTACCTGCCGGATATGAAGTTCGCTGACTCGGAACGGGCGGCCCCCTGGCTGGGGGTGGATAATTACGCCGAGGTCAACCAGGCGGCACTCAGGGAGATGCACCGCCAGGTCGGCGTGCTGCAGCTCGGGACGACCGGCATCGCCCGGCGCGGGCTGTTGATCCGCCATCTGCTGCTGCCGGACAACGCCGCCGGCAGTGATGCGCTGCTGCGCTTCGTTGCCGAACAGCTCTCACCCGACAGCTGGCTCAACCTGATGGATCAGTACCGCCCCTGCTACCGGGCCGACCAGTACCCGCCATTGGACCGCCGTCCGACGCGTGTCGAGCTACGCCAGGCGCGCCGGATGGCCAGGGAGCTGGGGCTGAGGAACCTGTGCGGTTAACGCTTCTGTCGCAGGGCGCTAATCCATCTGCTTGAGCGTTTCCTCGATCTGCTCCAGGGTCATCCAGCCCCGGGTATGGAGAATCTCGCCGATCAGCCGGTGGACCTTGGTGTTGATGTCGGCGTCGAGCTGCTCGATCATCGCTTTGCGCAGCTGATCCGGGGTGATGAAGCCGAGCCTGACGGCCGTCAGGCCGAAACGGGAGGGGTACTTGAGTGGCGTCGGATCGGTGGTTCCAGTCATCGACATGGGCTCCTCTACAAAGGTTGCGGGTGTCGGATGTGTCGTTGCGGTGCATCTTAAGGGGGGATGATAGAAAACCTAGGCGTAATTGACAAGGGGTCTGGTCCGTTTCAGCGCGGGCAGACCCCTTGCCGCGTTCGTTTGCGCAGCTGCTCCATGACTGCCGTCGCTTCAATCGATCCGCGTCACCAGCAATCGCGCGACCGGACTCTGGAACCGGTGTCTCTCGTGAAGGGCCGAACTCGCCAGGCCTTCAGCGGCGGTGACCACCCCCGGATGAATCGCAACATAATCGCGGTCGTCGCGCATCGGGTTGAACCCTTCGCCGCCGCCGGCCGGGTGGGCGGTGATCAGCAGCGGAGTGAAGTAGATGTTGTGGGTGGCGTTGGTGACCTCGATGTCGATGGTCGCCGCCGTGAGGGTGGCTGCAGCGGCCAGTAGCAGGGATAGGCATGTGGCACTCAGAATCAGCAGCTTCATCTTGACCTCCTTGGGTTCGGGAAGGGGTGTTCCGCGCAGCAAGCCTGCGCCGAAATCCCTCTTGAGAACCCAGTCAGGATAAAGCTCAGACGAAGATCGAATACAGCTAGCGTAAAGATGTTCGGAGCGGGACCAGGCAGGGCTGCCCAGCAAGCCGGGGGAGCGATATGTTCAGGAAACGTCTGAATTGCAGCCCTCAATGTGGAGGCTGTAAAAAAATGTCCGCCAGAAAAAACCCGGCTGGGCCGGGTTTTTTCTGGCTATGAGTTGTTGTTGAAGCGGATTATCGGCGAGTCTCTGCAGCTTGCTTGACCGGTGCTGACCCGGTCAAGCGAAGCACCTCATCCCTTGGTGATCAGTCGCATCAGGTCCTGGCTCTCCGGTTTGACCAGACCCTTGACCCGGTCGGCATCGACCAGGGCGACGATGATCTCGCCGATCTCGGTGCGGATTTCGTTGTAGAGCCCGAGCCCGTGCATCCCCTCGGCCTGGCGCAGGTTGTCCTCGGTGGGGGTGACGTAGTGGACCGAGATCGCCTTGTAGCGGTGGATGAGGAACAGGGTGATCAGGGTCATCAGCCGTTTCTGGCGATATTCCTCGATGAAGGTGTTCTGGTCGCGGATCGACAGCATGTTGCGCTCGCGGCGGTCCTGCAGGACGGCAAAGATGATGTTCGCCAGCTTGTTCTCCTGGTCGTCGAGCAAGGTCAGTTCGAGCAGTTCGGAGCCGGCGGTGTGCGGTCGCAGGTGGACCCGCAGTTGGGCATCAAGGCTGTAGTGTTTGGACCACAGTTTGAGCCAGTCCTCGAGCCGCCGCGGTGGTACCTCGGTTTCCACCAGGTGCTGGAACTGGGTCGAACCCTTGCCCATCGCCTTGGTGGTGGCGGTGCCGCCGGTGGTCGCCATGAGCCCGGCGTCGGAGCGGGGACCGCCGACATAACTCTGCGGCGTCCGGTAGGGTGAGTCGATTAGCCGCAGCTTGCGCTGCAGGCGGGCCAGGGCCAGCATGCCGTCTTCCTTGAGCGCCTGGGCGAATTCTTCCCCGGCCAGGCCGTCGACCTGGTGGCCGCCGTAGGTGATGAAGTTAAAGACGAAGCCGAGCTTGCCGATTTCATCCGGGAAGCGGCGCATCTCCTCCTCGCTCATGCCGGTGGTATCCCAGTTGAAGGACGGTGAGAGGTTGTAGGCGAGCATCTTGTCGGGATAGACCGCGTGGATGGCATCGGCAAACAGCTTGGCGTCATGCAGATCGGCGGTCTTGGTTTCCATCCAGATAATGTCGGCGAACGGCGCCACCCCGAGGGACTTGGCAACCGCATAGGGGATGCCGCCGCGCACCTGGTAGTAGCCTTCCGGGGTCCGGGCGATATCGCAGTTCCAGATGATGTTGAAGCCCATCTCGCGGGCCTTGTCGCGTGACTCGACAAACGAGGCCTCCTCGACAAATGCGTGCCACTCCTCGACCGTCATGTCGAGTTCCGCACCTTCGTCGCTATGAAAGGTCATGACGTCGGCCACAGCTTCGCCGTAAGTCTTGAGGCTCGCCTCCATCTGCCACAGCTCCAGCAGCCGGGTGGCGGCCTGGTCGAGTGCGGCGGTGATCGCCGCGGTGCTGCGGCTGGTCATTTTTTTGATCGCCGCCGCGACCTCGGCCGACAGGCCGGTCTTGTCGAGCCAGGCGTCGGCCTTGGCGTAGGCGGCGGCTGAGATCCGGTACATCAGGTGACCGTTGATCTCCGGCACCCCCTTGCAGTGGAACTGGCGCAGGATCGCCAGAAAGGCGGTCTTGTAGTTGGGGATATTGGTATTGGTCGCGCCGAGGATGAAGCGTTGATCGCGCTCGTCGCCGCGACCGTCGAGGAAGGTTGCCGCTTCGGCGTCGGTGCGGGCGACGATAATCCCCGGCACTTTCATGATGTCGAGCTGGAAGCGGGCGGCGCTGAGCCGCTTGATCTGTTCATCGACCTGAACCAGGACCTTGCCGGCCTGGTGGCCGCATTTCTTGACCCCGGGTTTCTGATCTTCGATATGGTAGCCCGGCACCCCGACCTCGGCGAAGCGGCGGATCAGGTTGCGCACATGGGCATCGCCGCCGTGACCGGTGTCGGCATCGGCGATGATAAAGGGGCGATAATCGATCAACGGGGTCTCTTCGCGCTCTTTTTCAGTCATGCGCAGACGCTGATAGTGCTGATTGCGGTCGGCCGCCATCAAGGCCCGCACCAGGGGCGCCGCCTCATCGGGCACCTGGCTCAAGGGATAGCTCGCCAAGTCAGGCCCCGGGTCTTCTTTGGCCGACCCCTTGGCCGAGGTCGCCCAGCCGCCCAGGTAGATCCCCTCGATCCCCATCCGCTTGATGGTCACGGCCTGACCGGGAGAATAGGGACCGAAGGTGGTGATCGATTTTCCTTCGACAAACAGCTCGCGCAGCCGCTGGTAGAAAGCCGTCGCCGCGTCGCGGGCGATCGTGTAATCAACGGCGATCGTCCCGCGCTGCTCGACCACCTGGTCGGCGGTGTAGAGTCGTAAAATTTCTTCAAACCGCGGGGAGTCAAACCACTCCCGGGTCGCCTTCACTTCGTCATTGAATGTCGTCATGGTTCCCTCCGAAGAACTAACGGCCCGCAGCCGGTAAAGTGTCAAGGTTTTCAGTAATGCGGACCCCTTGGTTCTTGAAGGCATCCAAGTACTGGGCAATCCGCTGCCGGGCGACGCCGAGATCATGATTGTTCAGGTTGATATTCAGCAGGTCGATGTACCAGGGTGCCTTGACCGGGTCGAGCACATAGGCTTCGACAATCGCCCGGGCGATCGGCAGGGTGGTGGTTTTCGAATCATCGTAGACATCGCGATTACTCGCAGCCAGGAGCTTGGCGTACTCCTCTTCAAGCAGCCGGCTGAAAATCTCGACCGTGAAAACGTTGCCGGCCTGCAACCCGGTTTCGGGGTCGTCTTCGGTCAGCGCCGCCCCCTTGTGGATCCACTCCCAGAGGATGCTGAGGCGGATCTCGCCGGTCGCCATGTCTTCCATCAGGTAGAGGATGTCGTCATTGCCGAAGAAATCAGCCGGCTTCAGGGCTGCGGCCTGCAGTCCCTGGCCGAAGGCATTGCCGTACTGCAGGGCGACACTCAAAAGGTTGCGGGCACCACGCACGGTGCGGGGCGCCGGCTCCAGCAGGGTCAGCCCGGCGGCATCCTCGGCGGTGTAGGTCAGCGGCGGAAACTTGCGGCCGAGCTGGTTGGCCTCGCCGACCTCTTCCCAGACCGGGCGGATGATGTGGGCCATCTTCCAATGGGCGATCCATTTGCCGCTCGCCCCCTCGCGCTGTTCGCGTTCGGCGCCGGCCTTGGCCTTCTTCATGCTGTTGGCGACCCCCGCTGTGGATCCGACCGGGATGTTCGGCTCCATTCCCCCCTGCCAGAGGGCGAAGTTGCCGTTGGCATCCGGGGTATTGACCGCGCGACGCACCCGGTCCTCATAGTTGCGCATGTAACCATAGGTCATGACGATCGATTCGATGTTCGGATTGACAAACGCGGGGTCCCAGCAGTTGGCATCCGAGACGCTGTTGATGTAATCCCAGCGGCCGGTGTTGAAGCCGACGAAGTGCAGGCCCAGGGCGGCGCGGATCTCCATCAGCTGGAAGGTTTGTTCGAGCTGCTCGACCAGCACGTAAACCTTGATGGTCCCCTCGGCAAGGCCGAGATACGCTTCCAGCGCGCTGAGCAGCTTGTTCCAGAATCCGGCCTCTTCGGCGGTTTGCATTTTCGGCAGGTAGAGCACGATCGAAGCACCGGCCGCCTGCAGCGCCCGGTAGTTATGAACCACGTAGAGCGACATGTCGACGATCGAGGCCGAAAGCGATCGGCCGTCAATGCGCAGATGCCGATCGTCCAGGTGCAGGCCGCGGGCGCGGAACAGCTTGGTGGTAAAGTCGAGCTGCTTGCGCCAGTCGGCGATGATCTCCTGGCCGAAGAAATCACGCGCCCAGGCATTCATCTCGCCGGACACCGCCTCGGCGACCTCGAGGAACTGAGGGTCACGGGCGATGGCCAGCTTGAGGCTGCGCTGGTTGTCGAGCGACATGGTGGTAATCTGTCCCAGGGCGTCTTCGCCGTCGAACATCCAGCCATCCGCCCCGGAAAGCAGGGCATAGGCGACATTGCGCAGGTTGGACTTAACCGGAGAATTCGGCTTGGCCGCCGGACCGGTCCCCTGCAGCCACTGGCGCTGGAGGTCGTGCGGAATGACCGCGCCGACGAATTTGCCGTCCCGGGCATCCTGGACCTTGATGCCGGTCCCCTTGATTTCGGACTCAGGATCGAGAAAGGTGAGCGGCTGGCGGTGCTTGATGCGTGCCGTCCGCCGCTCGGTCCGTTCCCTCATCAGGCGTTTCTGTTCATCGTTGAACTGCGCCATGTGCGTGATGACGGCGAGCGCCTCCGGTGTGTAAATGTCAGCATATTCCGTGGCCAGATCATCCCTGATCTGCAAACCCGGACCTCCGTTGGTCATTGTAGTTGAACTCATCTGCTTTTCCCCTTTGCGTACCGTAAGTGTGATCATTGAAGTGGCAAATCTGCCAAGGCTAAACATGACTATTTTGGTCAGTTATACTACAGGAAGCCTGCAAAGCAAAATATTTTTGTGGATCCCTCCCATTCTTGCTGCTCCAGAGTCAACAAACGGATGCTCGCTTTACGACCATCCGGCTATCTGCATCAACCAAGCGCCTGCTGCATGGCGGGTAAGGCAACGCCGGTTTTGATCCCGGCGCCCATAGCGCCAAGCACCGACTCAAGGGCGCCGATGCACAATAGAATATTCTCCGCCCGACTGGAATGTCCCATCAGGCCGATCCGCCAGACCTTGCCGGCCAGGGCCCCGAGCCCGGCGCCGATCTCCAGGTTGTACTCCTTGAGCAGCCGGCCGCGCACAGCAGCATCATCAACCCCCGCGGGGATGGAGACAGCATTCAATTGCGGCAGCCGGTCACTTTCCTTGACGATGAAGGTCAGCCCCATTGCTTCCAGACCAGCCTTGAGGGCCAGGTGATGCTGGCGGTGGCGGGCCCAGGCGTTTTCCAGCCCCTCTTCCTGCAAAATCAACAAGGCTTCATGCAATGAGTAAAGGGCATTGATCGGTGCGGTATGATGATAAGCCCGCTTGGCTCCGGTCCCCCAATAGCCCATCACCAGGTTCAGGTCCAGAAACCAGCTCTGCACCGGGCTCCGACGATTGCGAATCTTTTCCAGCGCCCGTTCATTGAAACTGACCGGTGACAGCCCCGGGGTACAGGAGAGACATTTCTGCGAACCGGAGTAAATGGCATCAATCTCCCACTCGTCGACCTTGACCGGCGTCCCGCCGAGGGAGGTCACGGCATCGACGATCGTCAGGCAGTCGTGGGCATGGGCGAGCTTGACCAGGGCTGCGACATCGGACTGGGCCCCGGTCGAGGTTTCGGCATGCACCATGGCGACGACTTTGGCATCCGGGTTGGCGCTGAGCGCCGCCTCGAGCTTGTTGGCATCGATGGCTTCACCCCAGGCATCCTCAACCATTACCGCGACACCGCCGCTACGTACGACATTTTCTTTCATGCGCCCGCCGAATACACCGTTCTGGCAGACGATCACCTTGTCCCCCGGTTCCACCAGGTTGACGAAACAGGTTTCCATGCCGGCTGAACCGGGGGCCGAGACCGGCATGGTCATGGCATTCTCGGTCTGGAAGGCGTACTGCAGCAGCCCCTTCAGCTCGTCCATCAGCGCTATAAAGGCCGGATCGAGATGGCCGATGGTTGGCCGGGCAAGTGCTTCAAGAATGCGTGGATGGACATCCGATGGGCCGGGGCCCAGCAGGGTGCGCACGGGAGGATTGAACGAGCGAATCGACATGGGAAGATCCTTTGCTGGTCGGGTCGGGAGTTGAAAAAAGCTGCCACCAATTGCATCGGTGGCAACCGTATTGAGAAAGATTACCAAGTCCTGACGGTCGGTCAAGAAGGCCCGGTGCGCTTTCATTAGTGCCGGCCCGTGAGTTGCCGAGCTGTTGCCAGCAAAAACGCCCTGGCGCTGTTCACGGCAGGGCGTTGCGGGACCGGGGCGGCGGCCTAATCCCAGTGTTTGACCACTCCCGATTCGAGGGCGGCGCGCTCAACGGCGGCGGCCACCTGTTTGTGCACCTCGGGG
>DATFMT010000009.1:0-2204 GCA_035266745.1 Geothermobacteraceae bacterium | reverse complement strand
CGGTTTTGTCAATGTCAACCAGGAGAAGATGAGCAAGTCACTCGGCAACTTCTTCACGATACGCGATATTCTCAAGACCTATGACCCGGAGGTGGTGCGGTTTTTCATTCTGACCGCGCACTATCGGTCGCCGATCGATTTTTCCGACCAGAACCTCGAGGATGCCAAGGCCGGACTGACCCGTTTTTACGAAGGGATGCAGACGGCGCACAAGGTCATCGACAGCTACCCGCCGCCGAACAAGGCCATTTGTCCGGAGATCTCCGCAGAAGAGCGCGAGGCCTATGACCAGATCGAAGCTCTCGAGGACCGGTTTGCCGAGGCGATGAACGACGATTTCAATACTGCTGCGGCCATCGGCCACCTGTTCGATGGCGTACGCGCGCTGAACCGGCTTGCAGCGGTTGGCAGGTTTGTCGAATGTCCCTTGTCATTGACGGTGCTGGGGGAGGGGATTGCCAAGCTCCGTTTGCTCGGCAGCGTGCTCGGTCTGTTCGCCTCCGAGCCGAGCGTCTGGCTGGAAGGGCAGAAAAGCAGCGGATTGGCCGACAGGGAGATTACCGCTGAAACCATTGAACAGCTGATCGAAGAACGCCGACTGGCGCGCCAGGAACGGGATTTTGCGCGTGCCGACCAGATCCGCGACGAGCTGGCCGCCAAGGGGATCGAGCTGCTTGATTCCAAGGACGGTACCACCTGGAAGCTGCAATCCTGACCGGATCACAAGATGGTTTCAGTGCAAGCTTTCTCTAACAACCCTTATCTCCCCGAACCAGGGCGGCATGACGGCGTTGCCGTGCCGCGGGAGACCCCAACGCCATGAATCAATTGCCAAATGCCACCGCCGTGGATGAACGGCTCTGGACTCGTCGACTGCTGATCCTGCTGGCACTGGTGAGCTGTTGGCGACTGATCTACCTGTATCTCGTGCCGCTCGACCTCGGCCCCGATGAAGCCTACTACTGGGACTGGTCACGGCAGCTCGCCTGGGGTTATTTCAGCAAGCCGCCGCTGATCGCCTGGGTCAATGCCTTGAGTACCGGACTCCTCGGCATTTCGGCAGAGGTGGTTCGGCTGCCGGCGGTGGTGCTGGGTGCTGCGGGGCTCTATGGGTTATTCCTGGCTGCGCGCCGCCTCTTCGATGCACGGGTCGGTTTCTGGGCGGTCGCCGCCTGGCTGGCGACCATGGGTGCCGCGAGTCTCGGCCTGATCATGGCTACCGATGTTTTACTCTGCTTGTTCTGGGGGTGCGGGCTGTATTTTCTCTGGCGGCTCCTCGAAGCGCCGCAGCAGGGCAACCGCTGGTGGTGGGGGACGCTCTGCTGTGTCGGGTTCGGGGCCCTCGGCAAACAGATGATGCTGGTCTTTCTGCTCCTGATGTTTATCTACCTGCTCTGCAGTCGAGAAGACCGTCCGCAACTCAGACGCGCCTGGCCGTACACGCTTTCGCTGTTCTCCTGTGCGTTTCTGTTGCCGACCCTCTATTGGAACGACCGCCATGACTGGATCACCCTGCAGCATACCGCCCATCATGTCGAACTGAGCACGCCGTCGCTTCTCGAGCGATTGGGAGATTTCGCCGAGTTTGTCGGCTCGCAACTCGGTCTGCTCTCGCCGATCACCTGGCTGCTGCTGGTGGCGACCCTGCTGATCTACCTGCGTGGCTTCAGGACCCTGGCACGCCAGGACAAGTATCTGCTGGCTTTCAGCGCGCCGGGCCTGCTGGTCTTTTTCGGACTCAGCTTTTTCCAGAGCATCAACCCCAACTGGCCGGCGGTTTTTTACCTGGCGGGAATGATCCTGCTGGCCGCACGTCTTGCCGGTGGCGCCCGGCCGCGTCCGGAAAAATGGTTCCTGCGCGGTATCGCCCTCGGCGTTGTGCTGACCCTGATCGCCTACAGTCTGCCACTGCTGATCGACTATGCCGGTTTGCCGCTCGGCAAGCTGGACCCCTCCAAGCGGATTCGCGGCTGGAGCGGATACGGAGAAAAGCTGGCGCAGACCCTTGAGCAGCAACCGCGACCAGACCGGACCATCATTATTTCGCCGTTGCGCAAATATGTGGCCGAGGCGGCCTTCTACGTTCCCGGACATCCGGTCGCCTACCGCTGGTCGGGGCCAACGGTCAATGTCGCATCGCAATACGAGTTGTGGCCGGGACCGTATGACAAGTCCGGCTGGGATGCCCTGATCGTGACCAACTA
>DATFMT010000008.1:0-10870 GCA_035266745.1 Geothermobacteraceae bacterium | reverse complement strand
CCCGGACGATCTGGCCGCAGCGGCGATTTCCGGTCTGGTCGAACGAACCGGAGTCGATCCCGCGACGATCGAGGACGTGATCCTTGGTTGTGCCTTCCCCGAAGGGGAACAGGGGATGAACGTAGCCCGGGTGGCAGCGTTGCGGGCCGGGCTGCCGTACCAGGTATCGGCGATGACGGTTAACCGCTTCTGTTCCTCGGGGTTGCAGAGTATCGCCCAGGCCGCCGAGCGGATCATCGCCGGTTTTGCCGAATGCATCATCGCCGGCGGGACCGAGTCGATGACCTGCGTGCCGATGGGAGGCAACAAGTACAGCGCCAACCCGACCCTGGTCCGCGATTGGCCGGAATCCTTCACTTCGATGGGGGTAACAGCCGAGCGGGTCGCCGAGAAGTACGGTATCGACCGGTCGGCCCAGGACGCATTCGCTCTGGCCAGTCACCAGAAGGCAGCTGCGGCGATTGGTGCGGGGCGCTTTGCCGCCGAAACCATCCCGATAGAGGTCGAACAGGTCGCGTTGATTGACGGTAAACTGAAAAAAACCACCGAAACCGTGACAGTCGATGATGGTGTGCGTGCCGATACCACCCTCGAATCGCTGGCGGCGCTCAGGCCGGCATTCAAGGCTGACGGCAGCGTCACCGCCGGCACTTCTTCGCAGATGACCGATGGAGCAGCGGCGACGCTGGTGGTATCGGAGAAATTCCTCAAGCAGCTTGGCAAGGATCCTCTGGCGCGTTTTGTTGCTTTTGCCACCGCCGGGGTGCCGCCGGAGATCATGGGCATCGGTCCGGTCGAGGCGATTCCCAGGGCGCTCAAGTTTGCCGGGCTGAAGCAGCAGGATATAGAGCTGCTGGAGTTGAACGAAGCCTTTGCCGCCCAGTCGCTGGCGGTCATTCAGGAGTTGCAGCTCGATCCCGAGCGGATCAATGTCAACGGCGGCGCCATTGCGCTCGGACACCCGCTCGGCTGCACCGGCGCCAAGCTGACCGCCACCCTGCTGCATGAGTTGCAGCGCCGACAGCAGCGCTACGGCATGGTTTCCATGTGCATCGGCGGGGGCATGGGCGCGGCAGGCATCTTTGAAAGACTTTGATGACTTTAGAGTGGTTGTAAAGGAGAAAGAAGGATGAAAATGGACAGACGGATACTCAAGGGGAGTGAATATCTGGTCGACGAAACCGAGGCGGTCGATGTCTTTACCCCGGAGGATTTCAGCGACGAGCAGCGGCAGATCGCCGAAACCACGACCGAATTCGTGCAGAACGAGATCCTGCCGCAGCTGGAAGAGATCGATTCCGGCAACTTCGACCTGGTGGTCGAGGGGATGAAAAAATGCGGTGAGCTCGGGCTGCTGATGATCGATGGCCCCGAGGAGTACGGCGGGCTGGAACTCGACAAGGTGACCAGCGTACTGGCGGCGGAGAAGATCGCTCCGTCCGGCTCCTTCTCGGTGGCCTACTCCTGTCACACCGGCATCGCGACCCTGCCACTGGTCTATTACGGAACAACGGAACAGAAGGAAAAATACCTGGAAAAGATCCTCACCGGAGAGTGGATTGGCGCCTACTGCCTGACCGAGCCGGGCAGCGGCTCGGACGCCCTCGGGGCTCGGGCGACCGCGGTGCTGAGCGAGGACGGTTCCCATTACATCCTCAACGGCACCAAGCAGTTTATTACCAACGGTTCCTTCTCCGATCTTTACACGGTGTTTGCCAAAGTCGACAAGACCAGGTTCACCGCATTCTTGGTTGAGCGGACTTTCGAGGGGCTGGAGGTCGGTCCCGAAGAAAAGAAGCTCGGCATCAAGGGCTCTTCAACGACCCAGATCATCCTCAACAACTGCAAGGTGCCGGTGGAGAACGTCCTCGGCGAAATCGGCAAGGGACACAAAATAGCCTTCAACGTCCTGAATGTCGGCCGCTTAAAGCTTGGCGCAGCGGTCACCGGTGCGGCCAAGGACGCGATGGCGGTAGGCATCCGTTATGACAACGAGCGTAAGCAGTTCGATACCCCGATCGCTCGTTTTGGCGCGATTGGCGAAAAGATTGCCGACATGCAGACCGGCCTGTTTGCTTCTGAGTCAATGATTTACCGGCTGGCCGGACTGATCGACAGCCAGTTGGCGCTGATTGAAAAGGGGGGCGAAGATTACTACGAACGCTACCAAAAGGCGATTGAAGACTACTCGGTCGAATGTGCCATCATCAAGGTCTTCTGCAGCGAGGTCCTCGCCGGGGTCGTTGACGAAGTGGTGCAGATCCATGGCGGCTACGGCTTTACCACCGAGTACCCGGCTGAACGATTCTATCGCGACGAGCGGATCAACCGGATCTTCGAAGGGACCAATGAAATCAACCGGCTGTTAATTCCCAGTATGGTGTTGCGCAAAGCGTTGAAGGGTGAATTGCCGTTGCAGAGCGAGGCGATGAAAGCCTTTCAGTCGCTGATGACCCCATCGTTCGAGGAGCTCGATGCCAATGACCCGTTTGCCGCGGAAAAGATCCTGGTCAAGAATCTCAAGACCCTGTTTTTGATCCTGGCCGGTGTGGCGGTGCAGAAGTTCGGCGTGAAACTGCAGAAGGAGCAGGAGATGCTCATCGCCGCCGCCGACCTGGCGATCGAGATATTTGCCATCGAAAGCACACTGTTGAGGGTTGAAAAGATCGCCGGTGAAGTGAGTGAGTCCAAGCGGGCACTGTTGCTGGCAGCGCTGAAGAGCATCTTTTTTCACGGCGCCGAACGGGCCGCCACCGCCGCCAAGCGGGGGGCATTCTACATCGAGGAAGGAGATACCCTGACCATGATCCTCTCCGGGGTGCGGCGTTATACCCGCTATGATGCCTCAGGATTGCTGCAGGCCAAGCGGCTGCTGGTCGAGGCCTCCTGCGAAACTGAAAAATACCTTTTCTGAAATGGGCGAGGCGTTGCGGCGCCCCGCCAGGCTAAAGATGAACATCACTCAACACACCCTTGAGACCCCTTATCCGGTCGGCCCGGTGCATTGTTACAGCGCCGAACTGGCCGGTGAACTGGTGCTATTCGACACCGGTCCTCCGACCGAACAGGCACGTGATTGCCTGCAGCGGGAACTCGACCTGTCGCGCTTGCGGCATGTCATCGTGACCCACTGTCATATCGATCACTATGGTTTGGCGGCCTGGCTGGAGGCCGAAACCGAGGCACAGATCTGGTTGCCCTACCGGGACGGACTGAAAATTCGACACCATCGTGACCGGTTGAATCAAATGGGACGGTTGATGGGAGAATATGGTTTCGACCGGAGCTACCGGGATAGCTTTCGGGGGGCGATGGAGGATGAGTCGGTCTTCCCACAGTTCCCCGAACGCTTCAAGGTGGTCGAAGAGGGTCTGCCTCTGGAACTGGGCATCGAGGTGATTCCTTGCCCAGGGCACTCACAAAGCGACCTTGTGTTCACCAGCGAAGAGTGGGCGGTTACCGGCGATGTCATGCTGCGCGGCATATTTCAGTCTCCCTTGCTGGATGTCGATCTGGAGTCCGGTTTACGGTTCCGGAACTATCCGGCCTACTGTGCTACGCTCAAGCGGCTGGCCGGTTTGCGGGGGAAACGGATTCTGCCGGGGCATCGCTATTCAATTGAGAGTATCGATCAGAACCTGCTGTTCTATCTTGACAAGTTGCTGGAGCGTGCCGAGCGTCTGAAGCCGTTTGTCGGTGAGGCCAATGTTGCACGGATCATAGGCCACCTGTTCGGGGCGACCCTGACACAGCCGTTTCATGTCTACCTCAAGGCGTCGGAAATCATATTCCTCCTCGATTTTCTTGCCGATCAGCAGCGGTTGTATGCCGTACTGACTGAGGTCGGCTTGAAAGAGCCGTTAGTGGAGAGGATTGCCGCGGTTGCGGCCTGAGCGAGGTTAAGATGGCAAAGGTCTTTTCCCACTGCCTGATGCTCAGCGATGCCGGCTGGCCGGCGATGGACTTCGGTGAGCTGCTACCGGTTACTCGGGACGGATGCGAAGTCGCATGAACGGCTTTGTCCGGATCCCCAGTCTCCTGAAAAAGGCCCGCAGTTCAGGTTTCTGGCTTTGGGTTCTCAACCTGCTGCTCGGCCGGTTGATCCCTTTCAACCGATTGCACGGGGTTCGCATCCTCACCCTGGGAGCAGACCGGGTGCAAACCACTGCCCCTTACCGACGCCGCAACCAGAACCATCTGAGCGGCATGCATGCCTGCTGCATCGCCACGGTGGCGGAGTTTTCTTCGGGAATCTTATTTCTCTCTAAGCTCGATCCGCGCCGCTACCGCCTGATCATGGCCGGGCTTGAAATCGAGTATCACTACCAGGCCATGGGGGCGATCGTGGCGACGACGGTATTGAGCGATGTTGAATTGAAAACAAATGTTCTCAAGCCGCTGGCGGAACATGCCAAGGTACAGACCGTGGTGAAGACCGATGTTCATGATCCGCAGGGCAATCTGGTCGCTACGGCGCGGATCGCCTGGCAGATCAAGTCCTGGGACAAGGTGCAGACCCGGCTTGCCTGAGATACGCCTACGTCTCTGGGTAGTGAAGTTGAGGAAGGACCTTTGCGGCCACTACCTGAGGCCGGGTTTTCGGTATGGCGGAGCAGCGCCGACTGGTTTGAGATGGACGTGGTCATGACGTTGTCTGGGTAGTGTTGAAATGCTAAACGAGTTCAGTTTGGCGGCGGCCTGTATGCGAGGGTTAGGGCTATTTGACCGGTTCGGCTACCCCCTGCAGGATATCGATGATGCGAGAACGGTAGGCAACGATTTCCTTGCGTAGCGACGAGAGGTTGGCAATTTTCTGGTCGACCTTGCCGATGTGGTCGTCGAGGATTTCCACCAGACGTGGCGTGATCGTTTCAAAGTCCTGGTTCTGAGTGTCAAAATTGGCGGCCAGGTCCTGCATCTCTTTCAAAGTGATGCCGATTTCCTTGAGTTTCAGGATGAATTTGAGGCGCAGGACGTCGGCGCGATTGTACATGCGGGTACCGCCACCGAGCCGTTCCGGGGGGCCCATCAGGCCGATCTCTTCGTAATAGCGGATTGTTCGGGTGGTGATGCCGAGTTTATTCGCCACTTCACCGATCTGGACCGGTTTTTCATCTGTCATATCATAACCTTTACGTAATAAATAATAATTCTTTGTTTAACGAGTAGCATTAAACATCGATTAAGTCAAATCAAGATTTGATAACCATTTGTAAACAAAGATATTATAGGGTTTTTCAGTTAATCTAGAATGATGTTATATTATATGTTAACCTTAACGTAAAGATTAGAAATAAGCATAAAAAACGAGCATGGACTGGCCGCCAGGAGGACGCTATGGTTTTTTCCCTGACCGAAGAACAAACCCTGATACGAGACATGGTCCGCAAATTTGCCGAAGCCGAACTGGCGCCAAGCGTAGCCGAACGGGATGAAGAAGAGCGCTTTGATCGGACATTGATGTTTGACCGGCTGGCAGAGCTCGGATTGACAGGTATGGTTTTTCCCGAAGAGTTCGGTGGTGCCGGTGCTGATTATATCAGCTACGCGATTGCGGTCGAAGAATTATCTCGCGTTTGTGCCTCCACCGGGGTCACCCTCTCGGCGCATCTTTCGCTCGGGGCCAATCCGATCTGGCTGTTCGGCACCGAGGAGCAGAAGCAAGCTTTTCTGATGCCGCTGGCCGAGGGCTCCCGCCTCGGGGCTTTTGGGCTGACGGAAGCCGATGCCGGTTCCGATGCCGGAGGTACCCGCACCACGGCGAACCGGGAAGGAGACAGCTGGGTTCTGAACGGCGCCAAGATCTTCACGACCAATGGCTCGGAGGCTGATACCTATATCGTTTTTGCCCGGACCGACAAGCAGGCGGCAAAGCATCATGGCATCAGCGCCTTCATTCTCGAGAAGGGCACCCCGGGGTTTTCATTCGGCAAGAAGGAAAAAAAGCTGGGCATCCGTTCCTCGCCGACCTATGAGCTGGTTTTCGAAAATTGCCGCGTCCCGGCAGCGAACCAGCTTGGTCCCGAGGGGGAGGGGTTCAAGGTGGCGATGAAAACTCTCGACGGTGGCCGGATCGGCATTGCCGCCCAGGCGCTTGGCATTGCCCAGGGCGCATTTGACGCCGCGGTTGCCTATGCCGGCGAGCGCAAACAGTTCGACCGACCGATTGCCAGTTTCCAGGCCGTGCAGTTCATGCTCGCCGACATGGCCGTGCAGATCGAAGCGGCTCGCTTGCTGGTCTACCAGGCCGCCTGGCGCGTGAGTGCCGGACAATCCTATTCAAAGCAGTCAGCGATGGCCAAGCTATTCGCCTCGGAGACCGCCATGCAGGTAACCACAAAGGCGGTTCAGGTCTTCGGCGGTTACGGTTATACCCGCGATTTTCCGGTCGAGCGGATGCTGCGGGATGCCAAGATTACCGAGATCTACGAGGGGACCAGTGAAATTCAGCGCCTGGTGATCGGATCGGCCATTATCAGAAGCTGATTTTCGGGTAGACTTGACGGGCGTAATTTGTCGTCGGAGGAATTGATGGAGCTGACACGGGAAATATACTGGAACGTCGGGCACGGAGTGCTGCTGCCGATGTATCTGTTGGTACTTGCTGCCTTCGGCGTCCTTGCTTGGGGCTTCTGGCAACGGATCAAGGTCTACCGACAGGGGCAGAAGCTCGATCGGCGTGACGACCTTGCGGGGCGGATCGCAGCCGCGTTGCGGCAGGTGGTCACCCAGCACCAGGTCATGCGGGTTGTCGGGGCCGGCAGTGCCCATGGCATGTTTTTCTTTGCCTTCGTGCTCCTCGCCATCGGGACGACCCTGGTCTTTATCCAGGCCGATCTGCTCGAGCCGTTGCTCGGCGTCAAGTTCCTCATCGGCAATTTTTACCTGCTGTTTTCCCTGGTGCTCGATCTGGCCGGGCTGGTCGCCATTGTCATGCTGTTCGGTCTGCTGGTGCGGCGCTACCTGGTCCGCCCGGAGGGCCTGCCGACGGCTTGGGACAATGCCCTGATGCAGGGGCTGCTGCTGGCCATCCTGGTGACCGGTTTTGTTGTCGAAGGCGCCCGCATCGCGGTCACCGAACTCGGCACTCCGCTGGCGGCCTGGTCGCCGGTCGGGCTGGTTCTTGCCAAGGCCATGGCCGGGCTCAGCGAAGCGAGCCTGCGCTCCCTGCACAGCGGCAGCTGGTGGCTGCATTTTGCCCTGGTGCTCGGATTCTTCGTCGCGATCCCTTTCACCCGCTTCCGGCATCTTCTGACTACCAGCGCCAACTATGTCTTCGCCGATCGGCGGCCGAAGGGGAGCCTGGCGACCCTCGATCTTGAGGACGAGTCGGCCGAGTCGTTCGGGACGGCGACGCTTGCGGACCTGAGCTGGAAAGACATCCTCGATAGCGACGCCTGTACTTATTGCAAGCGCTGTCAGGATCGTTGCCCGGCCTTTGCCACCGACAAGCCGCTCTCGCCAATGCAGCTGGTCAATCAGATCCAGGAGGTCGCTTTCACTCATCCCGAAGCGAGCCTTCCCGCCACGGTGACATCGGATGTGCTCTGGAGCTGCACCACCTGCCGAGCCTGCCAGGAGATCTGCCCGGCAACCATTGAGCATGTGCCCAAGATTATCGATATGCGCCGCAACCTGGTGCTGATGGAAGGAGAGTTCCCCGGCGAGGAAGTCCAAAAGGCGATCGACAATACCGAAGTGAACGGTAATCCGCTCGGGATGGGCTATTCGAGCCGCGGCGACTGGGCTGTGGAGCTAGGGGTTCCGAGTCTGGCCGAGGATGCCGAGGTTGATCTGCTCTACTTCGTCGGCTGCTACGCCTCCTTCGACAAGCGCAACATCAAGGTCGCCAAGGCTTTTGTTCAGCTCTGCCAGGCCGCCGGCCTCAAGGTCGGCATCCTCGGCAAGGAGGAGAAGTGTTGTGGCGAGCCGATGCGCAAGCTCGGCAACGAGTACCTCTACCAGATGCTCGCCGCCGAGAATATCGAGCTGATCAACGACTATGGAGTCAAGCAGATCGTTACCAGCTGCCCGCACTGTTTCCAGACCCTCAACAACGACTACCGTGATCTCGGTCTGGAGACCCCGGTTCTGCATTACACGGTTTTTCTCGACCAGCTGATCGGCAGCGGTCAGCTCCGGATCACGGCTGAAAAGTTTGATTGTACCTACCACGACAGTTGTTATCTGGGCCGCTACAATGATCTTTTCGTGCCGCCGCGCAACCTGATCCGTGCTGCCGGCGGGACGCTCACCGAAATGGCGAAAAGCGGTCTCGAAAGTTTCTGCTGCGGCGCCGGGGGCGGGCGGATTCTTGCCGAGGAGAAGCTCGGTAGCCGGATCAGCGAGAAACGCGCGGCCATGGCCGCCGGAACCGGAGCTCAGCTGCTGGTCTCGAACTGCCCCTTCTGCCTGACCATGTTTGAAGACGGGGTCAAGGGAGCCGGATTCGAAGAGCAGCTGGCGCCGAAGGATCTGGCCGAACTGCTGGCTGAGAGAATTTAAACTGAAGCATATGCTGGTGACAAACGAACAGGAGGCGAGACGATGAAGATACTTGTCTGCATCAAACAGGTTCCGGACATGGAATCGAAATTCAAGCTCAACCCTGCCGGGACCTGGTACAGCGACCAAGACCTGGCCTGGCGGATGAATGAGTACGATGAGTTTGCCGTGGAGCAGGCGGTGCAGCTCAAGGAGCAGACCGGCGGCGAGCTGGTCGTTCTCTCGCTGGGCCCTGCCCGGGTCCGCGAAGCGTTGAAGAAGGCTCTCGCCATGGGCGCCGACCGCGCTGTGCATCTGCAGGATGAGGCGAGCCACGAGAAGGACCCGTTTGCCATTGCCTCGGCCATCGCAGCCTACTCCAGGGAAGAAAACTTTGACGCCATTTTCACCGGCATGCAGTCGCAGGACCGCGGCTCGGCCCAGGTCGGCCTCATGCTTGCCGAACTGCTCGGCATCAACGCGGTCTCGACCATCGTCGATTTCAGCTGCGACGGCAACAGCGTCACAGTCAAGCGGGAGCTTGAAGGAGGGCTCAAGGCTGTCGTCAAGACCAGCCTTCCGGCCCTGTTCACCTGCCAGCTCGGGCTCAATACACCGCGTTACCCGACATTGCCGAACATCATGAAAGCGAAGAAGAAGGAGATCGCCACTCCGGCGCTCGCCGCTCCCGCGGCGTTGACCGAGACGCTGAGCGTCGCCTACCCGGAGAAAAAAGGTCAGGGTCTGGTCCTCGAGGGCGATGCCGGCGAGCTGGCCGATCAGCTGCTCTCCATCCTCAAGGAAAAAACCACGGTTTTGAAATAGGAGCCAGCCATGAAAGCACTCTTGATCGCAGAATCGCGCCAGGGACAACTGCTCCCGGCCAGTTATGAAACCGTCGCTTTTGCCCAGCAGCTCGGGACGGAAACCAGTATGTTCCTGGTCGGCAGCCCGCAAAGTCTGCCGCAATATGCCGGCAAGCTTTACCTGGCCGATGCCGCCCAGGCCGGTGAATATAACCCCGCCGTCCATAAGCAGCTGCTGCTGCGGGTGATTGAGCAGGAACAGCCCGATCTGATCGTCTTCTGCCATTCGTCCTACGGCTGGGACCTTGCTCCACGGGTTGCCGCCAGCCTTTCTGTCGCCCAGGTTTCGGAGGTCGTTGATGTTGTCGACGGCGACTTCGTGGTGCCGGCCTGCAACTCCAAATTGCGCCGGACCGTCAAGCCGCAGAGCTCTCCTGCTGTGTTGACCCTGCAATCCGGGGCGTTCAACCTGGAAGCGCCCAGCGGCTCACCCCAGGTCGAGAGCTTGGGGATCGACGTCAAGAATGGCATCGAGTTCGTAGCTTACGAAGCTGCCGAAAAAGGCGGGGTTGATCTCTCCAAAGCAGAAATCATCGTCAGTGCCGGTCGCGGCGTCGGCAAGCCGGAAAACCTCGAGATGATCCAGGCTCTGGCCCGGGCGCTGGGAGGGGAGTTTGGCGCCAGTCGTCCGGTGGTCGATGCCGGCTGGACGGAACATAATCGCCAGGTCGGCACCACCGGCCAGACGGTTGCCCCGAAGCTGTATGTCGCCTGCGGTATCTCAGGAGCAATTCAGCATCTGGCCGGAATGAAGAAATCCGAGTTCGTTGTTGCCATCAATACCGATAAGGATGCGCCAATCGGTGAAGTGGCCGATGTACTGGTGGTGACGGATCTTAAACAGCTGGTCCCGATATTGACCGAAAAATTACAGAGTTGAGTTGCCTAGATTGAGTTAATGCTACTGGGCTCCCCGGGCAAGCATGTATCTGGCTCATTGGAAGGGGCGGTGGCGAATAAATTTTCAGTCAATGAAATAAATACAGAGTTCCGATTTGTGCCTGGTTGCTGCTGGCAACCCATACGAGTCGGCCAAGAATGTCTCTGCAGCGACGGTTGAAATGCTGTTACGAATCTGGAACGAGGAGGAGGTGCTGCAAGCCGGTAATATTTGTGGTAGGGACACTCAATCAACCTGGTCCTTCTCCGACCGTTTTTGGCATCCTGTTGAACGTTTGTTTGATCCCTTGCTCAAGGAGTGAAAATAAGGGGTTCTCCATATGGGAGAACCCTCTGTGTAGAGGCGTGGGCTCTTCACCGATAGTGCGTATACGGGTTCACTCTTACTAAAAAAATATTCATTTGACAGTCATTTGCACTCTATTCTATAACGGCCCTTTCCATCTGGTCTGACCAATTCCTGACGACTGAGGAACACCATGATCGAACTGGCGCTCATACTGATCAGTGCAATCTTCGTCAACAACTTCGTGTTGGCGCGTTTTCTGGGGATCTGCCCGTTTCTGGGCGTATCGAAGAAGGTCGAGACAGCGCTCGGCATGGGGATGGCGGTGACCTTC
>DATFMT010000007.1:0-3425 GCA_035266745.1 Geothermobacteraceae bacterium | reverse complement strand
GGCGGACCACAAGAAAAGATCAAAAAGATTGGCAGGTGTGAAGGACTCGAAAGGTTAGACGAAAGCCACCGGAGGTACACCCGCGAGGCACAGGGAAATCTCCGTTTCCCCCTTGACTTTACTTATCATGGATGTCCCCCGGACTCGAAAGCGGATGAACCACGATGTCTTGACTGGGACGGCAAAAGGGTACGCGTATGATTCCAGGAGGCAGTGAGGACTAGCTCATGACGACCGGCCCCTGCGTTAAGAGCCTCGATAAGTGTTTGGAGCAGAGTTCGTCTGCTGCCAGAAGGCATCCCAAGTCGGAACCCGGATGGCTCTGGAGTTGATCAGTCGCTTGTCAAAGAAGGAAAGGTTCAATCTTTTGCGTTACGGGACAATTTTACTCTCGACGGCCGGGGGCCTGATAAGGGTTAGAAAGCTATTTTTTTCTTGTCCTTGATAAACATAACCGTATCGTTTTTTTTCATTTCAAATAGTTCGGTTGCCCTTATCAGGTCGCTGAGCTTTGAATAGCCATAATTGATGGAAGAGAAAGAACTGTTATTTGAAATGTAATTTCCAACTTGCCCCATATGTGACCATCCATCGTCGGCAGAGGTCTGCTCTACGGCAGTTCTTAAGAGTCTGACGAGAGCAGTGTCGCCACGCAATTCATTGCGTGATTTTTTGGAGTTGCCATTTCCGAAGGTCTTTTTTTCTTTCGTAGATTCCGCTAGGTTTTCTGTATAGATGAATTGGGAGCATGCATTAACGAAAGGAAGTGGAGTCTTCTTTTCTCCAAACCCGTATACTGCCATTCCGCTTTCGAGTATGCGCATTACCAATGGAGTGAAATCGCTGTCACTGGTCATTAGTGCAAAGGCATCAACGGTTTTACTATAAAGCAGGTCCATTGCATCGATGATCATCGCTGAATCAGTTGCATTTTTTCCGGTGGTATATGCGAATTGCTGGAGTGGTCGAATAGCATTTGGATGTAACTTTTCGACCCAACCAGATAAGTGTTCGCTCTTCCAGTTGCCGTGTGCATGACGAACTGTAACTTTCCCATACTTTGCAATTTCATCAAGAACTCCTTCAATGGAGTTGTGACTGACGTTATCGCAATCTATGAGCAATGCTATGCGTTGCGTTTTATCCAATGCCCCTCCGATTCATTTTTTCTTTCTAACAGGGATTAGGCGGATTCCGTCATATCCGATATGACGGAATCCGTGATATCAGTAAAAACATTAACGATTTCAATGGGATATATTTAGCATTTTTTAACCAGGCAGGCAATGGTTTCACCTGCTGAATAACAAAGGGGACAGACGAGTCATGCTCGCTGTCCCCTTTGTTCCTTCACCCATCAGGCCCCCTCCCGATAAATTGTCTGTCTGGTTCAGTTTAGCTTACGCGCACTCCGAAAATCCGCAGGCATGGCAGACGCAGCAGCCGCCCTCGTGCTCGACCGGCCCGCCGCAATCGGGGCAGGCGCCGCCGATCTGGCTGTGAACCTGCTCCTCGCCATATTCGGCCATGTGGGTCTGGATCGCCTTGGCGACGGCGTCGGAGCAGGAGGTGATGCGGTTGGCGCCGAAGCCGGCCGGTTTGTGACAGGTGATGCCGACCAGCTGCTTGACCGCCTGCCTAGCCTGCACGCCGGAGCGCCAGGCCAGCGAGACCAGCCGGCCGATCGCTTCGCACTGGGAGGCGGCGCAACCGCCGGCCTTGCCCATGGTGGTGAACAGCTCGAAGGCGCCGTGCTCGTCCTCGTTGACGGTGACGTACAAGGGTCCGCACCCGGTCTCCATCTGGTAGGTGGAGCCTTTAAGCTGCTTGGGCCGGTTGCGCTTGCGCGAGGATTTTCCGGACTCCATCGGCACGACGACCTCGGCCTGCTTCTCCTCCTTCTTGGCCACCGAGAGCACCTGCTGGTCGCGGGAACCGTCACGGTAAATGGTCACCCCTTTGCAGCCGGTCTGGTAGGCGAGGCGGTAGACGGTCTCGACGTCTTCCTTGGTCGCGTCATGGCAGAAGTTGACGGTCTTGGAGACGGCGTTGTCGGTGTGTTTCTGGAAAGCAGCCTGCATGCGGATGTGATCGACCGGGGAGATGTCGTGCGAGGTGACGAATACGTCGCGGATCTCCTCGGGGATCTCCTCGATGCCCTGAACAGTCCCTTTTTCGGCAATAGTTTCCATGAGCTCTTTGGAGTAAAAGCCCTGTTCCTTGGCGATTTTTTCGAACAGCGGGTGAACCTCGATCAGCTTGTCGTTGTCCATCACCTGGCGGACATAGGAGACGGCGAACAGCGGCTCGACGCCACTTGAAGTGTTGGCGATGATCGAGATGGTGCCGGTCGGGGCGATGGTGGTCGAGGTCGCGTTGCGCAGCGGCTTGGCGCCTTTCTTGTCAAAAGTGCTGCCCGCGAAGTTGGGGAAGGCGCCGCGTTCTTCGGCGAGTTCCTGCGACATCTTGCGCGACTCGTCGGTGATAAACTTCATCAGCTTCTCGCCGAGTTCGACCGCCGCGTCGGAGTTGTAGGGGAGGCCGAGCATGATCAGCAGGTCGGCCCAGCCCATGACGCCGAGGCCGATCTTGCGGTTGGCGCGGGTCATCTGGTCGATCTCGGGGATCGGGTAGTTATTGACCTCGATGACATTGTCGAGGAAGCGGGTCGCCAGGCGGACCACCTCGCGCAGGTGGTTCCAGTCGAGCTTGCCGTCGTCGACCACCTTGACCAGGTTGATCGAACCGAGGTTGCAGCTCTCGTAGGGAAGCAGCGGCTGCTCGCCGCAGGGGTTGGTCGCCTCGAACTCACCGACCTTGGGGGTCGGGTTGTCGCGGTTGAGACGGTCGAGGAAGACGATCCCCGGCTCGCCGTTGTGCCAGGCCATGTCGACGATATGCTCGAAAACCTTGCGCGCGGCAAGCTTGCCCTGCGGCTTCTTGCTGCGCGGGTTGATGATCTCGTACTCGCTGTCGTTCTCGACCGCTTCCATGAAGGCTTCCGTCATGCCGACCGAGATGTTGAAGTTGGTCAGCACGGTCTGGTCGCGCTTGCACATGATGAAGTCCATGATATCGGGATGATCAACGCGCAGAATCCCCATGTTGGCGCCACGCCGGGTGCCGCCCTGCTTGATGGTCTCGGTAGCGATATCGAAGACCTTCATGAAGGAGAGGGGACCGGAGCTGATCCCCTTGGTCGAGCTGACCACATCGTTGGCCGGCCGGACCCAAGCGAACGAGAAGCCGGTGCCGCCGCCGCTCTTGTGGATCAGCGCGGTGTTCTTGATCGATTCGAAGATCTCTTCCATCGAGTCGCCGACCGGCAGGACGAAACAGGCCGAGAGCTGACCGAGTTCGCGGCCGGCGTTCATCAGGGTCGGCGAGTTGGGGAGAAACTCGAGCTGGGTCATCATCCGGTAGAA
>DATFMT010000006.1:0-5618 GCA_035266745.1 Geothermobacteraceae bacterium | reverse complement strand
AACCAGCAGGGTCCGACCGCCCTGATCCTTTCCCGTCAGGGGCTGCCGACCCTCGACCGGAGCATCTACGCCCCGGCGACCGGCCTGCACCAGGGGGGCTACGTGCTCGCCAGGGAATCCGGTGAACTGCGGGCAATTATCATCGTCAGCGGTTCGGAAGTACCGCTGGCTTTGGCGGCCCGAGAAATTCTTGAAGATGAGGGCATCGGCATCCGGGTGGTCTCGCTGCCGAGCTGGGAACTGTTCGAGGCCCAGAGCCAGGAGTATCGCGATGAAGTTTTGCCATTGGAATGCACCAAGCGGGTCGCGGTCGAGGCCGCTTCAACCTTCGGCTGGGAACGCTATGTCGGTCGCTGCGGCAGGGTTGTCGGCATGACTGGCTTCGGTGCCAGCGGCCCTGGTGGTGAGTTGATGGAGCATTTCGGCTTCACGGTTGCGAATGTCGTCAATCAGGTGAAAGAGAGACTCTGACCCCCCGACGGGAATCCAAATCCTTACTTGGCACAGCGTTTGCTCATCCCTAGAGGAGATTGTGACAATTCGATTAAACACCATCCAGGAGGAGCAAATGAAAGCATTTTACCGTTTTGCAAGGACATTTTTTGTCGCTTCTGTAGCATTCAGCAGCTTGGTCGCCTGTGGCGGCGGCGGAGGTGGCGGAAACAATGGGTTCACCGGTGTGAGCACCCTCGCCGTTATTGACGACACCAATGCCCAGCAGCTGGTGACCGACGCCTACGCCGGCGGCAGTTTGACTGATCCACTGGTCATTCCACTGGCGGTCGGCGGTAGTCAGAAACTTGATCTGGCGCCGCTCGGCGGAGTGTTGTTCAATTCTCTGCCAGACCTCGACTTCGCCCCATCCGTTAAACCATTGGCCGTAGAGACCCTGCCAGGCACCTGCGGCGGCTCAGCGACAGCCAATATTTCAGAAGGTTCCACTTCAGCCAGCGGGAGCATCGTCTACGAAAACTACTGCGATGCCGGCGTGACACTGAACGGCAGCGTAACCTTCTCGGCCTCGCTAAACATCACGACCAACGTTGTTTCCATGTCCATGAGCTTCAACTCCCTGACCGCCGGTGGTGAGTCCTTGTCCGGAACCGTGTCCATGAGTTTCGATCTGGATGATCCGAACGCAGCCACGACCATGGGCATGAATATTGTTCTGACCGACTCTTTCGGCCAAACCTACTGGGTCGACCACTACAGCATCGTCATTACCCCTGGAGTATCCTTCGACACTGCTGTAGTATCGGGTACCTATCATGACTTCGATGCCGGGCACGTGGCGATCACCACCATCGACCCGCTACAGGTCGACAACTTCACCGGCACCCCGGAATCCGGCACTCTGCACTTCACCGGCGCCAGCGGGACCTACGCCGACCTAGTAGCGACAGGCGGGGGTGGTTACACTCTGACCGTCTCAACCGGTACCGTTATCACCGGCAGTTTCTAGATCGAGTAGGGTGAGGCGAGCAGATCAGGCTCGCCTCATCCCTCTCACAGAACCGTACGTACGGGCCTCGTATACGGCTCCTGCCTATTCTTCCCCTCAATAGTTCTGAGGCAGGTACCCGGTTTGTACCTCATCCATGGCAAAGAGACCCTCTTCCCTGAAATAACTGTTGGGAACAGCGTGGTGGGCCAGGTTGCTGGCGGCATTGCGCCATGAGTTCATCTTTATTGCCTTGAACTCACCCTGGTAGCCTAGCTGCCTCAGTCTGCGATGGAGCCGCTTGGCGCGTTTCCACAGGCTGAGCTGTTTGGCTCTAAGGCGCCGCCTGATCCACATCATCAGCGCTCTATACTCTCGTTGGCAGTTCGCTATCCGAAAGTAGGAGGCGAACCCTCGGACAACCGGATTCAGATCAGTTATGACCTTCTTCAGATTGACCGGTGAGTTGCGCCGGGTGATTCTCTTGACCTTGGCTTTGAACTCGCGAACCTTCTCACGCTTGATCCGAGTGTAGCCGGTATGGATCTCGACGCCGAGATATTTGACGCCCTTGCTGCTATGGACGACATGGCTCTTTTGTTCATTGACGGTCAGGAGCAATTCCCTTTCCAAATAGGTTCGTGCGACGTTGAGTGCATTGTGCGCTGCGCTCTTTGAACGGGTGAGAATCAGGATATCGTCGGCGAACCGGACGATACGATAGCCTCGGCCTTTCATGAACTGGTCGAAATCATCAAGATAGATGTTGGCGATGAGGGGGCTGATGACCCCGCCTTGGGGACTGCCCTCTTCGCTCGCCTGCCATCTCTCTCCGATCATCACCCCACTTTGCAGGAACATCCGCAGCAGATCCAGAATACTCCCATCAGCGATCTTTCGGCAAAAGCTCTTGAGGATATGGTCATGGTTCAGGGTGTCGAAGCACCGTGACAGATCCATGTCCGCAACCCATTTGAGCTGGTGACGCCGGATAAATGCACTGGCCTTGGCGACGGCCTGCTGAGGGCTTCTGCCGGGCCGGTAGCCGTAGCTGGAGGGATGAAATTCCGGATCAAAGATCGGCTGCAGGATGTTCAGCAAAGCTTGCTGGACAATCCGGTCACGAACTGTCGGAATGCCGAGCAACCGTTTTCCTCCATCGCCTTTGGGGATTTCAACCCGCTTGACCGGCAGTGGACGGTAGCTCTTATCCCGCAGTTCGCTTGCAAGTCTGGCGATCTCTTCAGCACGATGTTCGGCGAAGTCTTCGATGGTCTGCCCGTCGATGCCGGGTTTTCCTTGGTTGGACTTGACCTTGACAAACGCCTGAAGCAGCCTCTTCTCTTGAAACATGCGGTCATAGAGACTGTAGTAAATCTTCGCCATTCTTGCTCCTGCGTCTCCCTCCCCTGATTCATCGCCACGCCTTCCGCTCTTGGCCGGGGACGACCATCGCCTTCTATCCCGCTCGGGCAATGTACGATGACGTATCCCGGTTACTTCGGTGAACGACCGCTATCGCAGAGGGATTTCCACATCCTTACCGCTGATAGCCTGTCCCGCCCCGTCGGGCGGCTTGTGTCCGGCTTGACGATCAAAACAGTTTCGAAGAGACCTTCGAATAAGCTTCCTCCCTTCGCATTCCGCCATCGCTTTTGGCTCACAGCGGCCCCCGCCGACTTCAGCGACGGGTCGTCCCGGTTTTATCCTCCAGTCTGTTACCAGCTTTCACAGGCCGGGACTTCATCACTACTACGGATTCATCTGCCACCTCGCACCGCATCGGTTCGGCCTCGGGTTGCCCCTTGTGCCGCCCCTTATTCAAGGCCCGACCGCTCGGGCATTGAAACGATACGAGGCTTCCCCAGTTACCTCCGGCTCCCTGCGAACGACGCCATCCTCAGTCACACCACGGGTCTGATCAGGTATCGGGCTTTGCGCTATTTGGCACGCTTACCCACCCGTAGCGCCGAATCAGGTTCGCTTGCGCTATGTGCCGTTCACTTCCTATCGCTTCCTTCAGACCCTGCCGTTACCAGCAACGCCCTTGCGATTCGGATTGTCTTCCCCCTGATCGGGGTGACGCCTGTATCTTGCAACAGGCCGGGTTTGCCAGCTCCGCTGGGCAAACCAAAAAAAAGCCCGGTCATCCGACCGGGCTTTTCTACATGTGTGACTGAACGGGGATCAGTCCTTGCGCATCAACCGCATCTTCTTGCGCAGACGGCGCTGGGCTTCCTTCTCCTTGCGCTTCCGCTTGACGCTCGGCTTCTCGTAAAACTTGCGCTGCTTCATTTCACGAAAAAGACCTTCCTGCTGCAGCTTACGCTTAAGCACGCGGATCGCTTTTTCGACATTATTGTCGACGACATGGATTTCCACTAAACACTCACCCCGCTTTCCTGACAATTCTTGCCAGCCGGATCTGCACCCGGAGACAAAGAGGAACTATAATAGATTCTACGTACCTAAATCAAGCCTTTTCTCAAGAACTGCAGACAAAAGCAACCTCGATGCCGCCATTTTTAAATTTGAGCTGCGTTCGCATGTCGCGATGCCAGCCTGTCACCAGCCTGGCATCAGGCACGATCAAGGCCAGTTGCCATCCCCGGTAGTGTCGGTTGAACAACTGACCGAGACTGTGGTACCAACTCGGCAACTCGGTCGCAGCTCCGAGCCGGCTGCCATAGGGAGGATTGCAGATGACCAGCCCGGCTGGCTCCGGAGCCGCAAGCTCAAGCACATCGCCCGTTTGCCATGTTATTAACTCCGCGACACCGGCCTGGCTCGCGTTCTGCTTTGCCGCATCCAGGGCAACCGGGGATTGGTCCCGCCCCTCGATCCTGGTTGACGGCTGGTGTCGATTCCGGTCTGCATCCGTCAACAGGTTGTTCCAGAGGCCGGAACGAAAACCGGGCCAGTCCATAAAAGCAAACTCCCGGTTTCGGCCGGGAGGAAGCTTCGCTGCCAGCAGAGCGGCCTCGATGGCGAAGGTTCCCGATCCGCACATGGGATCAAGCAGTGAACGCTCCCCGGCCCAGCCGAGATGCATGAGCAAGCCGGCGGCAAGGTTTTCCCGCAATGGCGCGGGGACCGCATGCTGGCGATAGCCGCGCCGGTGCAGGTGCTCACCGCTGCCGTCGACAGAAACCTGACAACGGTCATCGATCACCTGCACCACCAGCATAGCCGCGGCAAGCTCCGGGTTGGCGGCAGGTTGCCCCAGGGCATGCCCGATCGCCTCACGCACAACCTGTTCGACGCGGTCGCTATGAAACAGGCGGGATTGGCGACAGGTCACCCGAATCTTCAACGGCTGTCCCGGCCGGAGGAACTCACCCCAGGCTAACTGGCGACATTTACGGAAAAAACCCGGGAAGTCCCGGCTGTGGAACTCACCAACCCGAACCAGGATGCGACTGGCACTGCGCAGCCACAAGTTGGCCAGGTACAACTCACGCAATCCGCCGATGAATTCGACCCCTCCGCGTAGCGGGACCGGCGAACTGATACCCAGAGCCTGCAATTCCCGGCAGCAGACATTTTCCAGCCCCGGCGGGACCACGGCATACTGATTGACCGGACGATTTTTCACAAAAACTCCTGGAAAGGGCGTGGATTCTACCACACCCGACGCACTGGAGCAATCTGCTGCGGCCCGAGGCAGGCCGGAACATAGCCGCCAGCTGGTGGAGCGGAAGGCAAAATACCGGTCATGCACCGCAGATGTCCAGTAGCAATTCAACCGGTCGGCCCGCGACCAGCATGGCCTACCGCAGCTGAAACGCCAATACAGGCGATTTTACCACTGCGTAGCTGCCCAGACAGCTCAGGGGCATGTTCCGCCGGAAGGGCGGCACAGATTTTGCGGTTGTTTCTGCCGCCCAAGCCATTTACTATGAATGAAATTTTTCGTTTGGATCCGTTTCGAAGGCTGCTCGCAATAGATCTAAGGAGGATATTATGATTTATCGTCTACTCGTGCTGGTCGCCATGCTTGCGGTGGTGTTGCCATCAACCCTGTATGCCCGCTGGATCAAGGACAAGGTCACTTTTAACGTTGAAGCGACCGGCCCGGTGGAATTCAGTCACTACAACCACCTGGATGCGCTCGGCAAGAACTGCCCCACCTGCCATAACGAAATTTTTTCCTACGTGAAGAAAAGGAACCCGAAAG
>DATFMT010000005.1:0-24347 GCA_035266745.1 Geothermobacteraceae bacterium | reverse complement strand
AAAAACCTTTGAGTCGCGCTTATAAACCCGCCCCAGCGCGTCGCAAAACTCCGCCGGGGCATGTCGCCTGGTGTACTCCTCGATCCCCTCATCCTCAAACCGGATCGTCCACCACTTCGGCCCGTGACTGGCCTCCATCTGGTGTTCGAACAGCTTCTTCAGCGCCTCAATCGCCCGGTAGGCATCGCCGGCCGTGCGCACCCGGCCGTCCTTGATGTGCAGCCGCTTCTCCAAAAACAGCGGCAGTCCGCCCTGGGCGCGCCAGCGGATCAGGCCGGCGACAGCGTTGACCTTGTCGATCTCCTGCTGGCTCGCCAGGTGGACAACGTTCTTCCCTTGCGACCGACGCCGCGGTCGCGGGTGACGGCTGACGATCCGGAAGCCCTTGGCCTTGAAGTCGTCGATCAGCTGATCGGCCTGGGCGCAGGTCAAGTCCTTGCTGCTCTCGGCGCCATACCCATCCAGCAACGCGCGGTAGGTTCCATCATCGAGCCCGAGCTGTCCCTTGGCGATGTGGATCAGCTGGATCTGCTTGCCGGTGATCGGTTTTTCTTGACGATTGTGATTCATCTGCTATCCTTCGTTTCGGTGGGGGGACAAAGTTCGCCCTGCTTCGCCCGGGTCGCACCCCCCCTCCGCGGCCTGGGCGTTTTATTTTTCAGGCAATCGCGGATAACCAGTTGATGGTCGGCTGATGGCCGTCCATCAAGGTGTTGTAATTCATGCGCTTAACTTCAATCTGCGGTCGAGTTCTACCAGTTTTTCGGTAGCTGCTTGGTTCAGCCTTCCAACTCCTGCGCAATGCCGAACGATATGCGTCATCACAAAGAACACATCTGCCGCCTCTTCCGCGATGTAGTCAGGGTTTCCAAGCATGACCGCCTCAATAAACTCTCCAAACTCTTCACCGAGCTTGCGCATGGTTTTTGGTACGTCGATGTCGGTCCGGCCATATTTGAGGTCATGCCAAACCATCAATTCGTTTTCAAATTTTCTCATGTCCATTTTCGATCCTTTCTATCGGTCTTTCAGACCGAACGCGCATGAATTACAACCAAGCGTTCGAGCGGACGGTGAAACAGTGGCGGTTCTCGAAAAATGCGCCACGCTCTCGGTCTGTCTACCGCCGCAGCTCAACTTGTCTGTTATCCGCTTTAATCTGTCTTGAAGGGCACCCGCTGTCGGAACTCATCCCGCTTCCCCAGGTTCCACTGCTGCACCGGTCGGAAAAACCCGCACACCCGGCTGTAAACCTCCGTCCGGGCCAAGCAGTGGCCATCGTCCATGACCTTGATGAGGCGGTCGTCACAGATCATCACCACAGACTCCTCTGCGCCTCGATCTGCAGCTGATACTCGTAACGGCCCCGGCCGGCGCAACGTGACTCGATCGTGAATCCGTTGTCGCGCAACTCGGCGATCGCCGTGTTGACCGCGCAGACATCGGCGCGCATCAGAATGTCCCTGGTGCCGTGCCACCGGCCGTCCTGCAGCAGGCTCAACACCCGCTTGAGGCGGTCGCTGGTTTCCAGCTTGGCGGAGCGGATTTTTCCTTTCTGACTTCCCATCACTCAATCTCCTCGCTCGGTACCGGGCTCGGCCATTTCTGCTCGCACCCGGGCAGGGTTTTCGCTTCCCAATCGACAGAATCAAAACATTTGCCGCCATGCTGCATCAGAGCCACCTCGCGACGCGGGTAGATCGGCTCAGGGTGTTTCGGGTGCCTGCAGACCAGTTTCAGGCCGCGCCAGCCGAAGTATTTGCACCCGCCATGCTTCAAGCTGAACCGTCCTTTAAAAAACCCCCGGGGGCCAGGAGGTTTGCCCCCGGGGTAACGGCGGGGACCACCCCCGCTGGTTGATCGGTGATTTTATCCAGGTGGTGCCCGGCCAGCCGGCGGATCACGTTCAGCTCGTTCTGAATTCTTCCGGTCCGATCGTCGCTCAGCGGCAAATCGGCCACCCAGGCCAGGGCGGAGATGTCGCCGAGCAGTCGGCCAATCTCGTCGGCTTTGCGCTGGATCGCTTTTAGATCATCGACGCGGCTCATAACGTGATCTCCGTGATGCCGGTGACCGGCGCCAACATCCGGCAGTTCGGGCAGACGACCTGCTTGATCCGGTATGGACGACTGTCGGTTCCGACCTTGTCGATCACCTTGCGCTTGACGCTGAATACTTTGGTTTTGCAGCGGCTGTTGCCGCAGGCGGCTCTCACGTTGTACATGGCATTCTCCTTGGCTGCTCGTCAGGCCCGGGGCACCGCCCCCGGACGACCGGCCCGATCAGGGCCGGTTTCGCACTCAGGTGATCTCGATCAACTCTTCGCCGGTCTCTTCCAGGCGACACCAGGTCAGACAGACCGGCTCTCCGAAGACATCTGTAAAGGATTTCTCGTCAGGGATCCCCTCGAGGGCGGCCCGCAGCTGACCGACGGTTTCAATCCCTTCAACCTGTTTGAGCAGTTGAATCGCCATCACGCCACCCCCATAATCCTGCCGGCGCGACAGCCGCCATCCGGGTTTCCGGTCTGCGAACAGCCGGCGTCGACACAGTCGCGGCAGAGGATGACCGGCGACATTCCCAGATCGGTCGGAACCTGCTCAAAGCTGGAATAATGCCGGTTGCCGATCGTGACCCCCATGCGTTTCGGCTTCTGCATGCACATCACACCACCTCCCGCAGGATCGCCTCGCCCTCTTCGAGCAGGGCCGCGACAAACTTGTCGATATCGTCCCCGACCGGCTTGATGTAGACCGCGTCGACATCCTCCGCGACGGCCACGCCGAGCTTTTTGAGCGTCTCCCCGGGCAGCTGCAGCAGCGGCGTCTTGAGCAACTTCTCCTCGATCTGCACCAGCAGTTTGACCTGGGCCGGCAGCAGGGTCTTGATCCGCTTGATGGTCGCCGCTTCGTCGGCGATGGTGGTCTTGCCTTTCTCCTTCTTGAAGCCGACCCGCACCCCGGCGATGGTCTGGGTCTTGGGTTTGACGAACGCCTCGGGGTGATCCTTGATCTCCTCGAAGAGCTGCTCGTGGGCAACGGCCAGGTTGCCGGCCAGGGCGCGGATCTCGGTCAGGTGCTTGCGCTTGACCTGCTCGATCTCGTCCTGCAGCTGCTGGACGCGGTCGCCCAGCGTCTGTCTGGCGTCGGCAAACTCGCGGGTCAGTTTTTCGATGGTTTGCAACATGTCATCCCTCGCTGTTCTGCGTCGTCCGGACGCGGTTTGATTTACAACCGAAGAAGAAGAGAGCCCCGCAAATCACGATGATTCCGATCATGGCCCCGAAGATGGCCCCGACCATCAGGCTGGTCGGATCGAAGGTTGCAAAAAAGGCTTCTCTCATTGTTTTTTCCTCTCTTGAAGGTCGGACAGATAGATCCCGAAGGCGACCAGGGCGACGCACCCGGCAACCATCAATAGGGCCAGCTCCTCGCCGGTCATCACAGCGCCTCGATCACCTCGGCGGTGACCTTGTCTTCGCCGAGTTCGAACGCCAGGTTCATGGCGCGGATCACGTAGTCGTTGACCCGCAGCGGGTGGGCCAGGCTGACCCGGCGCCGGTTGTCATCCTCGCTGGTCAGCCGGCGACTGAGCATGTCGTAGCTGTCGGCGGAGAAGATGTCGTCGAGCTTGCAGCCGAGCCGTTCGAACTTGACCTTCAAGTAGTCTTTGAGCGATCCGTTCAGGCCGCGAATCTCGGCGATCTGTACCCGCTGGATCACCTCGCGCATGTCGACGTTCTGCGACTCGTTGAAGGTGCGCTTCAACTCGGTCTGGGCGATCAGGATGATGCCGAGCATTTTCTTGTAGCCGTCCTCCAGCTCGTGAAAGCGCTTCAGGTACTTGAGCACGTGAATGCTCAGGTCGTGGGCCTCCTCGATGATTAGCACGTGGCGGTAGCCGTTCTGGCTGCGATCGAGCAGCAGGCGCTGCACCTGGCGGCTCTTGGTTTCGAGCTTCATGCGCGGCGTTTCGTTGCTGATGTCCATGATGATCGCGTCGCAGATCGCCGAGGCGGACAGGCTGCGCTTGTCGATGGTCTGCGGGTAGATCACCAGGATGTCGCCTTCCTTCTTGAGCCGCTCGATGACCTTGCGCCGCATCACCGACTTGCCGCTGCCGACCTCGCCGATCACCGCCAGAAACCCGCCATGCTTGGCGGCGTCGATCATCGCCGCCTCGATGTAGCGGTGCTCGTCGGACATGAAGATGTCCGAATCCTTAAGAATGTCGTCGATGAAGGGGTGACGAAAAAGCTTGAACTGTTTGCGGGCTCCGTCTGAGAGCATGGCGACCTCCTTGGTTTCGATTTCGAGTGGATTCCCGGGCTCGACGGCCCGCTTTCGTTGACGCTGCTTGATGTCGGCCGGGCAGAGCCCGCGGCGGTGTTCCTGGACGTTCTCCCAGATCGCGGCGAGCGGTTTACCCTGGCCGGCAAGGATCTCCATCGCCTGGGGATGGCTGGCGATAAAGGCCTCGACCCGAGCTTTAAAGCCGGGATCGCGCACCGGGAGATAGCGCTTGCTGCAGGCCAGGTTGATGGTCGCAGGCGACACGTCGATGGCGTCGGCTGCCTCGCGCTGGCTGATGCTTGACTCGGCCAGCAGGTGTTTCAGGTAGATCTCTTGCGTCGGACGATCCCAGGGGTGGGGCTCGCCTGACCGTGTTGGGGGTTTTGACCGTGTCATGTGACCTCCTTGTGGTGACAAAAATTACAGCGCCTGCCGCTGATCCGCGCCGTCGATCTGGTCGCGCCAGTCGCGGCCGGCGTCGATGTCGGCGATGATCCGCTCGGCCAGCTTGACCTCAATGCTGCTGCCGAAGGTGGTTTTCAATTCGCGATTGAGCGCCGGTTCGATCCGACTGACGGCGCCGCGCAGTTGTTTGAGGAATTCGACCAGCGACATTTCCTTGGCGACCGTATCGCGGCCGACTTCCAGCGGCGTACCGACCTTCGGCATCGGGGTGAGGTTGCCCAGCTTCTCCGCCTGGTGTCCGAAGACCTGCAAGGTGCCGGCGAAGGGGACATCGTCTTTTTTGCGCTCTTCGCCGTAGGCGAGATTCTCGGACCGTTTGCTGCTGCGCTGGATCGTGGTTTCCGGTTGGGCCTTGAACTCCTCGCCGATCACCGCGGCCTCGGCGTCGAAGCCTCCCGCCAACGTCTGGATCGGGCTCGCCAGGTAGACCACGTCGTTGTGCTCGACGGCGACCTCTGGCCAGTGATAGGGGCGCAGGATCACCTTGACCTTGGTCCGGTTGGGGACCAGCCCCGGGATGTGCTTGACCCGGTAGTCGTTGCCGCGGAATGCGACCAGGTAGTTTCCCCTGACGGTCCGCTCGACTTCCGGTTCGGCGTAGAGATCCCGGACGATTTCGTCACAGGGCAGCTCGCGCAGCTGCTCGCGGGTGATGGACAGCCAACAGCCGGTGCGGGTCATGCCGTGCCGGCGGTGAATGCGGCTGGCGTTCCAGTGAGTCATCCAGTCGATCGCCCAGGCGTTGAGCTCTTCGACCGTATGGGCCGGCTCGAAACGCAGGCGGGCCTCGAAGTTGCGTTCGACGATGTTCTGGGTAACCTCGGCGCTCCCCTGCCGCCGGGCGTTCTTCGGCAGCGCCTTGGGGATGTTGATATCGAGCCGCTCGAGCAGGCAGAGGATGCCCTTGGCGATATTGGCGGCGCCGGCGTCCATCAGGATGAATTTCGGCACCCCGCGCAGCGGCAGCTGCTCGTGCAGTCCGCCGCGCCAGGCGCTGGTGAGAAAGTCGAAGGTGATCGCCTGGTTCTCCCCCTTGGCGACGTAGTACTTGACGAAGATGCAGTGGCTGAAATGGTCGACCAGGACCATGCGGATCAACTTCTGCTTGATCTTGCCGAAAGCGTCCGGCTTGTTCTTGTAAAAGTCCCGTTCGTCCATGATCCGCAGCCCCTTGCCGTTTTTCAGGTAGTACTGGATGCAGATCGAGGCGTCGAAAACGTGCACGTGGTTGGGGTGCAGGCTGCGCATCGAGATGTGCGGATCGGGGACATTCATGGCGGCGGCGTTCATGCTGCGTTCGCGCAGGATCCCGGTCAGGCGGGCGGCCGAGATCTGCCCGGGCTCGATGATGCCGCTGTCGACGGCGATTTCGAGGGCGGTTTCGACCGGCATGATCGCCCCCTTGACCTCGCGGGAGCTGGTCTGGATCAGGGCGCTGACGAACTGCACCTGTTCCTCGGTCAGTCCCGATTTCAACGTCCCGCGGTCGGAGCGCTTCTTGCGGCCGCTGTCGAATCCGTACTTTCTGGCCAGCCGGTACAGCGTCGCCGGGGCCTTGCCGGTCATCTCCTGGTACTCGGCGACGATCTGCTCCTTCTCGCCGTTGACCGCGTTGCTCAGCCGCTCGGTCATCTCCCGGATCCATTCCATAACATCACTCCTCCCCGGTTTCGCTCGTCCGCAGGTTTGGCGGCACCCAGCTGTCATCGACCGTCGGATCTCCGTAGCGATCGGCGGCGGTGTCGTAGGCGGCATTGATGATCCGGCGAAAATAGCCGAGAGTCTCCATCAGGGCCGCTTCCATGCGCGGGGTGGCGTCTTCGGGGAGGGGGTTCACTTCGGGATCGAACTTCATCAGGAACCCGTCGATGGTGATTCGTGAGGCGTCGCAATACTTAAGGAAGGCGTCCTCGTCGGCCGAGAGCCCCTTGCGCTCGGCTTCGACCTCGAGGCGGGAGAGTTCCCTCGACTGGGTCTCGATCAGCTTCTGTTTATCTTTCAGCAGTCGATCTTTGGTCCGCAGATCGGCGTCCTTGGCTTCGATGACGCTCGCCAGGGCGGCCTGCAGATCGTCCTTGTGGTCGGCGTCCAGGGGGATCGCCTCGCCGCCGATCAACACGGCGTTGTCGTCGATATAGACCTGGCCCTCGTGGCTGAGCTGACGGAGCTTGCGGAGGTCGCGGTAACCGACACGAAAACCGGCAACGTTGCCTAAAAACTCTTCACCGAACGTTTCAAGGTTCAGAAGATCCTCTTCAACCTTCCGGCGTGATATCCCTATGGATTCACAAAGCTTTTCCCACGTGCCGATATTTGGAATGTCCTTGTAAATCTTTGTTTCGCGGACCTCTTTTAACCAGACCAAACCGGCAACGTTGCCGAAATCAGAGACCATCTTGGCCCCCTGAATGCGTCCGATCACCTGGTGGCACTCGGCGATCCGCTGCTCACGGCTCGCCTGTTCCTGATCAGCATTTTCCTGTTGCAGCCTCTCGGCGTTGACCGTCTCCAGGGCCGCCTCACTCACCGGGTCCATTTTCTTTTTCTCTGCCATCTCAGCCCTCCAGCTCGGTCAGTTCATTGGTATCGCGGGCGATTCGCCCTTCGAGTTGTGCTTTGCGCCGGGCCCAGAACACCGCCAGCCCCATGTCCAGCTCCCAGGCCCCGCCGACGCAGCGCACCAGCCGCTCGTCTTCGAGGGTGGCCAAGTGGCACATCACCGTCCCGGTCGGCAGCTCGGCAGCCTTGGCAATCTCCTGGGCGCTGACCGCCTCGCGGCACTCGGAGATGTAGCGCAAGATTTTGACGGCCGTTTTCACGGCCTCGATTCGGCGATAAGTCGTCATAATTCCTCCAGGGGCAGGTGCCGCACCAGGGCGGCAAACAGTAAGATCAAAATCAGCCCGGCCAGGTTCGGCCAGGGGAACAGCGGTCCTTCGGATCCGGCCATCGCCAGGCCGCAGACAAACAGGGCTGCCAGTATCCAGCGCATCATCGTTTCCCCTTCCCGCGCATATCACGCCGCAATCTGTGCAACTCGTCGATCGTCTGCTCCAGTTTGCCGATCTGCAGCAGCCTGATTTCCTCGGCCGTTGCCACCTGTCCTCCGGCGGCGGCGACGATGGTTGCAGCTGGTTCTATGATCCCTGTCACATGGTGGATGGCGTAGAGGTAATAGGCCGGGATCGGGTATTCGCACGGCTTGCTCAGGTAGTTATTGAGCATGTGGATGGTCAGCGGCTTGCGGCATTCAGGGGGGTCTTTCTCGGCGCCTTCGTCGCTGCGGCCGAAGTAAGCGTTGATGCCGTCGAGCAGCTGGTCGCGGCTCAGGCCGCACTCTCGTACGGTCCGCTTGATCACCGCCGCGATCTCGATACAGGCTTCCATTTCGTTTTCGATACCAAGCGGAATCGTCGGTTTGCTGGACGCTGCATCGAGGAGTCCGGTTTTGACCTCGGTGTACTCCTCGATCTGCCGATCGAAGTCGAGTTGCAGCTGGTTCGGGTTATTCCTGTTGTTCGCCATAGGCCTCCTCCAGGTATCTAAATAAAGTCCGAATCTAGACGTTGCCGGTGACCGGGCCGGCTGCTAGGCTTTGCGCAACCAAAAAACAGGAGGTCGCGGTCATGATGTATCCGATTGCCGAGAGGGATGTTTTGACAAAGGTTTCGAGTTTTACTTTGCAGCGGAGAAGGGACACCCTTGATATCCAGGTGTCCATGACTCTTGCCGGCAAAGTCGCCGGTTGTTGTTTTGCCGACGCCACCTTCCAGGGGCAGGATATCGACGCAGATTTCTGGGGTTACGGAGATACCGAAACGGCCGCGCTGCGTGATCTGTTGACTAAGATTCATGGCCGCCCTTTTTCAGCTCTTCTGCCAACTTGGGATCCCCAGAATCCCGCAGATATTTGAGGTAATTCATGCGGCTTCTCCTGGCCTCTTTTTCGCGCAGGTCTTTGCAGTGGCAGCATTCACAATGGATATCGATCATGAGAATCCTCAAAAAATGTTTGATGAAATCGGACGGCGTGCTAAAATCACCCCGCGAGCCGCTCAAGCCCTGGGGTGACAACCTTTTTTCTGCCGTACTTTTCCGGGAAAACGTCATTCACCGGCTGATCGATCGCCCTGGCGATCATTCTCTGCAAGCGGTCCGAGGTGGTTTTCTTGTTAATCACCCCGGCGACGCTGGCCGTGCTGACATTGGCTTTCTGGGCGATATCAATCTGACGAACACCGGCCCGCATCAATGCGATTCTGATTTCGAGAGGTTCCAAAGCGGCCTCCTTTTTTTAGCGGTTGTTTAGCTAGTTTTTTAGATTTCGTGATTAGCTGACGTAGTTACAATATTCCAACATATTGGAAGATGCAAGGGGAAATTCCACTTTTTTGGAATTTTTTTATAAGTTATGGATTTTAAAGGGAGATTACGTGAGTGGTTGGACTATGAAGGGTTAAGCCCACAGGGTTTAGCCAAGATAATCCCGTTCGGGAAATCCCAAATCTATAATTATTTGAAGGGCGATAACGAGCCTGGATTGGCTTTTTTCACAGCTGTAAAAGATGAGTTTCCACATATAAATTTAGCCTGGTTGGTAGCTGGCGTTGGCGAGATGCTAAAGGATCAAACTGGCCGGGGTGTTCATCAGGTTGCCACCGGTAACGGACACATCCAGGTCGGCGGGGGCATTCATGTCGGTAGAGATGCGCACATGATCCGCGAAACGGGAGAATACAAATCGGCCGGAATGGTTCCGGTCGAAAAGGTCGTCCAGGTGCTCCAGGACTACCTGGCGCCGAAAGCGATCGAGGAAATCAAGAAGAAGCTTTTGTAGGAGGGGTGATGCGACTTTTCATTTATGCCTGTGCGCTGATTTTATCCTCGTGCATGGTGCCGAATTTTGACACTCCAGACATTGACTCTCCTGAAATTTTTATCCCTTCAGTTAAAGCCCCTGAGGTCATCGAGAAGACCATTGAAATTTCGACCGAAGATGGTGGAACGGCCATCAAGGTTAATGATTATCAAGTTGTTTTTTCATTCCCCGGAACCCAGTCTCAAAACACCTATTTTGGGTCTATTTTCAACCCCAAAGTCCGTCAACTGATTTCTTACTCCATTTTCCAGACAGAGGCCGGCGTGAGAGTCACTGGTCGGCTGAAAATCCTCATGAATCCAGGTGGCGACATCGAGAGGGTGAGAGACGTCACTTATGCTCACACCGATGTCGTCAATCATATGCTCATGGACATTAAGAGAGCCTTCCCGGAGAAGGGTTGATGAAAACCGACCAGACCGCCTCTGGCAGCAACAACATCCAGGTCGGCCGCGACCTGGTGCAGCTCATCATCCACGGTCCGGATCCAGACGGCGCCGATCGCGCCGAACAGCTGGCCCGGACCTTTTATAGTGGACTGGTGGTGGCGCTGATTTGCACGATGCTGCCACACCCAACCATCAACCTGGTGGCATGTGTCTCTGTCGTTTTACTCTGGCTGACCTGGTCAAGAATTTCAGGGAAGAAAATCAAACACACCCTGGTGACACTGACAATGCTGTCGATCGGCACCGGCTGCGTGGGTCCTGGATTCCACGAGCCTTCTGACTTCGCTAAAGAAATTTGCACTCCAGATCAACAATGTCTGACCTACTTTGCTTCTGGTTTCGGCGTGCTCGGTTTCGGACTCGAGGATATGACCCGGCAGGCCGTCGTTAAAAAATCAGGGTTTTCAACCGTCCGGGTTTGTGAAGAAGTGAGGGGCTACGGGCTGATCTCGGTCGCCCGGGTCAATCTGTGGGGGGAATAACACCATGAGTTCAAAAACTGAATATTCTCAGCAGCGGATCGACGGGTCAAAAATGATCATCGAGCGCGCGCATCTTTTTGCCAAGGCAAAAGGCATTGAAATCACCTCATGCCAATGGAAACATCCAATCGTCGAGCGGGATAAACACATCCTTGTAATTGAAATCGGTGACAAGTTTTGCCGAGCCGAATTTTGTGACGAGTGGTTGGCTGACTATCCCGGAGGAGGCAGCAACAAGGATCCAGACTATATCCTTCGGGAAATGCTGAAGGTTTTCACTGGAGCAAAGCGCGGCAATAATTAAATGAGTTAAGTTGGAGGACCTGCAACCTACCAAATTCTATCGGTCACAAGAGCCAATCCCTAGGTCGAGCCCTATTGGAGATGGGGGCATCCGGCCCCAGGAGGAGGTGATTTGTATGGCCAAAACGAAGGAGGGAAAAAAGATTGTTACCGTTAAACCTTATGTCCGCAAAGTCGGAGAGAAGGTGGTAAAGGTCCCGGCTCACAAGAGATCTACGCCTAATTAATTAGGCGGCAATCTGGTTGCAGGTCCTCCTCTTTAGGTTTTATTTTTTTTAAATACGGAGGGAAGGTATGTCCCAGCATTATGAAAAGCCGATAGAAGTCACCAATATTTTACTTGATCCAGAGAACCCTCGTCACAACGTCATTAAGGCACAAAGAGATATTATTCAGGTGATGTCGAATGATATTAAAGTTGCTAAAAAATTAGTGAAGCTTGCAGAAGATATCGTCCTGCATGGGAATAATCCATCCGATATCCCAATCGTTATGCCCCATGAAGAAGAGGGGAAATTTATTGTCTTAGAGGGTAATCGACGGATTGCGGCTCTGAAACTACTGGAAACACCATCGCAACTGCCTGGGGGGTCCAACCGTTTTGTTAAAAAAAAATTTGTTGGTCTTGGTAGGGAATTTTCGAAAAATCCAATTCATAGCCTCAAGTGTATCGTTTTCCCTGATCGCGACTCTGCTGATCATTGGATCACACTCAAACATACCGGAGAAAACGAAGGCGCTGGCACAGTAGATTGGGGTGGCACAGAACGAAACAGACACCGCACTCGGCAGCAGAAACCTTCACCAGAGCTAACATTGAAAACCTTTTTGTATGAGAATTGCGATTTATCAGCCGAAGAGAAAGCAATCATTTCAAAAATTCCAATAACAAACATCCAACGAGCTATTGGAGATCCTGACCTGAGACGAGCACTGGGACTTAAAGTTAAAGGGGACCAGATTTGGACTGACCTAGCAAGAGAAGAGGCAGCAAGAGTGCTCGTTGAGTTTTTTATGCCGTTTGCGACGGGCGAAAAAAATGTTGGAGATTTGTATAGCAAAAAAGACCGGCTGGCATATCTAAATGGTCTTCCTTCAGAGTCGCTCCCAAATAGTGAGTCCAAACACAACGCCCCATGGTATTTGGATTCACCTCCGGACAAAAATGAAACATCTACAACATCAGATAATGAGCGAAAAAAGAGAAAAAGAAGCCGGCCTGATTCGACCAAACGACATATCCTTATACCCAGGGATTGTATTCTAACCATCAACAGCAAACGCATTAATAAGGTTTACATTGAGCTGCGCTCATTGAATGTAGACGACTACACAAATGCAGTTTCAGTTCTTTTCCGGGTCTTCTGGGAATTGAGCCTTGATGATTTCGTTGAGAAAAAGAGACTGCCCAACATTGACAGCAATACAAGCCTCCCCAAAAAAATGGAGGCCGTAGCAACGTATTTCAAAACAAATAAAATTCTTGGTGAAGATCAATTGAAGCCCGCAAGAAAGGCTGTCAGTGATAAGCATTCCATCTTATCGGTTGATACATTCCATGCCTATGTTCATAGCAGACACTTGAATCCTACGCCTCTCGAGCTGAAATTGGCATGGGATAATATCCAACCCTTCATGGAAAAACTCTGGGAATAGATAACGGTGGCCAGTGTCGGCCGTTTTTGCTATGTTGGCCAAAGTGGAGGGTTTGAAATGGACTATACAACGCCCTTGAGGTACCCAGGGGGGAAATCAAAACTTGCAAGGTTCATCCAACTCGTATTTGAAGAAAATGAGTTACTTGATGGTCATTATGTCGAGCCATATGCAGGGGGCGCAGGAATCGCCTTTGCTCTGCTTTTTTATGAATATGCTGCACATGTTCACATCAATGATCTCAACCGATCTGTTTATGCGTTTTGGCATTCCGTTCTCAACGAGACTGACAACCTTTGTCAATTAATAGTCGATACCCCTGTTTCAATGGATCAGTGGTTTCGGCAAAAGTCCATTCAGAATACACCATGTGAGCATTCTTTATTGGACCTTGGTTTCTCAACATTTTTTCTCAACCGGACAAATCGGTCAGGGATTATTGGTGGGGGGGTCATCGGAGGGAAAGACCAACTTGGGAAATGGAAAATCGATGCTCGTTACAACAAGGAATCCTTAATCTCTCGAATTCAAAAAATTGCTTTATTTAGAAACCGGATTTCCTTGTATAACCTGGACGCAGCTAACCTTATAACAAGCGTAATCCCGCAACTCCCGCCGAAGACTCTCGTTTACCTAGACCCGCCATATTATGTTAAGGGCCATGGCCTATACGAAAGCCACTACCTACATGAAGACCATGCAGAAATTGCAAAATTAATCACGACAGAGATTCCACAAAAATGGATCGTCTCCTACGACAACGTCCCGCAGATCAGCGGACTTTATCATGCCCACCGTCAGATTACCTATTCATTAAGCTATAGTGCCGCAGATCGATACAAGGGGTCTGAATTGATGGTGTTTTGCGACGAACTGTCAATTCCTGATGTAGATAGTCCAGCGAAGATAAAAGCGGCATAGCCGATTTCATCAAATATCTTTTGAAAACTCGTCGACTACTTCCCCCGTAAAGCATCCGTCAAGCAACGCCAACGTCAGTTATCGCAATTTCGGGGCAGGAGATATATCACCCCCCGTCAGCAAAAGGCGCCCCACGCTATCGCGCCTGCTGCGCAGGTTCCCGGCGTCGCACAGATGAACACCGGCCGGGCAAAAACTCGGTTTACGCCTCAGACAGTTTGCCCGGCTGGTTCGGCGTCAATCCATACAACCCCGGCGCTGTCATTTAACGGGGAAAATCGAACCGAACAACATCAAGATCCTGCCGGCCTAAGATCCTTTGCCAAAAAAAACGGCGGGGCAAGCCCGCCGCGCAACAAATAAGTGGTCAAAGAGGTCCGTAAGCCGGGTTCTGTTCCCGCGCCGGGTTACCCCGCCGCAGGCGATGATCATTCATCTAGGATCGCCGTTGCCGACGACCTCAAGCAGCACACCCGGGAGCTTCGGGCGGGCCGCCCTCAAACGCTCCCCTATTCGGCCTTGCTCCGGATGGGGTTTACCGAGCTTCCGATGTCACCATCGGAACTGGTGAGCTCTTACCTCACCCTTTCACCCTTACCTGCCGTTGCCGAAGCGCGGGCAGGCGGTCTCCTCTCTGTGGCACTTTCCCTGGGGTCGCCCCCGGTCCCCGTTAAGGACCATCCTGCCCTGTGGAGCCCGGACTTTCCTCCCGTCCCTAAGGACCGGCGATCATCTGGGCCTCTTTCACCACATTGTGAAACGAGCTACTGAGCTGCCAGAACGTAAAGCAGGCGGTTGCAATGCGGGCAGCTCTGGATGTCCGGCACCTGGAACAGGCTGTTGAACAGCTGCGGCGGCAGGTGCATGTGGCAACCGCAGCAGGCGCCATTGCGTGCCTCGACCACGGCCAGGCCGTTGCGCCGGTCGAGCAGCATCTGGTAGCGCTTGCGGATCTGTGCCGGTACCTCGGCGAGCATCCCGTCTTTCTGTGTCGATTTTTCCTTGAGGGTGGCGTCGAAGCCGCCGAGTTTGACGTCGATCTCGCTCTTGCGGCCATCGAAGGTCGCCTGGATTTCAGCCAGTTCGGCTTCCTTCTCCTCGCGATCCTTGCCGAATTCAGCGAGTTCGGCGTCCTTGGCATCGATCTTGGCCTGGATCTCACGGTTCTGCGCCTTGGCCGAGTCGATCTCCTTCAGAACCGCGACATATTCCTTCTGGGTCTTGATGCCGGGCAGTCTCGATTCGGCCCGCTCGACATTCGCCTGCTCCTGCTCCTGGGCCCGCAGCAATTCGCGTCGTTCCCCCTGCAGGGCCTCCATCGCATCGGCAAGGTTGTCGACCATCTCCTGGATCCGATCGAGTTCTTCCCGGTAACCGGCCAGTTCCGTTTCCAGTTCCTTGCGGCCCGAGTTGATTTCAATCAACTCCAGATCGAGTTCCTGCAGATCCCTTAACAGCCCCATTTGTTCTTGCAATGTTCCGACCTCCAATCAGCTTGGTTTTGCTATGGTGAGTAGCACCTGGTTATGACTTGTATTGAAACGGATCTGATTCACCGGTCATCGGGATAACCTCCAGCGACCAGCTCCGTTCGGTAATTGCCTGTCGTAATGTCGAAGCCAGCTGTCCGACCATCAGGTGTTCGGTGGCAAAATGACCGGCGTCGATCAGCCCGATATTCAGCTCCTGGGCAATTTTCGCGTCATGATATTTAACATCGCCGGTGACCAGCACGTCGGCACCCTGGCGAACCGCATCGGCGAGCAACGAAGCGCCGCTGCCGCCGCAAAGAGCCACCTTGCTGACCCGACGAGTGGGCTCGCCGACCCAGCGCAACGCGTCACAGCCCAGTGCCGCCTGGACCTGACCGGCGAACGCCTCGAGTGCAACCGCCTGCGCCAGGCGGCCGATCCGTCCCAAGCCGATATCTTCGCGGCGGTTGGCCAGCGGCAGCAGGTCGTAGGCGACCTCTTCGTAAGGATGGGCCTTGAGCAGCTTCTGGGTCACGCGGGCCAGCTGTTCAGCCGGGACCAGCGCTTCGAAACGAACTTCATCGACCGCTGCCATTTCGCCCTGGCGACCGATAAACGGCTCGGCGCCGGACCCGGCGCGAAAGGTGCCGATTCCATCGGTGCGGAACGAACAACGATCATAATTGCCGATCTGGCCGGCGCCGGCTCCGAACAAGGTCTCGGCGACCTGGTCCAGATGCGTTGCCGGGACGAAGACCACCAGCTTGAACAGCTCCTGCCCCTGGCCGAACTGCAGTGGCGTCGTGTCGTGCAGTTGCAGCCGTTCCGCCAGCCAGTCGTTCAGCCCCGGACGAGCCCGGTCGAGGTTGGTGTGCACCGAGGCCACGGCGATGCCGGCCCGGGCCGCCTGCCAGACCAGCTTGCCGGTCGCATCGCTCGGGGTCAGACTTTTCAGTGGACGGAAAATCAGCGGGTGATGACTGATGACCAGCTGGGCATTGCCGGCGGCGGCCTGTTCGAGCGCAGCACAGGTCGGATCGAGACAGACAAGAATTTTTGTAACGGCTGCCTGGGGATCGCCGACCTGGAGCCCGACGTTGTCCCAATCTTCAGCGAACTGCGGGGGGTAGAGACGGTTCAGCAGGCCGGTGATATCCTGCACTCTGACTGTCGGTTGTCGGCTTGCCATGTCGTTGTCACACAAAGAAAAAAGAGTGCGCCCCTGCGGATGCACTCTTTTTGTCTGCTGCTAGATCTGCAAAATATATGTTGTTATGAGCGTTCGACTCATTTCTGACCATTGTGGTGGGCCCACCAGGATTCGAACCTGGGACCGACCGGTTATGAGCCGGTGGCTCTACCAACTGAGCTATAGGCCCAAGAAAACGTGAAGTGTGAGTTTATTCCCTTGCCATTTTTCTGTCAAGGATTTAACGCCCTTCGGTCTCGACAAAACTCCGCAACCGCTTGGCCCGGCTCGGATGGCGCAGCTTGCGCAGCGCCTTGGCCTCGATCTGGCGGATCCGCTCGCGGGTGACCTGGAAATCCTGGCCGACCTCCTCGAGGGTGTGGTCCGACTTTTCGCCGATGCCGAAGCGCATCCGCAACACCTTCTCCTCGCGCGGGGTCAGGGTCGCCAGCACCTTGGAGGTGGAGTCGGAGAGGTTGCCCTTGATCACCGCCTCGAGCGGCGAAACCACCCCCTTGTCCTCGATGAAATCGCCAAGCGAGGAATCCTCCTCCTCGCCGATCGGGGTCTCCAGGGAGATCGGCTCCTTGGCGATCTTCAACACCCGCCGGACCTTTTCCAGCGGCAGTTCCATCCGTTCGGCGATCTCTTCCGGGGTCGGCTCGCGCCCCATTTCCTGGACCAGCTGACGGCTGGTGCGGATCAGCTTGTTGATGGTCTCGATCATGTGCACCGGGATGCGAATGGTGCGGGCCTGGTCGGCGATGGCACGGGTAATCGCCTGGCGGATCCACCAGGTCGCGTAGGTGGAGAACTTGTAGCCACGCTGGTATTCGAACTTGTCGACCGCCTTCATCAGGCCGATGTTCCCTTCCTGGATCAGGTCGAGGAACTGCAGGCCGCGGTTGGTGTACTTCTTGGCGATCGAAACGACCAGCCGCAGGTTGGCTTCGACCAGCTCGCTCTTGGCCTGCTTGGCGCGCCACTCACCCTTCTGCACTTCCTTGAGCGATTCGAGCAGGTCTTCCGGCTGAAAGCCCGACTCCTCCTCGACCTTCTTGAACTTGCGCTGCGCTCCCTTGAGGCGTTTCTCCACCACCAGCAGGGTTTCGACCGGGACCTTGAGCCCTTCGGCAACCTTCAGCGCCTCCTCGTCGCTCTTGCGCATCCGGCGCAGCAGGGTCTTGAGATCCTTGTGCGGTTTGCCGAGCTCTTTTTCGCAGGCGCTGACTTCGGCCAGGCCTTTTTTGACCTGGATTCCGAGCGCCTTGAGCCGGTCGACGATCTTGTCGACCTGGTAATCCTTGAGACGGATCTTGCGCATCAGTTCGGCCGTCTGATCGTGCAGCGCACCGGCTTCTTTTTCCAGTTTGGTCTGCTTGGCCTTGGTCAACTTGGTCTCGGCCAGCGCCTCGCGGATATCGCGCAGTTTGGCGTTGTGCTCACCGAGTTCGGTCATCAGGCCGAGGACGCGAACCCGCTGCTTTTCGGCGGCCTCGCTCCCCTCTTCCTCGTCGTAGTCCTTGGTGATCTCGGCAACGCTGATCTGCCCCTTGCCGAGCTTGACGCCGAGGGCCTCGACTTCACTGAAGGCGACCGGGGTCTTGAGGATCACCCGGGTCACCAGGGCTTCGCCCTCCTCGATCCGTTTGGCGATTTCAACCTCGCCTTCACGGGTCAGCAGCGAAACCTGGCCCATCTCGCGCAGGTACATGCGCACCGGGTCACTGGTCCGGCCGAGAGTGCCGCTTTCGAACTCCTCCTCGTCATCGTCGGACGACGGCTCGTCGAGATCGGGCTCCTTGGGGACCTTGACCTTCTGTTCGGAATCGACCACGTCGATATCCATCTCACCGAACATGCTCATCACGTCATCGAGCTGCTCGGACGAAACCATGTCGGACGGCAGGATATCGTTGACCTCGTCATAGGTCAGAAAGCCTTTTTCCTTGCCCAGTTCAATCAGTTGCTGAACTTCATCGATCGAAGTTTTTTTTGCCATCGTTGCCTGTTCTCCTCTCCGCTCCACCGCATCGGGCAGATTGGTCTTTATTTTTTTCGCAGCCTCATTTTGTTCTGAATCTCAATCCACTCCCGATACAATGAGGCATGACGTTCGGTATCACCGGCTTTTTCCGCCGCAGCCATCGATTCGTTCAATTCGTCACGACGAGTCTTCAAATCTTCATTGACCAAGGATCTACGGCAGTCATTGAGGATCTGTTCTGACTCGTCAGCTACAACACCCCTATCCTTCATAAGAATACCCGATAAAACCGCAGCCTGCTCGCTGCTGAGGGCATCTCCATCGAGAAGGGTTTCTACCGCTTGTTCCGCGTCCAACCTGCAGATCGCCTCGGCCAGCGACCGTCGATCAGCATCCTGGAACAGGCTGGCCGGCCCCTCGCCGGCAACCTGCTGACGCACCGCCGGGTCACAGAGCATCAATTGCAGCAGCAGGTCCTGGGCCCGCAGCCCGGCGGTCGGCACCCGGGCCTGGACCGGTGCGGCGGAACGCGGCGGCTCGGTCGGGCGGCTGGTCGCGGGACGCTGGTTCCTGCGCCCGCCGGTCAGTTTGCCGAGCAGGAAGTTCTCGGACAGTCCGGCTTTTTTCGCCAGTTCGGCCAGGTAGAGCCGCTGCTCGACATCGCTGCCCAGCAACTTGATCCGGCCGATGACCTCGTCAATCGCCCGCGCCCGCTGCTCGACATCGCTCCCGGCAGCAGCCAGGGTCTCTTCGATAAACACCTCGAGCACCGGGCGGGCCAGCTCCAGCTTCCGGCGCAAGGCCTCGACCCCCTGCTTGACCAGGTAGGAGTCGGGATCCTCGCCGGCATCCAGGGTCACGGTCGCCACCGCCAACCCTTCGGGGAGCAGCCCCTCCATCGCCTTGAAGGTCGCCTGGCGGCCGGCCGCATCCTGGTCGAACAGCAGCAGCACCCGCTTGGCGTAACGCTTGAGCAGCCGGGCATGTTCACCGGTCAGGGCGGTTCCGCAGGTCGCCACCACGTTGTGCACCCCGGCCCGCCAGAGCGCCAGCAGGTCGAAATAGCCCTCGACCACCACCACTTCGCCGCTGCCGCGCATCCCCTCCTTGGCCTGGGAGAGCCCGTAGAGGGTGCGCGATTTGTGATAGATCGGCGATTCGCTCGAATTGATGTATTTCGGCAGCGAATCATCCAGCACCCGACCACCGAAGGCGACCACCTTGCCGTAACTGTCGAGGATCGGGAACATCAAGCGACCGCGGAACAGGTCGTAATCGCCCCGCTCCTGCTTGCCCGGCCGGATCAGTCCGAGCTTGCGCGCCAGCTCGGGATCGAGCCCCTTGTCGGCCAGGTGCACGGCCAGCGCCTCCCAGCGGTCGGGTGCATAGCCGAGCAGAAACTGGCTGGCCAGTTCCCGGTCGAAGCCGCGCCGCTTGAGGTAGTTCCGGGCGGCTTCCCCCTCGGGCTCATTCAGCAGCACCGACTGGTAGAATTCCGCAGCGACCTCGTTGATGCGCCGCAGCCGGTCGAGTTCGCGCCGGCGCTCCTCCTCTTCCGGGGAGAGTTGTTCTTCTTCGATCTCGATGCCGACCTGCTCGCCGAGCCGTCGGACCGCTTCGGGAAAGGAGAGCCCTTCCATCCGCATCAGGAAATTAAAGACGTTGCCGCCGACCCCGCAGCCGAAGCAGTGAAAGATCTGCCGGGTGCTGTTGACGTTGAACGACGGGGTCTTCTCGCCGTGGAACGGACAGAGCCCTTGGTTGTTAGCCCCGGATCGCTTCAGCGGCAGGTAACGCGAGACGACCTCGACGATATCGACCCGTTCGCGGATCTGCAGGATCTTGTCTTCGTCTATGCGACCCATCAGTCTCCCAACTCGACGATCGTCACGTTGTCGCCACCCTGGGCGACATCGCCGGCATGAAAGGCGGTCACCGCCCGGTTGGCGGCGAGGAAATCCCGCACCGCCCGGCGCAGGATGCCTTCACCGGCGCCGTGGACCACCTCGACCTGCCGCTGCTGGTGCAGCAGGGCGTCGTCGATGAACCGTTCCAGCTGCGGCAGGGCATCGTCGACCCGCGCCCCGACCAGCAGCAGCTTCGGTTGAAAATCGCTCTCCAGCTTGCGGTTGCGGACCCGGGTCACGCTCTGGCCGGCCTGGCGGAAGCGCCGTGGCTGATAGCCCCGCAGATCGTCTCGGCGACAGCGCAGCTTCTTGCCGCCGAGGTTCAGCTCGACTTGGCGACCATCGATCCGCACCACTTCGGCCTCGGTGTTCAGCGGCAGAAAGCGGACCAGCTCGCCGGTTTTCAGTTCAGTCGCCGCCTGCTTCTGTAACGGTGGCCCCTCCGGTTGCAGTTCACTGCGCAGCTGGCGCAGCTCGCCGGTCGCGGCCGCCTGTTGTGCCGTTCCCGGCGGCTGGGTGTCGAGCCGCTTAAGAAGCTGTTTCAACTGACGTTCGGTCCTGGCGACCAGCTGCTCCGCCTCGCCGCGCGCCTGGTTGAGCAGCGCGGCCCGCTCGGCGCCGGCCTGCTGCAACAGCTCGTCACGCCGTTTGGCCAGCTGCCGTGCCTCGTGCCGGGCCTGGCTGGCGCTATCGCGCTCTGCGGCCAGTTCCCGGCTGAGCCGGTTCAGCTCCTCGATGACGCTGCCGCCGGCCTGTTCGTCCTCGCCGCGATAGCGGTCGGCGCGTTGCAGCACCGCTTCGGGAAACTCCATGCGCCGGGCGATCGCAAGCGCGCCGCTGCCGCCGGGAATCCCGTAGTGCAGCCGGTAGGTCGGCGCGTTGGTCCGGCTGTCGAATTCGACCGCGGCGTTTTCGACCCCGTCATGCAGCAGCGCGTAGCCCTTGACCACGTTGAGGTGGGTCGTGGCGACGGTCACCGCGCCGGCCGCCTGCAGCTCGTCGAGCAGCGCCATTGCCAGCGCTCCCCCTTCGTGCGGATCGGTGCCGGTGCCGATCTCATCGAGCAGCACCAGGCTCTGCGCGTCGGCAAGTTGCAGGATCGAGCGCAGGTGCAGCAGGTGTCCGGAAAAGGTCGACAGGCTCTCCTCGATACTCTGTTCGTCGCCGATATCGGCCAGCACCTTGCGGTAGAGGCAGAAGCGGCTGTCCGGGTGACAGGGGACATGCAGCCCCGACGCGACCAGCAGGTGCAGCAGGCCGACGGTCTTCAGGGCCACCGTCTTGCCGCCGGTGTTCGGGCCGCTGATAATCAGGGTCCGCACCTGGTCGGCAAGCTGCAGGTCGATCGGAATCGCCTGTTGGGTCGGCTGGCCGGTCTTGTCAAAGAGCAGCAGCGGATGCCGGGCTTCGCGAATGGCGAAACCTGGCTGCTGTGAAACCTGTGGCGCGACGCCGGCGACCAGCAGCGAGAAGCGGGCCGCGGCATGCAGGTAATCGAACTCGGCCAGCCGCTGCTGGTTGTCCAGCAGGATCGGTCCCTGTTGCCGGACTGCGGCGGCCAGGCGGAGCAAGATCCGTTCTTCTTCGCGCTGCTCCTCGCGCTGCAGGGAGCGCAGCTCGTTGTTCTGTTCCAGGGTCTGGGCCGGCTCGACATAGAGGGTCTGGCCGCTGGCCGACTCGTCATGCACGAAGCCCTTGACCTGACTCCGCCGGTCGGCCCGCACCGGCAGCACGTAACGGCCGTTGCGGTCGGTGATCAGCTGCTCCTGGAACGCCGGCGCCAGCTGCTCGTCGTGGAGCAGCCGCTCGAGAATCTTCTTGATCCGCTCGCGGGTAGTGCGAATCTCGCGCCGCAAATCACCGAGCTCGAACGAGGCACTGTCGAGAATCTCGCCGCGCGGCCCGATACTCTCACGCAGCTCCCGGGCCAACGGCTGCAACAGCATCAGCTCACCGGCCTGCTGTTGGATCCCGGGCGCCTCGGCCTTGTCGAAAAAGGCCCGGCACTCGCGGGTCGCCTCGAGGGTCTCGAGCACCTGGAGCAGCTTCTCCGGCAACAGCCAGGCCCCTTCGGCGCGCAGTTTGCCGATCAGTTCGCGCAGATCGTGCAGGGCGCCGAGCGGCGGTCGGCCATAGCGCTCCACCAGGCGGCGCATTTCAGAGACCGCCTGCAGCGACTCCCGGACCGCCGCGTCACTCGCCAGCGGCGCCAATTCCTGGACCCGCGCGCGGCCGAAGCCGGTCAACGCCTGGTCGGCCAGCAGCTCCCTGACCTTATCGAACTCGAGTATCCGGTAGCTCTCCGCGATCATACCGGCCCCGTCAGCCGCCATTCAGCAGGGCACGACTGCCGGTCATGGTGGCCTGGCCGAGCTCGACCAGCGGCGGCGCCAGCTGCGATTCGAGGAACACCGGCTCGATGGTCTTCGGCAACGGCCGCAGGCTGACCGCGAACAGCACGACCGCCAGCAGCAGGACCCCCTGGATGATGCCGAAGATCGCTCCGGCAACCCGGTTCATGCCGCCGAGAAAGACCAGCTTGACAAACCGTGACAGCAAATAGCCGAGCAGGCCGAAAAACACCACGCTGGACAGAAACAACGCCAGAAACGCCAGCACCAGGCTGAGCTGGCTCGGCCAGCCGCTGGCATCCATGATCACTTCGCCGAGCGGCCCCTGGTAGCGAAACGCCAAGAAACCGCCGACCAGCAGGCCGAGCAGGGAACAGACCTCCTTGAGCAGACCACGGAACACCCCCTTGAGCAGGAAGCCCGCGATGATCACCAGAATGGCGATGTCAAGATAGTTCATGCCGCCCTTGCTTATGTCGGCTTACCCGGCCAGGCGGGCACGCACCAGCTGGCTGACCAGCTTGCCGTCAGCCCGGCCGGTGGTTTTTTCGGTCAAAACTTTCATTACCCGGCCCATGTCTTTCATCCCCTCGGCGCCCAGTTCGACGACCGCGGCCTCGACCAGCTCCTGCAGCTCCGCCTCGCTGAGCTGGGAGGGGAGGAACTCCTGCAGCACCTGCAGCTCTTCCTCCTCCTTGGCGGCCAGCTCGGGACGATCGTTGGCCCGGTAGACCTCGGCCGACTCCTTGCGCTGTTTGACCAGGGTCGAGATCACCGCAATGACCTCCTGGTCCTCGAGCGGGTGACCGAGATCGATCTCCTTGTTCTTGACCGCCGTCTTGATGCCGCGGATGGTCGACAGGCGCACCACCTGCTTGGCTTTCATCGCCGCTTTCATCGCTTCGGTCAGTTGTTCCTGCAGTGCCATGTTCAATCCCTTTTTCCTTGAGCTGTGAAACGCAAACAGGGCGTCCGGAAATACGGCGCCCATTTTCGCGAATCTAGCATAATAGTCATCCCCTTATGCTTTGACAAGGGGCTATTTGTCGCGGCTGGCTTTTTCCTCGAGCCCCGAGAGACCGAAGCGCCGGCGCAGTTCGGCATAGATCCGCTCCGGCGGCAGCTCGTAGTAACCGAGCAGCACCAGCAGGTGGAAAACCAGGTCGGTCGCTTCGTAGACCACCTCGTCGGCGTCGCCCCCCTTGCCGGCGACGGCGGTCTCGGTTGCCTCCTCGCCGAGCTTGCCGAGGATCTTGTCGAGTCCCTTGTCGAACAGCGACTTGACATAGGATTTCTCACCGTCGGCGTTCATTTTCCGTTCGAGAATGATCTGGTAGACAGCGTCCAGAATATCCCCGCCTGACTGGCCCGGTTCAGCTAATGACATAATTACATCCCTCAAATTCTTGCCGGCACACCATGCTGTTTCAGATACTCCTTGCACTCGGCAATCGTGTATTCCTTGAAATGAAAGATCGAGGCAGCCAGCGCCGCACTCGCGCCCCCCTCGACCAGCCCTTCGCGGATATGCTCGAGATTGCCGACCCCGCCGGAGGCGATCACCGGCACGTCGACCGCATCACTGACCGCGCGGGTCAGGGCGATATCGTAGCCATCCTTGGTGCCGTCACAGTCCATCGAGGTGAGCAGAATCTCGCCGCTGCCGTAGTCGACCATCCGCTGTGCCCACTCGATGGCGTCGATGCCGGTCGGCTTGCGGCCGCCGTGGGTATAGACCTCCCAGCGCTGCGGGTCGGAGCCCGGCACCCGGCGGGCGTCGATCGCCACCACCGTACACTGGGAGCCGAAGCGCTGAGCAGCCTGCTTGACGAACTCCGGGTTGAAGACCGCTGCGGTGTTGATCGAGACCTTGTCGGCGCCGGCGTTGAGCATCTTGCGGATGTCGTCGCAGGTGCGGATCCCGCCACCGACGGTCAGCGGCATGAAGACCCGCTCGGCGGTGCGCCGCACCACGTCGACGATGGTATCGCGGT
>DATFMT010000004.1:0-12328 GCA_035266745.1 Geothermobacteraceae bacterium | reverse complement strand
ATGGCGTTTGGCCGGGTCTCATCCGACCAGACAAGTCCAAGCAACCCAGGCCAGTCGACCTCCAGCAAATTGTCACGCAACTGCAGCAGCCCCCGCAAGCGGGTCGGGGATATCGGTTCGTTCCCGTCTTGCGAAACAGCTCCGACCAGGTGCAGGTCACGATCATAGATCCACCAGGACCTGGCGGCCAGCTCGGCCTTCAGTTGCGGAGGCAACGGCTGGTTTATGCTCAGGTCGTTCACTCTGGTCATACCCCTCGCGGAACCCTGGGTCGCCTTGATGAGTAGTTGGAGATGACTGTTAAGCAGACTTTGTTCCGCAAAACGCAAAAACAACACGCCGCCAAACAGCAAGGCCGCTCCCAACAACAGGACCAGTGTCAGCAGGATCTCCTGGTGTAATCCCGGTCTGCGTTTCACGGAGCTTGGATTATGGATTCGTCGAGTTGTCATCATGGATTGATTTTTCAATAAAATACCGGACTTAACAGAAGATGCAAAGAAATTATTAATCCTCGGCCCTCAAGCAACCTTGCAAACCTGGCATACCGATGCTAATAGTCAGGAAACTCAATCCGAAATGAGGAATTTCATGCCCAGAATCCCCGTCGTCGACCAGGATGCCTGCATCAGCTGTGAAGTCTGCACCCAGATCTGTCCGGAAGTTTTCAAGATGGAAGGCGATGACGACCACGGTCACGATCATCACGATCACAAGTCGGTCGTTTACAATCCCACCGGGGCACCGGAAGAGAAGATTGAAGAGGCGATGGATCGCTGCCCGGCAGCGTGTATCTACTGGCAGGACTGAAAACTGCCGCTGCCTCAACCCTTCACTGTGAATTAGCTTGGCAACCAGGTCCAATATACGCAAGCTTTATGCTTTCTCCTTCCTCAAGATGGCCCTGCTACCGATGGCCATCATCACCCTGTTTTGGAAGGACCAGATCGGTCTCTCGCTGACCGATATCATGCTGCTGCAGGGAATGTTTTCCCTGTCAACGTTGCTCTGGGAATACCCATCCGGACTGCTCAGCGACCGCTTCGGCTACCGCTGGTCACTGCAACTCGCCTCGCTGTTCGGCATCCTCGGCTGGGGCTGGTACTGTTTCGCCGATTCTTTTATCCAGTTGCTCGGAGCCGAAGCCCTGCTCGGACTTTCCTTTGCCTTTACCAGCGGTTCAGACAGCGCACTGCTCTATGAAACCCTGAAACTGGAAAGCCGCGAGCAGGACTATTCGCTATTCGATGGGCGGATGTCCGGTTGGGCCCAGGCCGGTGAATCCTGCGGTGCCCTGTTTGCCGGATGGCTCTACGCCTTGGCTCCCCTGACCCCTTTTATCCTGCAGGTGCTGATCTACGTTCTGGCACTGGTCATTTGTCGCTCGCTGGTCGAAACCCCGACCGAACCGTCGCTGTTGGAAACGGACTTTATCCGCGATGCCCGGACGGGCTGGCGCAAAGGCTTGCTCGAATCACCCCCGTTGCGTTCGGCCATCCTGCTCAGTTCGCTGCTCGGCATGGCCTCCTTTTACCCGGTCTGGATGATCCAGCCGCACATGCAGGCTCAGGGCGTTCCACTCGTCTGGTTCGGACCGATCTGGGCCGGAGCCAATGCCACTGTTGCTCTCTTCTCGGTATTGAGTCATCGGTTGCGGTTTTTCTTCGGCCTGTCCAAGCTGGTTTGGATCTGGATCGCGCTGATAGCTGTCGGTTATGCCGGGCTCTGGCTTTACCAGGGGCTCTGGTGTTTCCTGTTTTATTACTTATTGACCCTCATGCGTGGCTTGCAGGGGCCTTTGTTGCGGCATGAAATCCAGCAGCTGGTCGATCGTTCCTGTCGGGCCAGTATCCTGTCGCTGAAGTCGCTGTTATTTCGTCTCAGTTTTGTCGCCACCGGTCCGCTGATAGGCCTGTATGCCGACCGCCAGGGTCTGCCCCTCGCGTTTGGCACTTGCGGCGCCGTACTGCTCGTACTGCTGATACCGCTGACTCGTCGGTTTCTTGCCCACCATGGAGGACAAACCGTTCCCCGCATCCCGGTCAAGTCTGATAAAGTATGACCATCGTCCCCTGGAGACTACCAATGCGCCTGAATGCCCTCTCCCTGTCGCTGCTCCTGTTACTGCTGATTTATGGTTGTGCGCCGAAACTGCCCGAAGGGGCCGGTGATGATCTGCGGAAAAAACTTTACTACGACGCCAATCTCGCCTTTTCCGTTGCGGTCCCGGAAGAGTGGGATCGCAGCTTTATTTCCCCGCCTCCCATGTCGCCGGCGAAGTATGCGGTGTTCTGGCGCGGAGCGATCGATGAGCTGCCGCCCCGTTACGTAGAAATGCATGTGGCCCGTCTGGGCGATCAAAATCATGAACAGCTGCGCAATGCGGCGCTGAACGATTTCAAACTGGCTCATCCCGGGTTCACTCTGACTGCGGAGAAACCTCTCTCCGACGCGCTAAACGCGCCGATACTTCTGCTCGGGCACACGTCGTCCCGATCTTTCCAACTCGTGCTGTTCCTGCCTCCGGATGTTGGTTTCATGCTCGACTTCTCAGCACCGCCGGAGGATTTCGAAACCTACCAGCCGCTGTTCAACCTGATCCTCGATTCTTTCCAACCCATCAAGCAGCCCTGATTGAATGACGGAGGCACCGGTTTCTGCTACGCTTGGGACATAATCGAGCGGGATGATCTATGGAGACATGGTTGCAACAATTGTTCACCTGGTTACCCTCGGGTGTCGCCTACTATCTGCTGATCGGCCTCATCGCTTTTCTGGAATCACTGGTCGCGATCGGATTGCTGGTCCCCGGCAGCACCATCTGCGTGTTTGCCGGCTTCCTCGCCCTGCACGGTCAGGGCGAGATCGTCTATCTCATACTGGTCTCGAGCTGCGGTGCGTTTCTCGGTGACTTCGCCAGCTATGCCCTCGGCGCCAGAGTTGGCCCGCAGGTCATGGCCACCGGCTACATGCAGAAGCGCGTCAAAGCCTATCGCAAAGCCGAATTGTTCTTCATCGAACATGGCGGCAAAAGCGTCTTTTTCGGCCGTTTTTTCGGCCCGGTTCGCGGTTTTGTGCCGTTTGTCGCCGGATTTTCGCAAATGTCACCCGGGCCGTTTACCAGCATCGCGCTTATCAGTGCCATCCTCTGGGGATTAGCCTATCCGGGCCTGGGCTACCTGGCCGGCGCCAGCTGGCAGAACGTGCAGCGCTGGAGCGGGCGTTTTTCACTGTTGATCCTGGCGGTGCTGGGCATTGTTTGCCTGGTCGTGATACTGCGTCGCCGCAAGCGGGCGTTCCGCGATTGAAAGCGGTTGCAAGCCGGACCGGTTTTCGCTAGAGTTCGGGCAAAACCCCCTGGAAAGTAGTACAAATGTTCAGATTACCCGCCGAATGGGAACCACAGGATGCTGTCCTGCTGGCCTGGCCCCATGCCAACACTGACTGGGAATCCTCACTTGACCGGGTGGAACCGATTTACCTGGAACTGGTCCGGCAGATCACCCGGTTCGAGAAGGTTGTGCTGGTCACCCCGCACCTCGAGGCATTGCGCAGCACCCTGCTGCAGCATAATCTGTCGCTGACCCAGGTGATCCTCGCCGAGCTGCCGACCAATGACACCTGGACCCGCGACTGTGGCCCGCTCACGGTGTTGGTTGATGATCACCCCAGCCTGATCGATTTCGGATTTAACGGCTGGGGACTGAAGTTTGCCTGCGACCACGACAATCTGCTCACCCGCCGCCTGCACCAGAGCGGCCTGTTCGGCTCGACGCCGCTAAAGACGCCCGGCCTGATTCTCGAGGGGGGGAGTATCGAATCGGATGGCCAGGGCACCCTGCTGACGACCAGTGAATGTTTGCTGGAAGCCAACCGCAACCCACACCTCGATCGGCAGGCCATCGAGCAGCAACTCTGTCGCCTGCTCGGCGCGAGCCGCTGCCTGTGGCTTGAGCATGGCTACCTGGCCGGCGATGACACCGACTCGCACATCGACACCCTGGCACGGCTCGCACCAGACGACACAATCCTATATGTCTGCTGTGATCGGCCTGATGATGAGCACTTTACGGCGCTGCAAAAGATGGAAACCCAACTGCGAAGTTTCCGGACTGAGTTGGACCAACCCTATCGCCTGCTGCCCCTCCCCTGGCCCGACGCATGCTACGATAGCGAGAGGAACCGACTGCCGGCAACCTACGCCAACTTCCTGGTCATCAATGGCGCGGTGCTGGTGCCAAGCTACGCCGATCCCCAGGATCAGGTTGCACTCGCCACCATCCAGCAGGCATTTCCCGGTCACGAAATGATCCCGGTCGATTGTCGGGCGTTGATTGAACAGCATGGATCGTTGCACTGCATCACCATGCAATTCCCGCAAGGAGTTCTGCCATGAGAGGGTTCAAGGCCGGCTTGATCCAACAGACCTGCAGCACCGACCGCGAGGCCAACCTGGCGAGGAGCATCCGCGGCATCCGCGAAGCCGCCGATGCCGGTGCGCAGTTGGTGGTCCTGCAGGAGCTGCACACCGGGCCCTATTTCTGCCAGACAGAGGAGACCGCCCGTTTCGAACTCGCGGAAACAATTCCGGGCCCCTCGACCGAGGTTTTCGGAAAACTGGCCAAAGAGCTGCAGCTGGTCATCGTCACCTCGCTGTTTGAGAAGCGCACCGCCGGGCTGTATCACAACACGGCCGTGGTCCTGGAGCGCGACGGTTCAATCGCCGGGAAATACCGCAAGATGCACATTCCGGACGATCCGGGCTATTACGAAAAATTTTACTTTACCCCCGGCGATCTCGGCTTTACTCCGATCCAGACTTCGCTGGGCAAGCTCGGGGTGTTGGTCTGCTGGGACCAGTGGTACCCGGAAGCCGCCCGGCTGATGGCGTTGGCAGGCGCCGACCTGCTGATCTATCCGACGGCGATCGGCTGGGACCCGGACGATAGCGTGGAAGAGCAGCAACGCCAGCTGGACGCCTGGGTCACCGTGCAACGTGGCCACGCGGTTGCCAACGGCCTGCCGCTGCTCAGCGTCAACCGGGTCGGCCATGAGCCCGACCCGAGCGGCGGGGCCGGGATCAAATTCTGGGGCAACAGTTTTGCCGCCGGCTGCCAGGGAGAGTTTCTTGCCCGGGCAGACAGTACGCAGGAAACCGTCCTGCTGGTTGAAGTCGACCTCGAACGGAGCGAAACTGTACGGCGGATCTGGCCGTTTCTGCGCGATCGGAGAATCGAGGCCTACGGTGATCTGGATAAGCGTTTCAGGGATTAGCGGTGCAATCGGGCGGAGCCTGATCCCTGCGGTCAGACGAGACAGGTTCCCTTGCAGAAATTATCTTGACCCGGCTACTCCAAAAGAATAAAGCGGTCCGCTTGAACACCGGCAACTGCAGATTTTTGGTCATCACAATGCGACAACACAGCCTCAGACTTCTCCTGTTCGGTCTCATTTTGCTCGTCGGCAGTTCCTGCTCCGCGCCACGACCACTGCCACCAGCCAAGCCGGTCGCCCCTCCAGACCCGATCGGGGACCTGCTCGAGTCGGAATCCGCAGTTCCTTTGTCGGAGCAGCCAACTCTGACTGAGATGCAGTACTCGATCCAGGTGGGAGCGTTCAGTAATCTCGAAAACGCGGTCGGACTTGAAAAAGTCTTGGAAGAGAGGGGTGTTGATGCCTACTATTTCCGTCATGATTCGGGCTTATACAAGGTTCGTTTCGGTAATTACGACAACTACCAGTCCGCCCGGAAAATAGCCGAATCATTTCAACAGCAAGGGCTGATCGACCGCTTTTTCATCGTCATCCCCGAGCAATATACCGCCGCCAAAATCCGCCATAGTGGTCAAGGTAACTTACGTAATGAACTGGTCGACACGGTCCGACGCTATCTCGGAGTGCCATACCGCTGGGGCGGTGAAACGGCAAAAGGGTTTGACTGCAGCGGCCTGACCATGGTCTGCTACCGGATCAACGGATTGAACCTGCCGCGCAATTCACGCAGCCAGTTTCAGGCCGGACGATCGGTGGCTAAAGAACATCTTAAAAAAGGCGATCTGGTCTTCTTTGCCACCAAGGGCGGCCGCAGGGTCACTCACGTCGGCATGTACATCGGCGACGGTCAGTTTATCCACGCGCCACGCACTGGGAAAACCGTAAGGGTCGCCAAACTGTCCACGCCGTTTTTTGCCAAAACCTATGTCGGTGCCAGGACCTACCTCTAGTAGCGACACAACTCTTGGATCAATTAATGCCCCAGCAGGTTTCCCGCAGCGCGACTCTGCTCGTCGTCTGTGTCGCCCATTTTCTCATGCCGTTCATGATGTCGGCAGTCGGCATCGCGCTACCGGCCATCGGCCGCGAGTTTAATGCAACGGCTCTGCAGCTCGGCCTGGTGGAAACCGTCTATGTTCTCTCGGCCTCGATTTTTCTGCTGGCAATGGGACGTCTCGGCGACATCCATGGCCGACGGCGGATCTTTCAGTGGGGGATTGTGCTGTTTACCCTGATGGGCGGTGCACTGTCTCAGTCCTGGTCAATCGAATCCCTCATCTTCATGCGCTTTCTGCAGGGGATGGGCGGCTCGATGGTCATGGCGACCACCTTTGCCATCGTCGTTTCGGTTTTCCCGCCACAGGAACGCGGCAAAGCCCTCGGCTTGGCGGTCGCCAGCGTCTATGCAGGAATCTCCTGCGGCCCCTTTTTCGGCGGCATGCTGATAAGCACGTTCGGCTGGCGGTCGATCTTCTACCTCGCCATCCCGCTCGGTCTGATTACCTACCTGACCTCGCAGGTGAAATTACGGGGCGAATGGGCCGATGCCGAGGGGGAGCCGTTTGACTGGCAAGGTGGGCTGGTCTATGCGATCGGCATTCTGCTGCTGATCTGCGGCGCATCCAATCTCGACCGTGGTGCCTGGGCTTGGGCCCTGGTCGGCGCCGGATTACTCGGGCTGGGCGGATTTCTCTACCTAGAAAGCCGGCTCGAATATCCACTGCTCAACATCAACCTGCTGCGTCACAACCGGATCTTTGCGCTATCGAGCCTGGCCGCCCTGCTCAATTACGCCGCAACCTTTGGCGTGACCTTTTTCCTCAGCCTTTACCTGCAGTACGTCAAGGGGATGAGCGCCCGCGATGCCGGCATGCTCTTGATGCTGCAACCGGTCACCCAGGCCTTGCTGTCACCCCTCTGCGGCCGCCTGTCGGACCGCTATCCGGCGGCCCGGGTGGCGACTGGCGGCATGTTCCTCTGCGCCACGGGGCTGGCGTTTGCCGCTGGACTGGATCAGCAAGCGGCCCTGCCGAGCGTCGGCCTGGTGCTGATGTTTCTCGGCCTCGGCTTCGCGCTGTTTTCCTCGCCCAATATCAGCATCATCATGGGCAGCGTCGAATCCCGTTATCTCGGTATCGCCTCGAGCCTGAATTCGAGCGTCAGAACCCTCGGTATGATGGGAAGTATGACCATCATCACCGTCATTTTTTCCGTCACCATGGCCGGCCATGCGGTTACCGTAGAGACGATTCCCCAGTTTCTGACCAGCATGCGAATCGCCCTGCTCCTGTTCTGCGTGATTTGTCTGGGCGGCATTTTCTGCTCAAGCGCCCGGCTGCGCACTCCCCTTTCCTGAGCCATTTCGGTACCGGATAACAACGTTACTTCCGGTCAAGGGTTTCGTGATCCGGTCGATTGCGCCGGAACAGGTTGGTCAGGTCGATACCGAAATAACGCAGGCAGATCAGCAACAGGGTCACTGCCGCCGCCTCATCCAGGTTGCCGACCAGCGGCAAGTTGTCCGGAATCAGTTCGAACAATCCGGCTCCGGGATTAAGGATATACAGCAATGCCAGGCATCCCAGCAGCATAACCAGTAATTTTTTCATGGTGTCTCCCTGTACGCCACGGTCGTCGCCAAGGCTCCGGACCTCTCAGTTGCCGATTCAGTATCACGGTTCACTCAGTCGAGAACCGTCACCGTCTCGATCAGCACCGGTTCCAGCGGCACATCGTCATGCCCGCCAACACTTCCGGTAACCTGCTGGCTGATGGTATAGACGACATCCATGCCGTCAACCACCTGACCGAACACGGCGTAGCCGAAATCCTGTTCATTGTTACCGGTATGATTGAGAAACTTGTTGTCGGCCGTGTTGATGAAAAACTGCGCCGTAGCGCTGTCGATCTCGCTGGTGCGCGCCATGGCAACGGTCCCGACGCGATGCTTCAACATATTGCGCGCCTCGTTGACAATCGGCGCCCGGGTCGGCTTTTCCAGCATCTCGGGTGTCATACCACCCCCCTGGATCATGAAGCCGTTGATCACCCGGTGAAAAATGGTTCCGTCGTAGTGCCCGTCGCGGGCATAGCTGATGAAGTTTTCGACCGAGATCGGCGCTTTCTCGGCATCCAGTTCGAGGATGATTTCGCCATGACTGGTTTCGATCTGGACCAGTGGATTTTCTATGCTCATAGGTACCTGCCTTATGGATTGAAGTCAGTTCGCGCGGAGTATAGTGAAGCCGAGCGGCGGAGGCAAGACACTTCAGCGCTGCACACCCGAAATGCCGGTCTGTTTGCCGAAGAAGTGGGCATGATTCGAGGTGAACCAGGGTGGGGTTCGCTGGACGATGGCCCGAATTGCCGATTCGCCGAGCAAACGCCGGCCGAGAAAACGGCGGGCTGCCTTGCGGTCCCAGCCGCTGCTCACCGTAAAACCCTGGTAAAGCCCGAGCGGTGCGGTTTCCTCCAAGAGCTGCGAGGTCTCAATCCCGTACTCGCTGGGGTTGTCGAGCAGACCGGAGGCCCGCGGCAGGTTCATGATCGACAGGTTGAGATAATCGATACTTTCAGCGTGCTCAAGCAGAAAACTGCGGGTCAGCTCGGCGTCGGCCTCCAATTCGCCGGGGCTGCCGAGCATGATGTAGACGTAGCTGGCGATCCCGGCCTGCTGCAGGTTGGTGAGGATTTTCGTCGTTCCCTCCAGACGGATTCCCTTGCCGAGCCGATCGAGCACCGCTTGTGACCCCGATTCGAGCCCCAACTGCAGCATCCGACAGCCGCTGTCGGCCAAACGCTGCACGAAGTCAGCATCTTCCAGGGCCCGCTCAAAACGGACAAAACCGTACCAGTTCAGATCGGCCAACTGCGAACCGGCATCAGCCAGCATGCGTAGCTGATGAACCGGGATGGCATTGTCGGTCAGGTGAAAATGCCGGATGCCGAACTCATCGGCGAGGCGGCGCAATAACACCGGGACCGTCCCATCTTCCGCATTGGCGAAAGGATGCACCGACGTCGCTGCTTCCGGGCAGAACAGGCACTGCTTCCAGTAACAGCCGCGCGAGGTGCTGAGCGGCAGTACCGGTTGCGGCGACAGGTAATCCGCCAGCGGCGCAAAACTGTAATCGGGGACAAAGCCGATCTGTTCGGCACTCTGAAGAAAATATGCACCACTGCCGGTGCCCCGGGCCAGTTCGAGCAGTGGCAGCTCACCCGGCCCGAAGACCACCCGGTCAAACGGGGGCAACCGCAGGTCAAGGTCGCGCAGGGTTGCCTGCCAGGAGGTCGGCAGGCCGCCACCGACGACCAGTTCAAGCTCCGGCAGTTCACGCCGCAGCAGTCCGGCCAGTTCAAACGCCGGCAGGGCCTGATTGAGATAATTGATGCTGATGGCGACCAACTGCGGAGCGGCCGCCGTGATCTGCGGCAGCAGCGTGGTCCGGAAATAGTCATTGAACAGGGTCTGCTGGGTTCCGCCGGCCAGTTGTGCCAGATCGGCCGGAGCGAACGGTGACAATCCCTGGTGCTGGTAATCGCCCAGGGTTACCCGCTCGGCCTTTTTTTCGCCGCGATAGAGATCGAGCAGCTGGTTCAGATGGCGAACTGCCGTCGTGTAACGCCCGAATGAGATAAGTGCTGCTTCAGAGCAAAGCAGCTTCAGCGCTGCGGTGCGATGTTTCAGGGCCCGGCGCACCGCGGTTGCTGGCGTCGTTCCGGCCACAGTCGTCAGGTTCGACGGCTCAAGCAGATATTGATAGGCGGTCAGGTTGGCATCCAGCGCATCGACGCAGATTCCGTGCCCGCGCAGGAAAGCCAACAGAACCCCCAGGGAGAGTGGCGGTTCCGACGCCTTTGTCGCTGGAGGATTGATGAGCAGCAGCCGTTTCAAGATGGTCGTCGGTCCAGTCTGGAATGGATTGACAGGTTGATGCCCCTAGGGTAAACAGGTTGCTAAGCATACGTTCACACTGAAGGGAGCCAGAGCCGTGCCGGTTGAAATCTTTACCACAGGTGGCACCATCGACAAACTCTATTTCGACGCCAAGAGCAATTTCCAGATCGGCGACCCGCAGATCCTTGAGCTGCTCAGGGAAGCCAATCTGACCCTTGAGTTGAAGGTCACCCCGCTGCTGCGCAAGGACAGTCTGGAAATGACCGATGCCGACCGGGAGACTATCCGGCAGGCCGTCATTGCCTCAGCCGAGCAACAGATCGTCATCACCCATGGTACCGACACCATGGTCCAGACGGCTCTGCAACTGCTCGAAATCCCCGGGAAAACCATCGTCCTCACCGGCTCCATGCAGCCGGCCAGGTTCCGCGCCACTGACGCCCTGTACAATGTCGCCAGCGCCCTGACCGCGACTCAAACCCTGCCGGCAGGAGTTTACATCGCCATGAACGGAAGGATTTTCGACCCGCGTAAGACGAGGAAGAATGTCGCAGAGAATCGTTTCGAAGAGATGTGATCTGTAAGCGGAAAGTGCGTTTCTACAACACCGGTCGATTGCTCCGGCAACCGGCAAGCGCATTGAATTTCGTAATTCTTCCGTCCCACCCCGTGTGTTACAGAATCTGGCTCAAAAACAGCTTGGTCCGCTCATTCTGCGGGTTATCGAAAAACTCCTGCGGCCTGTTCTGCTCGACAATCTGACCGAAATCCATGAACATCACCCGGTCGGCGACACTCTTGGCAAAACCCATCTCGTGAGTCACCACCAGCATGGTCATCCCCTCTTCGGCCAGATCGACCATGACATCCAGCACTTCCTTGATCATCTCCGGATCGAGCGCCGAGGTCGGCTCGTCGAACAGCATCACCTTTGGCTTCATACAGAGGCTGCGGGCAATCGCAACCCGCTGCTGCTGACCGCCCGAGAGCTGGCCAGGGAATTTCTGAGCCTGCTCGGCGATCTTGACTTTCGAGAGGTACATCATCGCCATTTCCTCGGCTTCTTTCTTGGGGGTTTTGCGCACCCAGATCGGTCCGAGGGTCAGATTGTCGATGATGCTTAAATGCGGGAACAGGTTGAAATGCTGGAAGACCATACCGACTTCAGCGCGGACTTTTTCGATATTCTTGATGTCATTGGTCAACTCGATGCCATTGACTATAATGCGGCCACGCTGATGCTCCTCGAGGCGGTTAATACAGCGGATCATCGTCGACTTTCCGGAACCTGAGGGGCCGCAAATAACGATTCGCTCACCTTCATCAACCTGCAGGTTGATATCGCTCAGCACATGGAAATCGCCATACCACTTGTGCATCCCGTCAATTTCAATGATTTTTCCGCTTGCCGGTGCTTGTACGGTGGCTGTCTGGTCACTCATAGTGCGTCTCTTTCTGTTCGCACCCGGTCAGCGCCCGGTGTGCAGTTCCTTTTCCAGTTTACGGCTGTAGCTCGACATGGCATAGCAACAGATAAAATAGAGCACCGCCAGAAAGATATAAGCCTCGGTCGAATACCCGGTCCACTTCGGGTTGGAGAGAGTGACCTTGGTCGTCTTCAGGACATCGTAGAGGGCGATGATGACGACCAGCGAGGTATCCTTGAAAGCGGAGAGGAGGATGCCCAGTGACGGCGGGATGACGATCTTCAGGGCCTGGGGGAGGATGATCAGGCGCATGGTCTGATTGTAGTTCAGCCCCAGCGAATCGGCGGCCTCAAACTGTCCGCGCGGCATCGCCTGCAAACCGCCGCGAACCACCTCGGCGATATAGGCGGCGGTAAACATGATGATGGCGACCTGGGCGCGCAGCACCTTGTCGATCGTCACCCCCTCGGGGAGGAACAGCGGGAACATCACCGACGACATGAACAGCAGGCTGATCAGCGGCACTCCGCGTATCATCTCGATGTAAACCACGCACAGGGTCTTGATCGCCGGCATCCGCGAACGACGCCCGAGAGCAAGCAACACCCCGAGTGGGTAGGCGGCGACCATGCCGAAAAAGGAGAGCATGAAGGTCAGCGGCAAGCCACTCCATTGAGCGGTTTCGACCACCGGCATGCCGAACACGCCCCCGTACATCAGACTCCCCATG
>DATFMT010000003.1:0-3940 GCA_035266745.1 Geothermobacteraceae bacterium | reverse complement strand
ACCCCAATACCCTCGGCCTGTTCGAATCGGAGATCCGTGAGATCTGCGACATCGTGCATGAGGGTGGCGGGCTGGTCTACTGTGACGGCGCCAATCTCAACGCCCTGATGGGGATCGCCCGTCCCGGCGACATGGGGCTGGACGTCATGCACTTCAACCTGCACAAGACCTTCTCGACTCCGCACGGCGGCGGCGGACCCGGTGCCGGCCCGGTCGGGGTGCGTGCCGACCTGGAGAAGTTTCTGCCGAGCCCGCGGGTGGTCGAATCCGAGGGCAGTTACAGTCTCGACTACGACCATCCAGAGTCGATCGGCCGGCTGCGTTCCTTCTATGGCAACTACGGCGTGATGGTGCGTGCCTGGGCCTACATCAAGTCGATGGGGGGCGAGGGGCTGAAACAGGCCAGCCAGCTGGCGGTGCTCAATGCCAACTATATCCGCGCCCGCCTCGAGGGGACCTTCCACCTGCCGCACAAGGGGCGTTCGCTGCACGAAGTAGTGTTCAACGATCAGAACCTCGGCGGCGACTGCCATACCCTCGATCTGGCCAAGCGGTTGATCGACTACGGCTATCACCCGCCGACCATCTACTTCCCGCTGGTGGTCAAGGGAGCGATCATGATCGAACCGACCGAGACCGAGAGCATGGAGGTGCTCGACGAGTTCTGCGACGCCATGCTGGCAATTGCCAAAGAGGCGGAGGAGAATCCGAAGTTGGTGCACAGCGCGCCGAATCTGACCCGCACCCGTCGACTCGACGAGACCCGTGCAGCGCGGCAGCCCTGTCTGTGCTGGGGTGTGGCAGAAGAGAAATGAAACTGGCAATTTTCGTCTGAACCTGAAAAGCCCTGCTCGATTGAGCAGGGCTTTTCAGGTTCAGACGCGATAATATCGGACAATCCTTCCTGTTGAACGATGGCCTATTCGAGCGCGCGAAAACTGTTCAACGCCTGAATCGTACCGGTCAGCAGGTTGTTGCTTGGGTCGTCCTCACGGTGTTTCTGCAGCAGTGGCTTGGCGTCGCCGAAGTAGTAACGGATGCCGGCCAGGGCATGCTCGTAGTCCTCGACGCCAATCGCCAGGTCAGCAAAGGCGGCCACGTTCGGCCGGACCAGGAATTCACCGCCGATGTGCCCCTTGGTGTCGTCGCTGTCGGCGAAGCTGACGCCGGCCTGGACCATGAACTCGTCGTTTGGATACCAGTTGAAGTCGACGGCGCCGAAGCCGTTGCTGTCAACGTCACCGTTTTGCAGGCCGAGGATTGCCGAGACGGTATAGGGCCCGTAGTAGTATTCACCCTCGACGCCGTAGCGGTACATGTCAAAGTCGTCGTTTTCAGTGTAGGAGACGATGGCGCCGAGCAGGTAAAACTGCGGATCGCGGGTGAAGAGATGCAGGCCGAAGCCGAACAGGTTCTCGCTGTCGAGTTTGCCGAAGGCGGTGTCGACCTGGGCACCGAGTTGCGGGTGAATCGGGACGGACGCGCTGCCGAGGGCTACGAAGGCGCTGTCACCGTCGAGGCTGGCGACAACCCCTTCAGCCTTGCCGTTCACCTGCGAGACGGCTTCCGCCAGGACCAGCGATGGAGTCAGCAACAGGATCAGCAGGCAAACAAACAGCAGATTTCGGTTCAATTTTTTCATGGGGAGAACCCCTCCTTGTTGGGATTGTCCTGAGGTGTCTCAGGCGGAATTGAAAGTGCTCACAGGAAACCAGAATTGACTGAAATTGTCAAGATGTTGTGATGCCGGGAGTTGTTTGTGCGAAATGTAGGGGTTGAATATCTGCGTTGCAAAGAGTTTCCTGAATCGCTGAGAAGGTTAGATCAGTCACCGATATAGATGTTCAAGACGCTCATTGCGGCTTACATGAAAAGCCGGATATCAGAGTGTCGAAATGCATTTTCTATGTTCTTTGCGTCCTCGAGGGGTTTGATCTCCTCCTGAACTTAAGAGTTGTCGGTGATGAGAAACATTCCCAAAGCTTAATCTCCACGCTCAGCCAGCCAGATCACGTGCAGTTCCCCCTTCTTGCCGCGGGCCCGGACCCGGGTCTGTTTGACTCCGAATCCGACCTTGCGCAAGCGTTCATTGAAAATATTGTCCGGTCCGGCTGACCAGACGGCGAGCACCCCGCAGGGGCGCAGGGCGGTGTAGGCGGCGGTCAGGCCGTCGACCGTGTAGAGCCAGTCGTTTTTCTTGCGGGTGAGCCCCTCCGGGCCGTTGTCGACATCGAGCAGGATGGCGTCGAAGGTCTTTTTCCCCGCGCGCAGCAGCTTGGCGACATCAACCTCTTTGACGGTGGTGCGCGGGTCGGCCAGCGGGTTGCCGGCATACATGCCGAGCGGGCCACGGTTCCACTGAACAACGCCCGGAACCAGTTCGGCAACCACCACCTCGGCATCCGGCCCCAGGTTTTGCAATGCGGCTGCGAGGGTAAAACCCATACAGAGTCCGCCGATCAGTACTCTTGACTGCATGCGATCAGCGACCCGCCGGCAACACAGCTCGGCCAGCGCATCCTCCGAGCCGTGGGCGCGGGTGTTCATCAGCACACCGCTGCCGACGATGCTGATCGAAAACTCGTCACCGCGCCGGTGCAGTTGCAGCTGACCGCCATCCCCGGGGATGGGAGTGGTGTCGAGCAGTTGCCAGGGGATCATGGCTGGCGCATGATCGGCGAGGAGAGGTCCGCGCCGCACTTGCCGTCACAGAAGGGCTGGTTGGCGGTTTTGCCGCAGGTGCAGAGATAGACTTTCTTACGCTCGGTTATTTCGAACTGGATCGGAAAACTTGACCCGCCGCGGTGCGATTCGTCGCAGAAGGGGAGGTTCTGCGATTGGCCGCAGCGGCAGCGGTAATAGGTGCCGGGCTCAAGGGTGATGGCGATCGGCATGCCGGGCTGGTTAGGGTCGTGACTCATTGTTATCCTCCGTTGGCTAACATTATAAATGATTCCAGGGCCTTTAGTTGGGTTCAGAAAATATCACCTGGCCGACGCATGCCGCTACGTCGCAGATCGTAGCGGAAATTCGCCATGATCGTCAGGCTCTCCTTCTCGTAGCTACGTGGCAGCGGGCCAAAGGGGGAGCCTTTGCGGACTGCGGCAACCGCTTCCTTGTCGAGGCTCGGGAACCCTGAGCTTTCCAGGACTTCGGGTTTATCGACGAGTTCGCCACGTCGGTTGAGGGTGAAGCGCAACAGGCAGGTGCCCGCCTCGCCACGTCGGGCTGCTTCTCCCGGATAATTCCAGACGTTATAGATATTGGCGCGTAGCCTTTCGAAGACCGAAAACAGCAGGTCCTGCTCGGTATCGAGCCAAACCACGTCGCCAGTTTCAACGTCCGCACGGTATTTCTGCCGCCAGTTTTTGGCAATCCGGGTCTTGCTCGCTTCCGGCAGGGTCAAAAAGGCCTCCGGGCTCAGGTTGGGCAGGGTCGACTCGGGGAGGGTTTTCGCCTCCGGTTTGGCAGCCGGTTTGTTCCCTTCCTTGATCAAGGCGACCGCCGTTTCCTGACTCGGTTCGGCTTCGGCCTGGCGGGCGACTATCGTGGTTCTGGGTTGGCTAGCTGCCTGGGCCGGCGCATCGGGACGTGTGTCTTCAAAAGCATCCCCCTTGGGCGCCTGCTCTTTTTCGACGACTTGGTTTGCTGCGGCCAGTCGCTTGGCCGGGGTATCGCGTGGCTTGTCGAGCTTGGGATTCGGGGTCAGGTCGAGTTCCCGCTCGAGTTGTTCCTGGTGGGGCACCATGGTCACTACGACCCGGTCCGGCTTTTCCGGCGCTTTGGGAAACAATCTCATGCCTGGCACCAGGTAAAGCAGCAGCAGGTGCAGAATCAGGGAGAGGATGGTAAACCCCAGCAAGAGGGGATTTTGCATGCGGTTAGGATTCATAGTCGAATATCGGTTGCCGAAGCGTGACAAATCTCGCCCGATTATACC
>DATFMT010000002.1:0-2783 GCA_035266745.1 Geothermobacteraceae bacterium | reverse complement strand
CACCGACCGGCCGAGTTCCTTGCAGCGCGCATGAAATTTTTCGTCGATCTGGTAAAAGACGAATTCGCTGATCGCCTCGATGTTCGAGCGCAGCGGCAGAACCTTGCTGCCGGCCGGCATGATGGTGTCGGTCGAGATATTGTCCTCGACCACCAGGACCACCTCGGCCTCGAGGGTCTCGGGGAGTTCATCCAGTTCCGGAAAGGGCTTGATGTTCGGACCCCGGATGACCTCGGTTCTGGCACGCTCGGCACTGGGAAAGATCAGCGATGAGGTGTCGACGACGTATGTCTCAGGTTCGCTGATCCGCGGATAGTCGAATTCACCGGCCAGGTCGCGCGGATCGGTGATAACCCCTTTCAATCCGGAGGCCGCGGCGGTTTCCGGCGAGCAGAGATAAACCTGGTCGTCCTTGGTACCGGAGCGGCCGGGGAAGTTGCGCGGGAAGGTGCGCAGGCTGACCTGACCGGTCCCCGGGGCCTGTCCCATGCCGATGCAGCCGAGGCAGCCGGACTGGTGGATCCGGACCCCGGCCAGCAGCAGCATCATCACCCCGCCGCTGTCGGCGACGTTTTCCAGCGCCTGGCGGCTGCCGGGATTGACATGGAAAGAGAGGTCCGGCGCCGCGTGTCGGCCATCGACGATCCGTGCGGTGACCATCAGGTCGCGATAGGTCCCATTGACGCTCGAGCCGACGATCACCTGGTCGACCTTGGTGCCGGCCACCTCGCGAACTGTTTTGATGTTGCCCGGCGAGGTCGGGCAGGCGATCAGCGGTTCGATCTGCGAAAGATCGATCTCGTCGCATTCGTCGTAGGCACAGCCGGGGTCGGCGGAGAGCTCCTGCCAGTCGTCGCCGCGCCCCTGGGCTTCTAGAAACTGCCGGGTTCGCTGGTCGGAGGGGAAGACGCTCGAGGTCGCGCCGAGCTCGGTCCCCATGTTGCCAATGGTCATCCGGTCGGTGGCCGAGAGGGTCGCGACGCCGGGGCCGAAATATTCGACCACCATGCCGACGCACCCCTTGACGTCATAGCGCCGCAGCATCTCGAGGATAACATCCTTGGCGCTGACCCAGTCGGGCAGCTCGCCGGTCAGTTTGACACCGAGGACCCTGGGACAGGGGAGATAATAGGGATGGCCGGCCATCGCCAATGCAACGTCCATCCCGCCGGCGCCGATCGCCAGCATCGAGACGCCGGCTCCGCCCGGGGTGTGGCTGTCGGCGCCGAGCATGGTCAGACCGGGTCGGCCGAAGCGCTCCAGGTGAACGATGTGCGAGATGCCGTTGCCCGGCTGGGAGTAGTGAATGCCGTAATGGGCACAAGCGGTGCGCAGGTACTTGTGGTCGTCGGCGTTCTTGAAGTCGGTCTGCAGCAGGTTATGGTCGACGTACTGCACCGCCAGGTCGGCCTTGACCCGTTCGATGCCGAGCGCCTCGAATTCGAGCATCGCCATGGTTCCGGTGGCATCCTGCAGCAGGGTGTGGTCGATGCGGATGGCGATCTCTTCGCCGGGTACAAGTTGCCCAGCTTCGAGGTGCGCTGCCAAAACCTTCTGGGTGAGATTCTGCGCCATGCAGCGCTCTCCTTCCCGGTTCGACATTCACGACTAGCCCCTCCCCACATTAAAAGGTCAAAACGCCACTGAAAACAGCCGGCACTCCGATCAGTGAACGATGGTGTCTGGAATCACCGGGTCGCCCAGTTCCCCCTGGCGCAAATCTTCGTAACGGCCGAAGTTGTGGAACTCGTCGAGGTTGCTGAATTCTCCCCACTCGAGGGATTCGTTCGGGGCGTTGGCGAAATCGAAGAGTTTTTCGATCTCAGCCAGTTCCTGGCGCTCCAAACTGGCAACCCAGGCGAGCATCCTCGCTGTCCGTTCGTTCTCGTTCTCGGCAGCCTTTTGATAGTGGTCGATCAGCTCTTGCTCGAAGGTTTTACCCAGTTGATAGGCCTCGAGGTCGGATTCGATCTGCCGGGCTCCAGAGCCGTTACGCAGTCGGTCGAAAGGATTGTCCTGCGCCTGCAGACCGGCACATTCGATGTCGGCCAGTTCCGGAAAACGCTGCTTCATCAGTTCGAGCTTTTCCAGCAGGCGCTGTTCGTCATCGGCCAGCATGTTGAAAATCCTGCTCACTCCCTCGTCGTCCGTGCGACCAGCCAGTTCGCGATACAGTCTGATGCCGCTCTGTTCGGTGGTCCGGGCATATTCGTACAGGTTCATGATGAACTCCTTGAGTTGAAATGAAAAAAGAGCCTTATTCAGCCCCGCTCCCTATTATTTTCATTATAACCCAGGAGGATATTTCAAGGATTTGATCGGAAACGTCCAGAGGTGGGCAGCATTGTCAGGCAGCAAGGTTGTTGTCGGGAGCAGTTCAGGGTTGCTTCAAGACTGCAGAAATCGCCCGCAATTGCTGGATGGTGAGAAAGTCGAGATTACGCATGGCGCTGAAATGGCGGATTGCGGAATGGATACGGCTGACGGTGCGATCCTTTTTGATGCTTTTTTCAAGGGAGCGGTGACACGAGGCACAATGGGTTGCGTAGAGCACGGCGCCATCCTGCTCATTGGTCGCGGGTGACAGCTTTCCGGCGCGTTCAGCTTGCGACTCAAACCCCGTCGGCAAGGCGGTTTGTTGGGCACAGCTGTACAAAAAGAGGCAGATGATGATCAACGGGAGCGATTTTCGGAGCATTTCGGACCTCAGGTTTGAAAATGAGACAGTTGTATGCAGGTCTCATTCCATCCCGTGTTCAAAATTGAAAACTGAGGTCTGCTCC
>DATFMT010000001.1:0-24694 GCA_035266745.1 Geothermobacteraceae bacterium | reverse complement strand
TGTTACCGTGGAGCTAAGCGGTGTCGATTTGCAACGGCTCGGCATTCCCGCCGGGCCACGATACAAGGAAATATTTCAGGTTTTGCTCGAGGCAAAGCTGGATGGACAACTCGCAAGTCGTGCCGACGAAATTGCGTTGGTTAAGAAGCGCTTTCTTCAGCAATGAAGATGCTGATGTGCTATATTGCCATGCTTTCATGTTGCTTTGACTTGCATCGACCTATTTGCTAAGAAGACCAGAACCACAGCCGTTGGAAAGGCACCTTGCTTGGAACATTTGATTGCCAAAATATCCATCATGTTGGTCCCCGGTCTGTTTGCCATCACGCTGCACGAAGTTGCCCATGGATTTGTCGCGGAAAAATTCGGCGATCCGACGGCACGGATGCTCGGGCGGCTGTCGTTGAACCCCCTTAAACACCTTGATGTCATCGGAACGATCGCCCTGATGGTGTTTGGTTTCGGTTGGGCCAAGCCGGTTCCGGTCAATTTCGGCAATCTTCGCAAGCCGAAGCGCGATATGATCTGGGTTGCCCTGGCCGGTCCCGCTGCCAACCTGTTGTTGGCGATTGTGTCCGCCCTGCTGCTGCGCGGTCTGCTGCTGCTGGGTAGTCTGACACCCGAAGCCCAGCTTAAGGCTTTGTCCTCGGTGCTCAACCCGCTCCTGCTCATGTCCTACTTCAGTCTCTATATCAATGTCCTGCTCGGCGTCTTCAACCTGATGCCTCTTCCCCCTTTCGATGGCGGCCGGGTCATGGTTGGACTGCTGCCGGCGCGCCAGGGTGAGTGGCTCAGCCGCTTTGAACCGTTTGGCTTTATTATTATCCTGTTGCTCATTTTCTACACGCCGGTCTGGCCGGTCATCAACCATCTGGTCGTCCTGTTGTCCGGCCCAGCGGTTTCTTCGGCCATGAATACGATCCCATTGTTGATCAATCAGTAAGGGACTAACACGTGTCACTCGATATCCGTCTGGAGAATTTTGAAGGACCGCTCGATCTGCTCTTGCATCTGATTCGCAAGAACGAAATGGATATCTGCGATATCCAGATTGCCGAGATCACCGGTCAGTACCTGGCGGTCATCGAGTCGATGAAGAGCCTCAACCTTGACGTGGCCGGCGAGTTCGTCCTGATGGCAGCAACCCTGATCCACATCAAGTCAAAAATGTTGTTGCCGGCACCGGAGGAGGAAGATCTCGAGGAGGAAGAGGTCGATCCGCGTGCCGAGCTGGTGCGCCGACTGCTCGAGTACCAGAAATACAAGCAAGCGGCGAGTGAACTTGATAACCGTCCCCTGCACGGGCGTGATGTTTTCTCCCGCTTGCAGCCGCCACCGGTGGAGGAGGAAGAGGGCGGCGATCTGGTCGATGTCGGCATTTTCGATCTGGTCGAGGCCTTTCAGGCCCTGTTGAAAGCCGCCCCCAAGGACAATGTGCATGAAATCGGTATCGAGCACGTTTCCATCACCGAGCGGATCAACTATATCCTGCAGGAGGTCGCCACGCGCAACAGCCTGGCGTTTAACGAACTGTTCAACGAGGCACCCAAGCGCAGTGAAATCGTTGCGACATTTCTGGCCATGCTCGAACTGGTCAAGATGCGGACCGTACGCCTGATGCAGAATACCCGTTTCGGCTCGATCTGGATTTTTCCGGCGGTTCCGGCCGAGGAGTTAACCGCGTCCCTGGATGAGGAGGAGAGTTTTGGCTACTTTTGATCTCAAAGCCGGTCTGGAAAGCCTGTTGCTGGTTGCCGATCAACCGTTGCGCCTCGAGAAAATGGTCGAGTTGACCGAAGTCGACAAGCCGGATGTCAAGCGGGCACTCGAAGAGCTGCAGGCTGAGTATGCTGAGCGGGATGGGGGGATACTGCTCGAGCAGGTTGCCGGAGGCTACCAGTTACGGACTCCGGTCGAGAACGCCGAGCTGATCCGCAAGTTGGCCAAGGTCAAGGCGACGCGCTTTTCGCGCGCGGCCCTGGAAACCCTGGCCATTATCGCTTATCGCCAGCCAATCACCCGGGCCGAAATCGAATATCTGCGCGGAGTCGATTCGGGCGGCGTGGTGAAAACCCTGCTCGACAAACGGCTGGTTAAAATCCTCGGCAAGAAAGATATTCCCGGACGACCATTGATCTATGGCACCAGTCGAGACTTCCTGGAGGTTTTCGGGCTCAAGGATCTCGCCGATTTACCGTCCCTCAAAGAATTCAGTGACCTTGAGCCCGAGACCCTTGGGGTTGTCGAAGCCCTTGAGGAGACCCTTAGCCCTGATCAGGATTCAGCCCCGACTTCTCAGGCTGATCAACTTCAGGAAGAACCGGGTTAAGCCCGGTTTTTTGCTAGCAATGAAACAACGTCTGCAAAAATTGATTGCCCAGGCCGGAGTGGCCTCGCGCCGCAAGGCCGAAGAGTGGATTCGCCGCGGTGAGGTCACCGTCAATGGCCAGGTGGCCAGCCTCGGTGACAGTGCCGACCCGGATTTGGACCGGGTCGAGGTTCAGGGACAGCGGCTGGGCAGTGCGGAAGAAAAAATCTACCTGTTGTTGAACAAGCCCTCCGGTTATGTCACCAGCCTCAACGATCCCGAAGGGCGCTCCGTCGTCACCGATCTGCTGAAAAATATTTCAGTGCGGGTTTACCCGGTCGGTCGGCTCGACTTGACCACCGAGGGATTGTTGCTGCTGACCAATGATGGCGCCCTGGCTCACCAGCTCATGCACCCCAAACACGAGATCGACAAGACCTACCTGGTCCGGGTTCGAGGCCAGTTATCGCGTGAGGCCATCCGCCAGCTCGAGCAAGGGGTGCTGCTGGAGGATGGTAAGACCGCACCGGCGCGGGTCAGCCAGGTTCGGGTCGTACAGGGGCACAGCTGGTTTTCGTTGACTATCCACGAGGGTCGCAATCGCCAGGTCCGCCGGATGTGCGAGGCGGTCGGCCTGCCGGTCAGCCGCTTGAAACGGACCGGCTACGCCTTCCTGACCCTGGACAGACTGCCGACCGGCCAGTACCGCTTTCTTTCACAAGCAGAAGTCGGTCGATTGAAAAAGATCTGATATCTGAAATACTTATATAGGCCGATGAACAGTCATGCCGTTAGCAGGAGGGATGAGGATGGATTTGCAGTTTGATTACACCCACATGATGGCTGATGTGATCGGCCCGGAGCACGGTATTCAGGAGCGGGATTTGCTGGCGCTGGGTGATCCCTGCCAGCGAATTCACCAGGATCTGATGCAACGCCGCGAGGCCGGGGTCCTGCCTTTTTACGATCTGCCATTCGACCAGCAGATGCAAGATTCGGTAATGGGCCTTGCCGAGGAGCTTGCCGGCCGCTTTGAAAACGTCGTTGTGCTTGGCATCGGTGGCTCGGCACTGGGGACTCTGGCTCTGTTTAGGGCGCTCTGCCCATTGCATCACAACCTGCTTGATCGTACGCTGCGTGGCGGACGGCCGAGATTGTTCGTGCAGGACAATGTCGACCCCGACGGGTTTGCACAAATTTTACAGTTGCTGGAACCGGTGGAGACCCTCTTTCTGGTTATTTCCAAGTCCGGGACCACCGTCGAAACCAGCAGCCAGTTTTTGTTGGCGCAGGAGTGGATTGTTCGCCGGGTACCCAACGGTTGGCAGGAGCACTTTGTTCTGATAACCGATCCGAGCAAGGGAGAGCTCCGCAAACTGGTCGCCAGGGAAGGTTTCCGCTCGGCGGAAATTCCAGCCGGTGTCGGTGGCCGGTTTTCAGTCTTCACCCCGGTCAGCCTGCTTCCTCTGGCACTGGTTGGAGTCGATATCGGCCGCTTACTTGCCGGCGCTGCCGAAATGTATGGACGAGTTACGCAGCCGGTGTTCATGCAGAACCCGGCCTACCTGAACGCCGTCCTGCAGTTCCTCTCAGTGACCAAGGGGAAGTCCATTTCGGTCATGATGCCCTACAGCGACCGCTTGCGGGACGTCGCTGACTGGTACCGCCAGCTCTGGGCCGAGAGTCTGGGCAAAAAGTTCAACCTGGGCGGGGAGATTATCAATGCCGGGCCGACGCCGGTCAAGGCGCTGGGGACAACCGATCAGCATTCCCAGGTCCAACTCTACATGGAGGGCCCTTTTGATAAGGTGATTACCTTCCTCGCCCTCAAGGACTACGGAAATCCGCTGCGCCTGCCACGCATGGACTGTGCCCCTGATCTGGGTTATCTGGCTGGTAAAACCATGGCTGAGCTCATCTGTTGCGAGCAACAGGCCACCGCTTTGGCGCTGGCAAAAAACCAGCGACCCAATTGCACCATTATCCTGGAGAGTGTCACTCCGGAAGCGGTCGGTGGGTTGCTCTACTGGTTCGAAGTGCAGACGGTTTTTTCCGGTGGACTGTACCAGCTTGATCCGCTTGATCAGCCTGGTGTTGAGGAAGGCAAAGAGTATACTTACGGGTTGATGGGACGGGCGGGATACGCAGCAAAACGGGATGAATTCGAGGCCTGGAACGCAGGCCTAAATAGGCGCTATATCTAGAAAAACTCGCTTGAATAAGCCTTGACAGTCGTCCGGCGCATACGTTAGATTCAAAATTCGGTATCATTAGTTCTTTCGACAGGGAACCGTGTTGTCAGACAAAGCCAAACTACTCGCATCAGCGCAAAAAAGCCTGCAGAAAAACCAGCTTGCCAAGGCGATCAAGGATTTCCGCAAGGTTGTGCAGCTCGACCCCAAGGATATTCGCAGCCGCCAGAAGCTTGCTGAACTGTTGAGTCGGGACAAACAGCGCGATGACGCGCTTGATGAGTATGAAGTCGTTGCCAAGTACTACACTGAAAACGGCTTTTATCTGAAGGCCATTGCTGTTTATAAGCAGATGCAAAAACTTGATCCGTCCCAGGTCAAGTATTATCACCGCCTCGCAGAATTGAATGAAAAACAGGGGTTGCTCGGCAACGCTCTGTCTGAATATCGCAATCTCGTTGCCTATTACGAAAAAAACCAGATGACTTCGGAGGCGATCGACGTTCTTCAGAAGATGAAGGAACTCGAGCCAGAGAACCTCAACGTTCTGGTGAAAATCGCCGAGGTCTTTGCCGTCACCGGGATGAAAGACAAGGCTCGGGACGAGTTTGATGCTGTTCTGGAAAGCTTGACCGACAAGGGTGATTTTACCAAGGTCGTCAAGCTTTGCGATATGTTCAAAAATTTCTTTCCGGATGACCAGACGCTGCTTGTTCTATCGGCTGATGCACTCATCAATCTCGGCCAGGCAGCCAAGGGGATTGAGCAGCTCTGCGCCTTGCCTGAAAATATTCGTAAGTCTGCGGAAGCTCTGCGCAGTTTGGCCAATGGATATGACCAGCTTGGCAAGTTTGCCGACGCGGCTGCGACCAGCAAGCAGTCGCTTGCTCTGGCTCCTGCGGATCTCGATCTGCAGCAGAATTATATCGAAGCCTGCTTCAAGGCAGATGAGTATCAGGAACCGCTGCAGAATCTTGAAGAATGGAAAGATGCATTTTTGGAGCAGGATCGGATTGCAGTGCTTAAGGGGTATTACGAGACCCTGCAAAAGCAGTTGCCGCACAATGAGCAGGTGCTGAAAACCCTGCAGGCAATCTACGAGTTGTCTGGCGATGGCGACAAATTGTTCGATTTGATGTCGGCTGAGGAGACAACGCCTGAACTGGCAGAACCCTCCACCCTGGAAACCCTCGACGATTCTTTGCTGCAAAATGCCGTGGACGATCTTGACGAGGTCGTCACTAACGGCCTGCCTGATCTTACCGGTGAGTCGCCCGAAGATTTTTCACCCGCTGATGCTGGTGCGGACGGACCGCCAGAGCCGGTGACAGACGAAACAGGCCCGCTTCCCGATGAGCCAGGGTCTGACAGTGAAGAGAGCGCCGAAGTGTCTCTCGATTTTTTGGAGGACGTTGCCCTGGAGGAGCCTGCTGTCGCGGAAGAGACAGCTGCCGGGCTTGAACTCGAACTGGAACTTGACCTTGACCTTGACCTTGATCTGAGCCTTGATCTCGACGACAGTCTACCCTCTGATTCCGGGGCCGAGGAAGCTGCTCCCGCAGCAGAGATCGAGGAAGCCGCTCCCGCAGCAGAGATCGAGGAAGCCGCTCCCGCAGCTGAGGCCGAGGGCGCCTTGTCGGTAAACGTGGCCTTCGAACTTGAAGAAGCGGAATTCTACCTCCAGCAGGGCCTGTTCGATGATGCTGCCGAAGTTTGTCGAAAAATCCTGGATTTTGATCCCGACAATCGTCTAGCCCAGGCCAAGCTCACTGAAATCTTCGCTCAAGGGACGTTGGTAACAAACACTGGGGAAATGGCCCGGTCGGAGCTGACTGCCGAGTCGGAAGCGCCAGTCCTGCTCGATCATGAGGCAGCCGAGGATGCGTTTGATTGGGATGATGCCGGCGAACAGGCGGTTGCCGAAATTGAAGATGATATCGACCCGGAGGATGCCGAATCCCATTTCAACCTCGGAATCGCTTACAAGGAAATGGGGTTGCTGGATGATGCCGTCAATGAATTTTCCACGGCGATGCGGCATCACTTGCGACGCTTTGATGCGTTGATTCTCAAGGGGGTTTGTCTGGCGGAAAAAGGTGAAGTTGAAATTGCCGAACAGGTCTTGTCGGAAGGCCTCTCCTTACCTGGTTTGAATAAGTCCGAGCGGGTCAGCCTCAACTTTGAACTTGGTTTGCTCAAGGAGGCAAACGGCCAGCTTGATGTTGCCTTGGAGTATTTTCAGCAGGCTGCCCAGGTTGATCACTTCTTCCGCGATGTTGGGCTGAAAATCAAACAGCTCAAAAAGGCCTTGGGCATTTCAGATGCTGGTCTTGATGAAAGTTTGAGCCCAGACAAGGGCAAGAACAAAGTTTCCTACCTCTGAGCAGCCTGCTGCCTTGGTGAGCCAATATGAGTTATCTAGAACATTTCGGGCTTGAGCGTGAACCTTTTTCCAATGCTCCCGATGCCCGGTTTTACTACAATTCCTCGCAGCATAGCCAGGCCTTGATCCGGCTCTTATATTCTGTAGACTCCAACAAGGGTCTGGCGGTTCTGGTCGGCGGAGTCGGTACCGGGAAAACCACCCTGGCGCGCAGAATGTTGGCACAGCTTCCGGAAGAAAAATATGAATCGTCATTGCTGGTGATGGTGCATTCCGGGATCACCCAGGAATGGATCCTCACCCGGATTGCGCTGCAACTCGGTGTCGATAACCCGGCAGTAGACCGGCTGGTCCTGTTGAAGCAACTGTATGATCGTTTGATTGCCATTGAAGAGTCAGGACGAAAGGCGGTTGTTTTGATTGACGAAGCCCAGATGCTCGAATCGCGCGAGTTGATGGAAGAGTTCCGTGGTTTGCTGAACCTGGAAATCCCCGGCAAAAAATTGCTGAATATTATCTTTTTCGGTCTTCCGGAACTCGAAGACTGCTTGCGGCTGGACGAACCCCTGGCGCAGCGGGTCGCGGTCAAATACCACCTCAAGTCGCTGGCCGTGGACACCACCGAGGCTTATATCAAGCATCGTCTGCGGGTTGCCAATTCGACGAAGATGCTGTTTAACCAGGACACGGTTGAGCGTATTCATCGCTATGCCGGTGGCGTTCCCCGCCTTATTAATACGATCTGCGACAATTGTCTGTTCGAAGGTTATTTACGCAAGCTGGGGAAAATCGACAACCAGGTGCTCGACAGTGTTGCCGGAGATCTCGGCCTGTTGCAGAAGCCACTCGAAAGATTTGCCGCAGAGTCAAACGTCGCCGATCTGGACGAGATCGAATCGATGCTCGACAGTCTTGAACAGAAGTAGGCTGTCGCCGTAACCTGAAGATGTGTTGAGCGGCCGGTTCTCCGGCCGTTTGTATTTCGACTGGCAGGTCAAGATGCCCAACCAGATTCAAATTCTCCCCGAAGTCCTTTGCAACAAGATTGCCGCTGGCGAAGTCGTTGAGCGACCCGCTTCTGCTGTCAAGGAGCTAATTGAAAATGCCATCGATGCCGGTGCGACACAAATTGTCGTGGAGATCGAAAAAGGGGGTAAGCGCCTGGTGCGGGTCAGTGACAACGGTTGTGGCATGGGGCGAGAAGACCTGTTTCTCAGCCTGGAGCGGCACGCAACCAGTAAAATCAGTTCGGAGACGGATTTGTTCCAATTACATACCCTTGGATTTCGCGGGGAGGCCCTGCCGTCGATCGCCGCGGTCAGCCGGATGGTCTTACGCAGCAGGACGGCGGCCGAGGAGGCCGGTTGGGAAATCTATCTCGAGAGTGGCCTGATCAAGCGCGCCGATGCGGTCGGGATGGCGACCGGAAGCGTCGTCGAGGTCAGGGACCTGTTTTATAAAATGCCGGCGCGTAAAAAATTTCTCCGCCGCGATGAGACTGAATTAGGTCATATCGGCGAAGTTGTCACCAAGCTGGCGCTAGCCCGCCCGGACATCGGTTTCAAATTGTATCATCATGGCCGTGCCCTGATCGACGTTTTCCCCGGCCAATCCCTGCTCGATCGAACCGGGGCGCTGCTGAATCGTTCCTTGCTCAAGGACCTGCGCCCGGTCGAACGGCAGGGCGCAGTTCTGAAAATAGACGGCTTGCTTGGAACCCCAGCAGTCAGCCGGGCAACGACCGGCTTCATCTACACGTTTATCAATGGCCGCTTTATTCGCGACCGGGTGGTGCAACATGCCGTGCTTGAAGGATACCGGCACCTCTTGCCGCGTGGCCGTTACCCGGTCGTCGTGCTCTTCTTGCAACTGGATCCGGAGTTGGTCGACGTCAACGTCCATCCGACCAAGCATGAGGTTCGGTTTCGTCAACAGAGCGAGGTGCATGATTTTCTGGTTGAAACCGTTAAAAACGTCTTGCGCGGATCCGACTGGCTAGCCGACGATTCGGTACGGTCCGTGGCTCCTGCCGTCGGAACGCATGCCAGCTTCAGTCTCACAGCATCCCGTAAAGCCGTTGACCCCGGTGATCGGGAGGAGACCAAGGCCGCAGGCGTGGCGGAACAACCAGCCAGCTATACTCCGTTGAGCTCCGGTGCTGGATCCGCTCCTGAACAGGACAGACAACCATACGCCCCCGCAGCTATCAACCCTGCTCCCGTTTCAGTCCCTGTCGATGAGTCCCTGTTTTCCGACGCCAAGGGTTTCTTCGCTTCGCTGGTGATGATCGGGCAGTACCATAACAGTTACCTGCTTTGCCAGGATGACCACGATCTGGTCATTATCGATCAGCACGCCGCCCATGAACGGATCGGATTCGAGCGCTTTAAGCGGCAATGGAACGCCGGCCGGATCGAGTGCCAACAGCTGTTATTCCCGGCCATGCTGGAGTTGTCGCACCAGGAGGCCGACCAACTGCAGCAGCAGCTTGCAAAACTGGATCAACTCGGATTTGAAATCGAGCCCTTCGGTGGCAACAGCTTCGCCATCAAGTCTGTGCCGCAGATTCTGCACGACGTCGATGCGGTCGCCCTGGTCAGGGATGTGGTTGCCGAGCTGGTCGTCGTCGGGAAAAGTCTGCTCATCGAGGATGCCGTCGATAAAATCCTGATCCTGATGTCCTGTCATGGCATGATCAGGGCCAACCAGCCACTCACCGCCCAGGAGATCAGGGCATTGCTGGGCGACCTTGATACGGTCGACTTCAATGCCCAGTGTCCGCATGGTCGGCCGGTGCTGCACCGGATCCCTCTGGTCGAGATGGAACGCTTCTTCAAAAGGGGATAACGTCGATGCTAACGCCCCGCCTGCCGATTCTTTGCGGCCCGACGGCCAGTGGCAAAACTGCGCTGGCCTTGCGTCTGGCGGAGCAGTTCCCTTGTGAAATCGTCTCGGCCGACTCTCGCCAGGTCTACCGGGAGATGGATATCGGGACGGCCAAACCGTCTCGTGAGGAACGCAACCAGGTCCCACATCACCTGATCGACGTCATCAATCCTGATCAGGATTTTAATGCCAGCGACTATGTTGAGATGGCCCATCGTGCCATCACCAAGATCAGGCAAAGCGGTCAAACGCCGCTGGTTGTGGGTGGCACCGGGCTCTACCTGCAGGTATTGACCTCGGGGCTGCTTGATGTGCCGGGAGCTGATGAACCCTTGCGACAGCAGTTGCAGTCGTATGAACAACTCCATGGTCCTGGCAGCCTGCACAGCAAATTGCAGAAGGTTGACCCGGAGATGGCCGGTCGCCTGCAGCCACGCGATCAGGTCCGCATCATCCGCGCCCTGGAGGTTCACGCCCTGACCGGGCAGACCCTTTCAAGGCTTCAGCGGCAGCACCGTTTTTCCGAAAAACCGTATCGACCCGTCTGGGTCGGTCTGGACGTTGAACGTGAAGAGTTGTACCGAATCATCGAACAGCGGGTTGACGAGATGTTTGAATCCGGTCTGGTCGAGGAAGTCCGGGGGCTCTTGAGCAAGGGTTATCGACGCGATCTGAAGGCGTTTAAAACCATCGGCTATCAAGAGGTCATGCAATATCTGGATCATGAAATCGAGCTTGAAGATGCTGTTAACACTGTTAAAATCAATAGTAGACGCTATGCGAAACGGCAAATGACCTGGTTTCGGAAGAACCCGGAAATATTATGGGTTGATTCCTGTCGAGAGTTTGCTAAAATCACCGAGTTAATGAAATGTTTTAATGCATAATGAAAAGGAGTGGTCATGCCTAAAACCCCATTTAATATTCAGGATCAATATCTCAACCAGGCTCGTAAAGAACGGGTCAAAATCTGCCTGACCATGATGTCGGGTGAAAAACTCGAAGGCTACATCAAGTCCTTCGACAGCTTTTGTGTGTTGGTCGATAGCGGTGGTGACCTGCTGCTGTATAAGCATGCCATTTCATCTATTACCTCTTCAGACGGCAATTTCCGTCTCCATGGTGGACGGGACTGACCAGCTTTCACTGCATGTCCTTCATTAACAATCCCTGCTGATTTCTGCGGTTTTCAGCAGGGATTGTTTCGTCATACCCTGAAAACTTCGTCGTCAACTGTTGAATTGGAAACAGCTATGGTTGTCATCGAGCAGGTCGCACCAGATTCCATCGGCCGGGAGCTTGATCTGGAAGCGGGAGATATGCTGCTGAAGGTCAACGACCAACCGGTCGAGGACTGCCTCGATGCGCGTTTTTGGCTGGCGGAGGAGTCGGTCCTGCTGGAAATCCAAAAGGCCAATGGTGAACTGTGGGAGCTGGCGGTCGACAAGGAGGTCGCGGATGATCTTGGCCTCGCTTTCGAACATCCACAGCCAAGGTCCTGTGGCAATCAATGCATCTTCTGTTTTGTGCACCAGCTGCCACGCGGGTTACGGTCAACCCTGTATGTCATGGACGAAGACTACCGGTTTTCGTTCCTCTACGGCGCCTACGTTACTCTCAGCAACCTTTCCGAAGCTGACCTGCAAAGGATCATCAACCAGCAACTATCGCCGCTCTACGTGTCGGTTCACACGACCAACCCGCAGCTGCGAAACCGGATGCTGCACCGGGAGGTCGCACCGATTCTGCCGCTGCTGCAGCGTTTGCTGGCCGGAGGTATCGCCATGCACACCCAGGTCGTGGTCTGTCCGGAATGGAATGACGCCGACGAGCTTAAGCGTACGATCAATGATCTCCATGCCCTTGGCGAAGGGATTCTGTCATTGGCCCTGGTCCCGGTCGGTTTGACCGGACAGCGTACCGGACTGCCGCGTCTGCGGGTGCCAACAGCCGGTGAAGCCGCTGAGGTGCTTGATCTGCTCGAACCCTTGCAGGAAACGTATCGCAACGAACGGGGCACCCGCTGGGTTTTTGCCGCTGACGAATGGTACCTGCGTGCCGGTCGGGACATCCCTGATTATTCAGACTACGAAGATTTCCCGCAGCTTGAAAACGGAGTCGGCATGATTGCCGATTTCCGTCACCAGGCGCGTCGTTTGCTGGCACGGATTCGCTCTTCCTTCCATCTGCAGTTGACGGCAGTGACCGGGCGTTCGTTTGCCGCTGAATTAGCGGCTTTTCTGCAGAAGCTGGAAGACAAGAGTCGGGTGCAGATAGAATCAGTTGCTGTAGAGAGTCGCCTGTTTGGCGGCGACGTGTCGGTGGCCGGCCTGGTCGCCGGGCGGGATATCGTGACCCAGCTGGAAAACCTGCAGCTCGGCTCGGCACTCCTGGTGCCGGATGTCATGCTCAGGGAAGGGACCGATATATTTCTGGATAACCTGACCATCGCTCAACTTGCCGAGCAGCTGGGGGTGCCGGTCAAAAAAGTCGCAGCGACTCCGAGCGGGCTCTGGCAAGGGGTTCGCTGGGCTGCCAACCTGTCACAAAAGATCAACAGGAGTCATTGATGAACGACGATTTCGGACAACTTTTCGAAAAGGGCCGTCTGGCGCTCGAGCAGGAGCTTGTCGATCAGGCGGTGCAGATACTCACCCGGGCAGTCGCTGCCAACCCTGCTTCTGCCGAAGCGCAGCGGCTGCTTGGTGAAGCCCTGATCGAGCAGGGGACAACCCAAAAAGCTATCGATGTCCTGGGCCAGGCCCGCAAGCTCGCCCCTGACAATAACGAGATCCTGTTTCTGCTAGGTGATGCCCTGTTCGAAGCCCATCAGGTCAACGCGGCCCTCGATGTTTACCAAACCATTATTGATCAAGACAGCACTGATGCCGACGCCTGGGTGTCGGTGGGGTTGGTCCATTTCAACCAGAACCGGCTTGAGCAGGCCCTCGAGTGTTATCAAAAGGCTTTGCGGCATGAACCGGAGTCGGTTTTTGCGCTGAACTCGTTAGGTGACGTGCAATATGCCATGGGCAGCTTCGAAGCTGCGGTGACAAGTTATCGCCAGGCCCTGGCGCTTGATCCGGATGACCCCCAAGGGCATTATAACCTGGCCGAGATTTGCTACGACACGGGAGATCTCGAGGTGGCGGAAAAGGAATGCCGTAAAGCCCTGCAGCTTGATCCGCAGTTCTCTTTCGCCTACCTGACTCTCGGCAACATCTGCCTTGATAACGAAGCGCCGAAAGCGGCCCTGCAGGCGTTCGAGATGTTTCTTAAGCTGGAAGCGAGCGCCGCCGCCGGCGAGATTCTGGATGAGGTCAAGGCAGTCGTGGCCGGACTCCGGGACGAATTGAAATGAACCAGGGGATTCGATGGTACGCGGGTTTGCCATACTGCTGATTTGCCAGTTGCTGGGTGAGATGATCGGTCGCAGCCTGGGGCTGCCGATCCCCGGCAATGTGCTGGGCATGGTGTTGTTGCTGATTTCCTTGCGCTCTGGTCTGGTGCGACTCGCTTGGGTCAGCGAAATTGCCGATTTGCTGCTCGGGCACATGTCACTGTTCTTCGTGCCGGCCGGTGTCGGCGTCATGACCTATGCAGCGCTGATCGGCAAGGAATGGTTGCCCATTACCGTGGCCACGGTGGTCAGCACCTTTGTCGTCATGGCCGTGACCGGCTGGTTGGCCGACCGATATGAGACGGGAGGCGGGGAATGATCCAGGAACTGCTGTCCACCCCCCTGTTCGGAATCAGCGTGACCCTGATCGGGTACGCCCTGGCCCAGCTCCTTTATCGACGCACCCGCAGTGTCCTGTTTAACCCGGTTGCCATCACCATCGGCGGCTTGATCGTTCTGCTTATCGGACTTGATATCCCCTACCGACAGTATGCGATCGGTGGCGATTTCATCCTGTTCCTGCTGGGGCCTTCGGTCGTCGCGCTGGCGGTGCCGCTGTATTCCCGGCGCCAAGAGATCCTGGCCAGGAAAAAATCGATCTTGATCGGGGTCTTTGCCGGCTGCCTGGCTTCGATCGGATCGGCGGGTGGTCTGGCCTGGATTCTCGGCGGGAGCCGAGAGGTTGTCGTGTCGCTGGCGCCCAAGTCGGTGACCACCCCGATTGCGATCAGTATCGTCGAGAAACTGGGGGGGATTCCGCCCCTGACGGCTGCGCTGGTCGTGCTGACCGGCTGTCTTGGCGCCATGTGCGGTCCGGAATTTTGCCGTTTGATCGGGGTCAGGTCGCCGGCTGCGGTCGGTCTGGCTGTCGGGACCGCTGCTCATGGCATCGGGACCGCCAGGATGCTCGAAGTCGATCATCTCGGTGGCGCGGTGTCTGGGTTGGCGATCGGTCTGAACGGCATGTTGACGGCATTTCTGTTGCCGCTGATCTATCTGCTGTTCAGTTGACAGCCCGACAAAAAAAAGGCAGGCCCCGCGGGGACCTGCCTTCGATCAACTGCAAAAGCAAAAACTTATTTGCCGCCGCGCTTGGAGGCCTTGAGCGGGTTGATACGCTGCTCGACGACCTTCTTCTCGACTTTGCGATGGGTGGCGAAGTTACAGATATTCACGGCCCACTTTTTCTTCGGGGAGGGGGCCACCGAGCAGACCTTGCCGATAGTTCCTTCGACAATACGCTCACAACCTTCGCACTCCTCAACGATGATCTCGCAGGAGCTACCTTCATGAATGCAGCCGTTTTTGCCCCAGAAGGTGCATTCGCTGCCTGGAAGTACTGTTTGACACTGCATGGAAACGGTCTCCTTTTTTTCCAAAATGATGCTGGACTCTGTTCAGAACGAGAAATATATTAGAAGTCAAGGTTGGCTGTCAACGGTAAATGCGGATTTTTTGACAGTTTTGTCCGAATTCAGGATACGACAGACGTTATGCGTAAACATGCCATGTGGGAAGCCCGCTGCAACCGCTGCGGCCGGTGCTGCTACGAAAAAATTGAATACGAAGGTGACATCTACTATACCGATGAACCCTGCGAGTTTCTTGATACCGATACCAAGCTGTGCCGGGTCTACACCACCCGCCATCAACGGAAACCGGACTGCTCGCCCTTGACGCCACGCCAGCTGGGCCGTGGACTGCTGCCTAAAGATTGTCCCTATGTCGCCAACATCGAAGGTTACCGGGAACCGCAGCTGTGGGACGAGGATGAGACTTAACCAGCCGTTTGCTCGGCCGGACCTATGTTAAGCTTGACGACGAAGAGAAAATTTGTGCCCAGTAAGGATATCGACAGGAGGAGAGCGTGACCCAGATCAAATTCGGTACATCGGGCTGGCGAGGGATCCTGGCCGAAGATTTTACCTTTGAACATGTCAAGATCGTCACCCAGGCGATCGCCGATTCGCTGCGCAGCCAGGGGTTGGGCGACAGTGGGGTGGTGGTCGGCTACGACGCCAGGTTCATGGGCTACCGGTTTGCCGGAGAGACGGCCCGGGTTCTGGCCGGCGCAGGCATCAAGGCTTTCCTGTGCGATCGCGATACGCCGACCCCGGTGATAGCCCATGAGATTCTGCGGCGTAAAGCCGATGGCGGCATCAATTTCACCGCCAGCCATAACCCCTATGATTACAACGGTCTGAAATTTTCCCCGGCCTGGGGCGGACCGGCGCTGCCGGAAACGACCCGGGATATCGAGGAACGGGCCAACGCGATGCTGGGCGAGTTCTGCTATCGCGAATTACCCCTCGAAGCTGGCCGTAACCAGGGACTGATCGAAGATATCGACCCCTGCGCGGAGTATTGCGCGACCTTGCGCAAGATCATCGACCTTCCGGCGATTGGCCGGGCCGGCCTGCGGATCGCCGTCAACCCGATGTACGGGACCGGGCGCGGTTATCTGGACAAGCTCCTGGCGGAGGCGGGGGTCGATATCGTGGTCGTCAACGATCACGCCGATCCCTATTTCGGCGGACTGCCCCCCGAGCCGGCCGAGGCGAACATCCAGGATTTTATCGCCTTGGTCAAGGGGGATCCCAAGATCAGCCTGGGCGTCGCCACCGATGGCGATGCCGACCGCTACGGGATTCTCGATGCCGATGGCAGCTATATCGAGCCGAATTACCTCCTCGCTTTGCTGGCTGATTATTTGGTGCGTTACAAGGGGGAGCAGGGGGCGGTCGCCCGCTCGGTCGCGACCTCGCATTTTCTCGACGCCGTCGCCAGACATCACCAGCTTGTGGTGCTGGAGACCCCGGTCGGCTTCAAGTTCATCGGTGAGTATATCCGCGACAACAGGATCGCCATTGGTGGTGAAGAGAGTGCCGGTCTGACCGTCCGGGGGCATGTGCCGGACAAGGATGGCATCCTCGCCTGTCTGCTGGTGGCCGAGATGGTCGCGGTGACCGGGAAGACACTGAAAGAACAGTTGTCCGATCTCTACGCTCGGGTCGGAGAATTCTACACCCGGCGCATCAACCTGCGTCTCACCCCGGAAGTCGCGACCGCCTATGCCGCTAAATTTGATCAGCAACCGCAAGATTTCGCTGGTCTGAAAGTTCTGGAAACAGTCACGATTGATGGCAACAAGTTCCTGCTCGAAAACGATGCCTGGGTGCTATTTCGCAAGTCGGGGACCGAGCCGGTGGTGCGGGTCTATGGTGAAGCTCGACAACCTGATACGCTGGAGAAGATTCTGCGGGCCGCCGAACAGTATGTCTTGGCGTGAGAGTTCAATGCAGTCCAGATCAGGAATGGCTGACCTTGAAACCGGGTCGGACATTCTTGGTTTGCAGGGTTATGACCGTTTTTAGGTGGAAGGGTAAAGGAAATGAATCCGCCGAATTACGCTGATAATGGTTTTTTGGTTATGTGCTCGATTGGAAGTCAGTTTTATAATTCTACAGGGCCTGGAAGACCAGGGACGATTCAATGACCATCCGTCGGCCGTGCAATAAGTGCAATGGGATGATACGAAGTTGTCATGCTCGGTTAACATGATAAGGAGCCAAACTTGGCCTCGCTGGAGTTTGAAAAGGAAAAAAATGCATTCCGGAAATTCTACGACAGCAACTGGGAACACTTCGAGAATGCCAAAAAAGCCTATATCCGCATCATCAGTTCGCTACTCAAGGGATCTGATATCGTCGAGGTGACGAAAATCGAAGGACGGATCAAAGATAAAGAGGAGTGTATCAAAAAGTTTCACCGAAAATACCAAAGCAAACTCGAAGCGGATGAACAGCCATACGAGATCAAAGACTACCTTTCCGACCTGATCGGCATCCGCATTATCTGTCTCTATGATGACCAAATCGAAATGGTGTCTGAGGTGTTGAAACAACGCTTCAAGATTATCGACGTCACCGACAAGGTCTCGGCCGTTGAGAGTACCGAAGATTCATTTGGCTACAAAGGCCTGCACATGGATCTGGTCCTGAACGATCAACTGAACTCCCTGCCGAGATACCGGAAGTATGCCGATTATCCCTTCGAAGTACAGATCAGGTCCTTGATCCAGGACGCTTGGAGTGTTCTGGATCACAAAATCAAATACAAAAAATCGATTCCCAATGATCTCAAACGCAGGATCAATATCCTCTCCGCCCTGTTCGAGTTGGCTGACCGTGAGTTCAAAGAGATCCGCAACGCCACCACCGAGCTCATCCAGCAAGCTACGGTCGCGCCGATTGGCGATCCGCTTGATGACAGCAGAGAGGCTGGTCAGCCGACAACGGCGATCAGTGAAAAAACCGTCAATGCTTTTAACTTTCTACGCGTCGCGAGACACTTTTTCAGGGAGTTTGAATTTGAGGACTATAAAGTTGATGATTTCGTTCAGGGCATTCTAAAACTGGACAGTGCCTTTCAAAAGTCGGATCTGCACAAAAGCTTGAATGAGAATCTGAAAGTCGTCAGAGATTATAGAGATTATTTCATGGCAAAAAACCCTGACAACACCTTCAGTCCCTACACCTCGATCCGGCACTGTCTGTATCTCTACGATCCGGAAACCTTCAGTCGGATTCTATCCAAGGGATCCAAGGATCGATTTGAAGGCTGGCTGAAAGCCTCCCGGGGAGTCATACTTTGATTCACTCCAAAGTGGGCCGCAAATAGCCATCTTTAGCTAAGGTTCTTGCAACCCAGTGACACATTATCCGCTAAGCCACAATGTCAGGAGCATTCAAAACCCCGCCTGGCGACACAGGGAGGACCTTGGATTTCTCAGGATTTACCGGACAAGAATGAATTCAACTGGTCAGAGGATGCTCTTTCCAAACAACGAAGCCGTCAGCGCAACCGCCAGGGTCGAGGTCCGGTTGTGCTCGTCGAGGATCGGGTTGATCTCGACCAGGTCGACGGAGCTTAAACGCCCGGTATCGGCGATCAGCTCGCAGAGCAGCTGGGCCTCTCGATAGCTGAGCCCACCGGGAGCGGCGCTGCCGACACCGGGGGCTTCGGCCGGGTCGAGCACGTCGAGATCGAGGCTGACATGCAGGCGCTTATGCGTGCCAAGCTGTTGCAGCGCCTCGCGGGTTACGGTGTGAATCCCCCGCTCGTCGATCTCGCGCATGGTGTAGATCTGCATCCCACTCTCTTTCAAGCGCTGTTTTTCCCCCTCGTCCAGCTCCCGCAACCCGATCAACACTACGTCCTCTGGTTTGAGCTTCGGCCCCGGTCGGCCGATATCGACCAGTTCGGGATGCCCCGCGCCGAGCAGGGTGGCGAGGGGCATGCCATGGATGTTCCCCGACGGGGAGGTCTCAGGGGTGTTGAAATCGCCGTGGGCGTCGAGATAGATCAGCCCGACCGATTCGGTGTGGGTGATGCCGCCGACGGTGCCGATGGCGATGGAGTGGTCGCCGCCGAGAAAAACCGCCCGGTGCCCCAGTTCGCACGTTCGGCGGGCCGAGGCATAGACGGCACTGCAGATGTCGCGGATCGCTGGCAGGTCGTTGGACTGCCGTCTTTCAGGGAGGGAATCGCGCACCGGCACATCGAGGTTGCCGCGATCGATCAGCTCGTACCCGAGCTGTCGCAGCTGCCGGCGCAGCCCGGCGTAACGTAGCGCCCCGGGGCCGAGATCGACGCCGCGCTGGGTCTGGCCGAGATCGATCGGGACGCCGACCACCTCGATGATCCATTTCGTTTCGCCTGCCGTCATCCCGATTCCTTTCCGCCGAGGTTGTGCCAGAGGTTGATCAGGAAGTCCTGGACGTTGGTCAGAATCGCGGTCGTCTGTAGCGAACCGCGGTTCGCCAGCTTGTCGACACTGAATTCGCTCATGTCGACGACGTAGAAGTAGACCGGCCGCACGATGTTTCCTTCCAGTACCCGGTAGCTCGGCGCCATGTTGCCGAAGGCAATAGTGTGCAGCTGGGTCGCCAGCGCTACCACGGTAGTCGTGCGGTCGGCGTGGCGGCGCATGGCGTCCTGGGCCTTGCGGCTGTCGGTCAGCACCTCCGGCAGCGGTCCGTCGTCGCGGATCGAACCGGCGAGGACGTAGGGGACGCCCCGACGTTCGCAGGCGGCGATGATGCCGTCGCCCAGTCCAAGCTCTTTGAGGGTGCGGGCGATGGAGCCGCGCCGGCGGACTTCGTTGATCAGGTCGAGGTGGTTATAGTGCCCCTGCGGCCGAAGCTGGCGGGTGTAGATATCCTGGCCGAGACCAGTGCCGGAGCGGGCCGCTTCCAGGTCGTGGACCGCTAGGGCGTTGCCAGCCAGCAGCGCGTGGCAGAAGCCGGCTTCGATCAGCCCCTGCATGGCGGCGCGGCTGTCCTGGTCGAAGGCGACGGCGGGCCCTAGCACCCAGGCGATGTAGCCGTGATCGCGGTCGTGCCGCAGGATCCGGTAGAGTTCGTCGTAGGAGTGGGAGAAGGGGGTCTCGCGAGTGCCGCGGGTGCGGAAGGCGAACTTGTCGGCGCTGCCGGGTTCCGCCGAAGCAAACCCCGCGGTATGCACGTAGATCCCTTCTTCGCCGTTCTCGGTCCGACCGAGCACGACGAGATCCTCCTTGCGGACCCGGCGCGCCTCGAGCGCCTGAATCTTCCCCTTCCGCAGCACCAGCGCGGCATCCATGCGACTCTCTCCGACCAGCTGCCACTCCCCGCGGTGCAGATGCAGATACTCCGGATGGTTGCTGGTGGCGTGGTAACCCTCTGGCAGTACGCCGTCGGCCGGCGCCAGGGCGGTGCTTGCCACGGGCGCCCCAACTAGCGGCGGGGCGCTGAAGTCGGGTGGACTGTAGGGCGGCAGTTTCCAGTGCTGTTCGGTCGGCTGCATACGGCTCCTCTCTGCGCAGTGGCTACAGTTCTATATTACTCTTGTTCATCTTCGCGGTTGGGGCAAAGCCGCGGCGCAGGGTGTTTTCGGTGACGGTGCGCGGGTTCATGAAGTGACACAGGTAGTCGGGGCCGCCGGCCTTGGTGCCGAGACCCGAGAGACCGGCGCCGCCGAACGGCTGGCGCTGAACCAGGGCGCCGACGCAGTTGCGGTTGAGGTAGAGGTTGCCGACCCGAAACTCGCGTCTGGCTCGCTCCAGGTGCGCCGGGCTGCGGCTGAATACGCCTCCGGTCAGGGCGAAGGTGCTGGCGTTGGCCCACTCGAGTGACTGGTCGAAATCCTTGGCGCGCATCACCGCCAGCACCGGGCCGAACACCTCCTCCCGGGCCAGCCTGTGCTCGGGAGTGATGGCGCCGATGATGGTGACCGGCACGTAGTGTCCGCCCTCCGGGGCGTTCCCCTGGTAGAGCAGCTCTCCTTCCTCGAGGCCGATTTCGATGTAGTCGAGAATCTTCTTTTGCTGGGCGGCGTCGGCGACCGGGCCGAGGTCAAAGGCCGGGTCCTCGGCCGGTCCAACCCGTAGCGCGGCGGCTCCCAGGACCAGGCGTCGGCAGAACTGCTCGTAGATGGCATCGAGAACGATCAGCCGCGAGCAGGCGGAACACTTCTGGCCGGAGAAGCCGAAGGCGGCGTAGAGGACGTGACTTAGCGCCTCGTCGAGGTCGGCGTCGTCATCGATAATGATGGCGTTCTTGCCGCCCATCTCGGCGATCACTCGTTTGAAGTGGCGCTGCTCCGGCTGCGGTCGGGCGGCGCTCTCGACGATCCGTCGGCCGGTCTCCAGCGAACCGGTGAAGGCGATCAGGCTGACCGCAGGATGCCCCGTCAGCCCGGCGCCGATGGATTCTCCCGGTCCCGGCAGATAGTTGCAGACCCCCGGCGGGATGCCGGCCTGCAGCAGGATCTCAACCAGCTGTCGGCCGATGACCGGGGTCAGCCCGGACGGCTTGTAGATCACGCAGTTGCCGGTCACCAAAGCGGCGCTGACCATGCCGCAGCTGATCGCCAACGGGAAGTTCCAAGGGGCGATGACCGCGGCAACGCCGCACGGTTCGTAGAAGTAGCGGTTCTCCTCGCCGGGAACTCTGCCGAGGGGAAGGGGCGGCGCCAGCCGCTCCATCTCGCCGGCATAATAGTTGAGAAAATCGATCGCCTCGGCGACATCGGCGTAGGCCTGGTCCCACGGCTTGGCGATCTCCAGGGTCTGCCAGGCCGCCAGCTCGAAGCGCCGCTGGCGCATCAATTCCGCTGCCCGGCGCAGGACCGCCGCCCGCTCGCCCGCCGGCTTATCGCGCCAGGCGGGGAAGGACTGCCGGGCAGCTGCTACCGCCCGTTCCAGCTCGGTTGTGCCGGCCTGGCAGACCGATCCGATCAGCTCGGCGGGGTGCGACGGGTTGGTGGAGGGGAGGGTCGTTTCGGTGGTGACGTCGCGACCGTCAATAGAGAGCGGCCAGGTTTGCCCGAGCCTTCCCCGCACCGTCTCGAGCGCCGCCCGGAAGGCGTCGCGCTGCTCGGCGCGGCTGAAATCAATCGCCGGCTCGTTGCGGAAGCGAGCGGCGGGTTCCGCTGTCGGGGCGGGCGCAGTCATTAGCTTTTCGGCGGGGTCCGCGAGCAGTTGGTCGATCGAGGCCTGCTCGGCGAAGCTCTGGCGCAGAAACGACTCGTTCGAAGTGTTTTCCAGCAACCGCCGCACCAGGTAGGCCATGCCGGGGACCAGCTCGCCGTAGGGGGCGTAGAGTCGGACCCGGCCGGCAGTCTGCAGCAGCTGGCGGCGGATCGGCTCGGCCATGCCGTAGAGGACCTGGAACTCGTAGCGCTCCTCCGGCACCCCGAGCTGCTGCGCCAGCTCCAAGACCGCGGCGATCGAGCGGACGTTGTGCGAGGCGCAGGCGAGATGGCAGAGCGGGTGATGCTCGAGGATCGCTTTCGCCTGGCGCTCGAAGGCGGCGTCGGTTGCGGCCTTGTTCGTATAGACCGGCACCTCCCAGCCGTTCTGGGCAGCCAGCACCGTCTCGTAGTCCCAGTAGGCTCCCTTGACCAGTCGAAGCGAGATCGGCAGGGCGTGTCGCTCTGCCCATTCAAGTAGCCGCTCCAGGTCCTGATCCGTGTCGCGCAGATAGGCCTGCAGGGCGAGACCGAGATGCGGATAGTCTGGGTATTTCAGCCGCAGCCGGCGGTAGACCTCAAGGGTGAGCTCCTTGGTCCGGTAGCTCTCCATATCGATGCAGAGAAAGCCGCCGACCTCTATCACCTGCGCGTAGATCAGCTCCAGCCGGGCGCAGACCGCCGCCACCGATCCTTCGAAGTCGCGCGGCTTGATCTGGGCAGAGCAGGCACTCGGCTTGACCGAGACGTTGATAGTCGGTGCGTGCCCCCAGTCGCGTCCCGTCTGTTCGGGGTCGGCGAGTGGCGTCCAGGAACTCTCGTCGAGACTGGAGATCAGCTGCAGGTAGGTCTCAACATAGGCTTCCGCTTCCTCCTCGCTGAGCGTAGTTTCGCCGAGCACGTCGATGGTCGCGGCGAAGCCCTCTTCGCGCAGTCTGGAGAGATTCTTCAGCGCGGCGCTGACGGTTTCGCCGATGATGAACTGTCCCGCCATGCCGCGGATGTTTGCTCGCAGCGCCTTGCCGACCAGGGCACCGCCAATCCGGCCGCCCCATCTGGTCGCTTCGGCGCCCCAGCGCAGCAGCTCCGGGATCTCTTTCCCCTCGGCGGCGAAGTACTCCTGCAGGTGGCGGGTGAGGCTGTGGCTGTCACCGAGCATTGGAAAAACATCGACGAAGCGGAACAGCTGCAGCCGGAAGGACTCCTGGCGCATGCACCAGTCGAGCAGCTTGCCGAGCCACTGCTGTTTGTTGAAAACGGAAGGGGGCTCTTCGCCGAGGCTGGCGAAAAAGTCGCGACCGCGGACGATGATGCGCTGGTTGAGATCGGCGTTCGACATGGCTCCTTCCGAGTTGGTCGGGCGCGGGAAGTGGCCCGTACACTCAAGTATAGGAAAGAGTTGCCGAAGCGCAAAAAATCTTAAAAAAAAGGGTGCCAGAAGGGCACCCTTTTTCTGCATGACCGGGACACGCCCGGCCGGAGATCAGCCTCAGCCAAAACCGGAGGTCTTGCCGCAGGTCGCCGCGCAGGGGGACGGACCCGAAGCGGCTGGTCCTGACGAAACCTGGCCGGGGGAGGGGACCGAGATCGCCTTGCGGCAGTCGGCGCCGCAGGTCGGGCAGGAAGCGCTGGTTTCGCTCATGCTGGAGAGCTTTTCAAAGGTCTGGTCACAGCTTCGGCAGTGGTATTCGTAGATCGGCATGACAGTTCTCCTGGTTGATATTCAAGATACTGAATGTTTTTGCCGCGTGTGTCAAGGCCGGCCGCATAAAAAAGGGCCGCCATGCGGCGACCCTTTTTTATGTTATGACATTGCTAGCTGCTTAGCCGAGGATCTGCTTGAGATCCGCTTCCGGGGTGCTGATCGGAGCGATGTTGAAATTCTCGACCAGGAAGTTGAGCACATTCGGGGTGATGAAGGCCGGCAGGCTCGGGCCGATCTTAATGTTCTTGATGCCGAGGTGCAGCAGGGTCAGCAGGATCGCCACCGCCTTCTGCTCGTACCAGGAGAGCACCAGGGAGAGCGGCAGGTCATTGACTTCGCACTCGAAGGCGTTGGCTAGGGCCACGGCGATCTGTACCGCCGAATAGGCATCGTTGCACTGGCCGACGTCGAGTAGCCGCGGGATGCCGCCGATGTCACCGAACTCGAGCTTGTTGAAGCGGAACTTGCCGCAGGCCAGGGTCAGGATGACGGTATCCTTGGGGGCTTGCTCGGCGAACTCGGTGTAGTAGTTGCGGCCCGGCTTGGCGCCGTCGCAGCCGCCGACCAGGAAGAAGTGCTTGATGGCGCCGGACTTGACCGCATCGATGACCTTGTCGGCAACGCCGAGCACGGCGTTGTGGCCGAAACCGGTCAGGATCTCCTGGCCCGGAGCATCAGGGAATCCTTCGCCGGCCTGGGCGCAGGCGATCACTTCGGAGAAATCCCAGCCGTCGACGTGCTTGACGTCGGGGAACTGCACGCGGCCCCAAGTAAACAGGCGGTCCTTGTAGTTGTCGGCCGGGCGCTGGATGCAGTTGGTGTTGAAGATAATCGCACCGGGGAACTGCTGGAACTCGCTGTGCTGGTCCTGCCATGCGCCTCCCCAGTTGCCGGCCAGGTGGGCGAACTTCTTCAATCCGGGATAGCCGTGGGCCGGCAGCATCTCGCCGTGGGTGTAGATGTTGATTCCCTTGCCTTCAGTCTGGATCAGCAGCTCTTCGAGGAAGCGCAGGTCATGGCCGGAGACCAGGATCGCCTTGCCGGCCTTGGTGCCGAGCTGGACCGGGGTCGGCACCGGGTGGCCGTAGCTGTCGGTGTGGGCCTTGTTGAGCAGTTCCATGGTGACGAGGTTGATGCGGCCGCACTCCATGGCCAGGCCGACGAAGTCCATCAGCCCCAGGGAGGGATCGAGGGTGGCGGCCAGGGCCTTGTGGGTGAAGGCATAGACCTCGTCGCTCTCGCGGTCCAGGATCAGGGCGTGGTCGGCGTAGGCGGCGTAACCCTTGATGCCGTAAATCAGAATTTCCTG